>CAZPIN010000066.1:0-11362 GCA_964586735.1 uncultured Rhodobacterales bacterium | reverse complement strand
CGCGGCGGCGGCGGCGGACCAGGCGGCCGGCGGCGCGGTCAAGCGGATGCTGGAGGAGGGGGAGTTCAGGCTCCGTCCCGGCCAGTCGGCGGCGCTGGGGTTTCCGGCGGGGCTTGCCGCGCGCCAGCTGACGGTGGCGGGCTGCGGACCGCGGGACAAGTTCGACGGCGAGGCGGCGCGCAAGGCCGGCGCGGCGGCGGCGGCCCGGTTTGGACGGCGCGGGGGGACGGTCTTCGCGCCCGTCGACGACGCGAAGCTGATCGCCGAAATCGCCCTCGGCGCCGGCCTGCGGTCGTACCGCTACGAGCGCCTGCAGACGGAAATCGGCCGCGATCCCGAGGAGCCGAAGAAGCCCAAGCCGGGACCGGTGCAGGTGGCGGTGGCCAACAGCGGGACTGCGGCCACGGCATTCGCGCCGCGGGCGGCGGCGATGGCCGGCGTGGGCCTGACCCGCGACCTGGTCAACGACCCCGCCAACCTGCTGGGGCCGGTGGAGTTTGCAGCCCGCCTCAAGGAGCTGGCGAAGCTGGGCGTCCAGGTGACCGTGCTGGACGTGCCGAAGCTGGAGAAGATCGGCATGCGTACACTGCTGGCGGTCGGTCAGGGCAGCGTGCGCCCCAGTCGGGTGGTGGTCATGCGCTGGCCGGGCAAGGGGGGGCGCCCTCTGGCGCTGGTCGGCAAGGGCGTGGTGTTTGACACGGGCGGCATCTCGATCAAGCCCTCCAAAGGTATGGAGGAGATGGTCATGGACATGGGCGGCGCGGGCGTGGTGGCCGGCGTCATGAAGACCCTGGCGCTGCGCAAGGCGCCGCAGTGCGTGGTGGGCGTAGTCGGACTGGTGGAGAACATGCCCGACGGCAACGCGCAGCGTCCGGGCGACGTGGTCGAGTCGCTGTCGGGGCGGACCGTGGAGGTGATCAACACCGACGCCGAGGGTCGCCTGGTGCTGGCCGATCTGCTGACTTGGGTGCAGAAGCAGTACAAGCCCGCCTGGATCGTCAATCTGGCGACGTTGACCGGAGCCATGGTGGTGGCCCTCGGCACCGTCAATGCGGGGTACTTCGCCAACGACGACGATCTCGCGGCGGCGCTCGATGCGGCGGCCAAGGACGAGGGCGAGGGCCTGTGGCGCATGCCGCTGGGCAAGGAGTACGCCAAGACCCTCAAGTCGCGGGTGGCGGACCTCAAGAACGTCTCCAGCGGACCGTGGGGCGGGGCCATCACGGCCGCGGAGTTTCTGCACGCCTTCATCGACGAGGGCACCGCTTGGAGCCACATCGACATCGCCGGCGTCACATTGTCGGAGAAAGCGCTGCCCCTGTCTCCTGCCGGCGCGACGGGATGGGGGGTGCGCACCCTGGACCGTCTGGTTGCCACCTATCAGGGAAGCAAAGATGGCAAGGGCGGCAAAAGCGCCAAGGACAGCGGCGGCAAGACCAGCGGAGGCAAGGCGAAGTGACGGAAGTGTCGTTTTACACGGCGGAGTCCGATGGCGGGCGGACGCTTGTCGGGCTGCTGCGCGAGGCGCTGGAGAGCCGGACGCGGGTGCTGATGCGCGTTGTCGACGAGCGGCAGGAGGAAGCGGTCAGCAACTGGCTCTGGCAGCGGGACGGCTTCCTTGCCCACGGCACCAGAAAGGACGGCCACACCGCCAGCCAGCCGGTGTACGTTTCCGCCGGTATGGAGGCGCCGAACGGCGCCCGCTGGCTGCTGCTGCAGGACGAGGCGTCGCTTGACTGGAGCGAGGCGGGTAACTTCGAGCGCGTCAGCGTGATTGTCGGCGGCGATCGCCGTCCGGCGCGCAAACTGTGGAAGGCGGCCGTGGCCGCCGGTCTGGAGCCGAAGATGATGGCGCGGGACGAAGGCGGCCACTGGGTCGAGTCACGCCCGTCGAAAGGGCGCAAAGCAGAGGAGAAGGCCAATGGCCATTGAACGTACGTTTTCCATGATCAAGCCGGACGCAACGGCGCGGAACCTGACCGGTCGGATCAACGCCATGCTGGAAGAGGGCGGCCTGCGAATCGTCGCCCAGCGTCGGCTGCGCATGACGCGGGGGGACGCCGAGGCGTTTTACGAGGTGCACCGCGGGCGGCCGTTTTACGACGAGCTGTGCGACTTCATGAGCTCGGGGCCGGTGGTGGTGCAGGTGCTCGAAGGCGAGAACGCCATCGCCCGCAACCGGGAAATCATGGGGGCCACGGATCCCGCCGAGGCGGAGCCGGGCACCATCCGCAAGGAGCTGGCGAAGTCCATCGGCGAAAACTCGGTGCACGGCTCCGATGCCGCCGAAACAGCGGCTGTGGAGATAGGCTTCTTCTTCGCGGAGCGCGACATCGTCGGGTGACGCACCGCTCTGCGTCGGCGTCATTCCGTCAGGCGCGGTAGGATCTCCACAAGATTGCAGGGCCGGTGCCGGACATCGAGCTGCGGCTTGAGGATGCGGTCCCAGCCGTCGCAGCAGGCGCCGGGCGAGCCGGGCAGGGCGAACAGGTAGGTGCCGCCCGCGATGCCGGCGCAGGCCCTCGACTGGATGGTCGAGGTACCGATGCTCTCCCACGACACCATGTGAAACGCCGCTGAAAACCCGTCGATTTCCTTCTCGTACACCTTGCGGTGGGCCTCTACCGTTACGTCGCGCCCGGTCAGGCCCGTGCCGCCAGTGGAGATGACGGCGTCAATATCCGCACGCTCGACCCATGCCCGCAGCTGGCCGGCAATGGCGTCGACGTCGTCCTTGACCACCGCCCGCTCCACCAGCACATGGCCTTCGGCGTCGATGCGGCCTGCAAGCAGCGCGCCGGACTTGTCCTCTTCCATGCCGCGCGTGTCCGAAACCGTCAGCACAGCGATTCTCACGGGGACAAACTCTCTTTCGGTCATCCTGTACCTCCCTCTCCGGCGCCGCCGTCCAGTCGCTCGCGAAGCGTCAGCAGATCCTTCCAGAAAAACTTTTTCATGCGCGGGGTGCGCAGCAGGAACGAGGGATGGAAACTCGGCATTACCGGCACCGGCGGCTCTTGCTTGTCCGGCTGCAGCTCGCGCCACTGGCCGCGCAGGCGGGTGATGCCCTCGGTCGCCCGCAGCAGGCTTTGGCAGGCGACGTTGCCAAGCAGCAGCAGTATCTCCGGTTTCGCCAGGGCGATGTGCCGCAAGGTGAAGGGCAGCAGCAGGTCGACCTCCTCGGGCGTGGGATTGCGGTTGCCGGGCGGCCGCCAGAACACGATGTTGCTGATATAGACGGCGTCTGCGGGCCGGGCGGCGCCGCGGACCAGGGCCACAAGCGCCAGAGCCTCGTCCATCAGCTGGCCGGAGCGGCCGACGAAGGGCCGCCCGATCTCGTCCTCCTCGGCTCCCGGTGCCTCGCCCACCACCATGACCCGCGCCGCGGGGTCGCCGTCGGCGATGACCGTATTGCGCGCCGTCTTTCGCAGGGCGCATCCCTCGTAGTCCTGAATCGCCCGATACAGGGAATCAAGGTCCCCGCATGCGGCCGCCAGCTGCGCCGTCGTGGGCTGGCGGCTCTCGGGCGCCTTTCTGGATTCCGGCTTCGCGGGGCTTGGGCGCGGCCGCCTTGCACCGTTGTCGAAGCAACTGACCGGCCGTTCCGCGATCGTCTCGCTGACGCCGAAGTCAATCTGCCATTCGATGATGGTTTTCGCCTGCGCGCGGGTCAGGGTTTGGGGCATGGCGCAAGACTCTCCGGTGCGGTCGGAGTCGAGCATAGACGATGCGGCGGGAGGGGGGGAATCGCCCTGCTGCCCAAGATGCCGGTTTGCCCTAAGGCGCATGTTGGATTAAATGGTACCGTTCCCTGGCAGCGAGTGGAAAGCAATGCCCGAATCCGTCGCGCGCGAGCGCATGGACTACGACGTGGTCGTGGTGGGGGGCGGGCCTGCGGGTCTGTCCGCCGCCATCCGGCTCAAGCAGATTGGAGGCGACGGTCTCACGGTGTGCCTGCTGGAGAAGGGCGCCGAGGTGGGCGCCCATATTCTGTCCGGCGCCGTGATCGATCCTTCGGGACTCGACGCGCTGCTGCCCGACTGGCGCGAGAGCGGCTGTCCGCTGGAGACCCCGGTGCGCGAGGACCGGTTTCTGGTGCTGGGACCGGCCGGCTCGGCGAGGCTGCCCAACATCTTAATGCCGCCCCTGATGGACAACGAGGGATGCTACATCGCCTCGCTGGGGAACGTCTGCCGTTGGCTTGGCGAGCGCGCTGAAGAGCTGGGCGTCGACGTGCTTCCCGGCTTCGCCGTGTCGGAGCCGGTGTTCGACGGCGAGGGTACGCTGCGTGGGGTTGTCGCCGGCGAGTTTGGCCTTGGCGCTGACGGGACGCCAACCGAAGCCTATGAGCCCGGCGTCGAAGTGCATGGCAAGTACATACTGGTGGCCGAAGGCGCCCGGGGGTCGCTGGCCAAGGTCATCATCGCCAGCCATGGCCTCGACGCCGACAGCGGCGTGCCGAAGTTCGGATTGGGCATGAAAGAGCTGTGGGAAGTGCCCGCCGAGAGCCACCGTCCCGGCCAGGTGACCCACACCATGGGCTGGCCGCTTGGCAATAGCGCGGGCGGCGGCTCCTTCATGTACCACTTCGGAGACAATCTGGTCTCCGTGGGCTTCGTGGTGCACCTCGACTATGCCAATCCCCACCTCTATCCCTACATGGAATTCCAGCGTTTCAAACACCATCCGGCCATCGCCCCGGCGCTGTCGGGCGGGAGGCGTATCGCCTACGGCGCCAGAGCCATCACCGAGGGGGGATGGCAGTCGCTTCCGCGCCTGGCGTTTCCCGGCGGCCTTCTGGTGGGCTGCGCCGCCGGCCTGGTTAACGTGCCGCGCATCAAGGGAACCCACAACGCGATGCATTCGGGGATGCTCGCGGCGGAGACCGCCGCCGCCGCCATCGCCGCCGGGCGTTCCGGCGACGTGCTGGAGTCGTACCAGACGGAGCTGGCGACTGGACCCGTCGGCCGCGACCTGCGCCCGGTGCGCAACGTCAAGCCGCTGTGGTCGCGCTACGGATTGCTTGGCGGCCTCGCTCTTGGCGGCCTCGACATGTGGTTCGCCAGCCTCTTCGGCGGTACCCTGTTCGGCACGGTACGGCACACCAAGTCGGACGCCGAAAGCACGGGCGAGGCTGGTCGCTTCCGCCCCATAGAGTATCCCAAGCCCGACGGCGCGCTGTCCTTCGACCGCCTGACCAACGTTAGCTTCTCGGGCACGGGGCATGCGGAGGGCCAGCCGGTGCATCTGCGGCTTGCCGACCCGTCGGTGCCGGTTGCGGTCAATCTGCCGCGTTTCGCCGAGCCGGCCCAGCGCTACTGTCCCGCCGGGGTGTACGAGGTGGTCGACGGTCCGGGCGGGCCGTCCTTCGTCATCAACGCCCAGAACTGCGTACACTGCAAGACATGCGACATCAAGGACCCATCCGCCAACATCACCTGGACCACGCCGCAGGGCGGCGACGGTCCCAACTATCCCAACATGTGATGCTAGCCCGCGCTGCATTGACGACGCGCCCGCGGCGCTGGCTTTGGCTGTCTCTGCCGCTGGTGGCGGGTGCGCTTGTTTCCTGCGCCTCGCTGGCGCAGGACCAGACGTATGGCGCCTATCTGACGGGCCGCGTGGCGTCGATGCGCGACGATGCCGCTACCGCCACCCGATCGCTGCTTCAGGCGGCCAGCGGAGCGAGGGAGGTAGTCAGCGTCCAGGCAGAGGCCCTGCACGTCCTTGTGGTCGATGGCGACTTTTCGGAAGCGAGGCGTATCGCCGATCAATTGCATGAAGCGGGCGAACGGCACTGGCTTGCGGAGCTGGTGCGCTACGTTGACTTCATGCTGCGCAATGACATCGAGGAAGCGCGCGCCAGCGCCCGCGATTCGAATCTGCCCATCGGCAGGATTCTGGAGTTCTGGGCCGAGGCGGCCGATGGCGATCGTCTGCTGGCGGCCGATGCGCTGGCGGAACTTGACGAGCCTTTTGCGACACTTGGCAAGCAGTACCAGTGGCTGTCGACGCAGCATCTGGGCGTGGAGCCTGACCCGCAGTGGATTGCGGACGAGACTGGCTGGAGAGCGAGGCGCACCCGCGCGGTGCTTGCCGCCAACGCCGGGGAAGCCGAGGCGCTTCGCCTGCATCTGGAATCGGCATCTGTCGCCTTTGGCGAGCTCGTCGTCCGCCAGTCGGCGCTGGATGGAAGTCAGGAGTTTCTGAAGGGAGAGATCTCCGCGCGTACGGGCGCCGCATGGACGCTGGTCGACTACGCGTCCCTTTTTGGCCGCAGAGCGCGGGACCCAATGGCCATCTACCGTCTGGCCGAACGGCTACAGCCTGAAATGGACGAGGTTAAGACCGGTCTGCTGAGCATCCTCCGCGACGACACGCTGCGCTCGTGGATTGAGGAGAACGTGGCGGGCAGCCGGCGCGCGAATCCAAGACTGCAGGTCGCGGCCGCCGGCGCACTGCGGCGAATTGGCGACAAGGAGGCGGGGCTTGCGATGATGGACGACGTCGCCTCCAGGCATCCCGACGACAGCACCGTACTCGAGTCCCGCGCGTCCACCTACCTTTCCTCGGACCAGTACGAGGTGGCGCGGGAGGCGTTCACGGATCTGCTCGAACTCTACGGGGCGTCGGCGGCGAAGGTCGAGGCCGCGTCGGCAGGAGACACGCTTGCAGAGCGGGCGGACTACGCCGTGATGATCGAGTCCCGCTCCGCGCGCCGAGAATTTGTCGAAGCGCTCTTGGTTGTGGCGGAAACCGAGCCTTGGCTCTGGCACATTTACTTTCAGCGGGGCATCTGCTCGGAGCGGCTTGGCGACTGGTCCGAATCGGAGGCGGACCTGCTTCGGTCGCTCGAGCTGGATCCGGACCAGCCGCACGTCATCAACTATCTCGCGTACAGCTGGGTGGACCGAGGCGTCAATCTGGAGCGCGGTATGGAAATGCTGGAGCGCGCCGTGGCGATGCGTCCCAACAACGGCCACATCATCGATTCGCTGGGCTGGGCCAAATACAGGCTGGGCGACTTGGAGGGCGCGCTGGCGGACCTGGAGCGGGCGGTGCAGAGGGCTCCCGCCGAGCCCGAGATCTACGACCATCTAGGCGATGTGCTTTGGCATCTCGGCAACACCAAGGAGGCACGCTACCAGTGGCGGCGCGTTCTCACGCTGGAGGCCGACGACGAGATGCGGGCGAGCGTCGAGAGCAAGCTTATGGATGGCCTGCCGGAGCGAGCACTGTGAGCGGAAAGAAGGGCGCCAACGGGGGGATGGCGCCATCCACGACGGCAACGGCACCGGCCAAGCTCAACCTGAACCTGCGCGTGTCGGGCCAGACGGGCAGCGGCATGCACCGCCTCCAGTCGCTGGTGGTGTTTCCCGAAATCGGCGACCTGCTGCAGGTGTCGCGGGAGGGCGGACTGCGGCTGCAGGTGAAGGGCAAGAAAAAGGACCTCACCGGCCTCTCGCCAAGCAACATGCCCAATCTTGTGCTGCGCGCGGCGCAGGCCCTTCAGCAGAAGTACCACGTAAAGGAGGGCGCCTTCATCGATCTGGCCAAGCATCTGCCGGTCGGGGCCGGGCTGGGGGGCGGCTCGACCGACGCTGCGGCGGCCCTGCGGACTCTGTCTGCGCTGTGGCGCCTCAACTGCAGCGAGAGAAGCCTGCGCAGAATCGGCGAGTCGATCGGAGCGGATGTCGCGGTGTGCCTCCACGGCAAGGCGGCCTGGGTGAGCGGCACCGGGGAGAAGCTGGCGCCTGTGCGCCCCATCCCTGAGTTCTGGGTGGTGCTGGCCTATCCAGCCAAGCCGGTGATGACGGCCGATGCCTTTCGCTGGCTGGCGGAGGCCAAGGCGTACGGACGTCTCACCCGGAGGCCGGCCAAGGGCTTCGACTCCCTTGACGGGCTGCTCCAGTGGCTGGGCCGGCAGGGCAACAGCTTTGACGCGGTGGTGCTGGAGCAGGTGCCGGAGTGCCTCAAAACCCGCAAGGCGATTGAGGAGGCGGGGGCGCTCTACAGCTCCATGTCCGGCAGCGGCAGCGCGCAGTTTGGCGTGTTCGCCAGCCGGGAAGCGGCGGAGGCGGCCCGCGCCGCCGTGGCCAAGGGCAATTCAGCCTGGTGGGTAGCGGCTGCCCGCGTCCCGCCAGTGGATTGACCCGTCGCCCCGGTCCTTACGCTGCTCGTCGGACCACAGCTCGCGTGAGGTCTGCCAGCGCGGCCTGAAGGGGCGACGCCTCGATTCCAGCCATGGCGGCACGGGCGGCCTCGGCGTAGCGCTCGGCAAGTTCCAGGGTTCGTTCCAGCCCGCCATGGCGGGCGAGAATCGCCTGGGCGGTGGCGAGGTCGCTCTCGCCGCGCTCGCCGCGAACGATCACGCGCTGCCAGAAGCCGCGCTCCCTTTCGCTGGCCTGGCGGTAGGCGAGGAGCACCGGCATGGTCGCCTTTCCCTCCTGGAAGTCGTCGCCGACTCCCTTTCCCGTCTCGTCCTGCGAGCCGCCATAGTCAAGCGCGTCATCGGCGAGCTGAAAGGCGATTCCGAGGTTGTGGCCGTAGGCGCGGAACGCCTCGACGGTACTCTCCGGCGCGTCGGCGACCTGGGCGCCAACCTGGGTGGCGGCGGCGAACAGGGCGGCGGTCTTGGCCGCCAGCATCCGCAGATAGGCGTCGTCGCTCGCCTCGAGGTCATGGGCGGCGGTGGTGTAGAGCACCTCGCCCTCGGCGATGGTGACGGCGGCGTCCGCCAGCGCTCCGAGAATGGGCAGCGAGTCCGCCTCGACCATGAGCTGGAACGAGCGGCTGAACAGGAAGTCTCCGACCAGCACGCCCAGCTTGTTGCCCCACAGCGTGTTGGCGGCGGCGCGGCCGCGGCGCAGGGCGGAGCCGTCGACCACGTCGTCGTGCAGCAGCGTGGCGCTATGGATGAGCTCGACGGCCGCCGCCAGCGGTATGTGGCGGTCGCCGCGGTAGCCGCAGACTTTGGCGGCGGCGAGGGTGAGGGTGGGGCGAATGCGCTTGCCGCCGGCTTCGATCAGGTGCTCGGCAAGCCGGGGAATCACGTCTTCCTCGGCGCTTGCCATGCGGTCCTTGAGAAGGCGGTTAACCGCTGCGAGGTCGTCGCCGACAGCGTCCAGTATGGTGCGGTAGGCGCCGGCGCCGGTCGGATTTGCGGTCATGCTCGGAACGCCGAAGGAAAAAGCCGCGTGGCGGCGGCCGTATGCGGCAGAGGGTATAGGGAGGCAGCCGCCGTCCGTCCACAGTGCGGCGGTGCGCAGGGGGAAGCAAACTGGAGCGCATGCAGTGCAGGCAGCAGACAGGGTGCGGCGGGAGATGCCATCATCGACTCTGCGGAAAGCGGCGATGCGGGAGGACCGGCTGATTGGCGGGCGCGTGCGCCTCGTCCAGCCAAGCGGGGGCCTGCGCGCCACCACCGATTCGCTGATGCTGGCGGCCGCGGTGCCCGCCTGCGAGGGCCAGCGGGTGCTGGACGTCGGCTGCGGCACTGGGGTGGTGGCGCTTTGCGTTGCCGCCCGCGTGTCCAATCTGGACCTGCACGGCCTCGAGTGCGAGAGCGGACTGGCCAGCCTTGCGGCGCGCAACGCGGACCTCAACCGCGTCGAGCGGTGGCAGTCGCATGTCGGCGACCTTTACCATCTAACCGAGTCGCTGGCCCGAATGCGCTTCGACGTTGTCTGCACCAACCCCCCCTGGAATCCGCAAGGCAGACAGTCGCCAGATGCGGCAAGGCACAGGGCCCGCGCCGAGTCCGGGGCTGGACTGTCGGCCTGGCTGTCGGCCTGCATGGGGCTGCTGCGGCCGGAGGGATGTCTGGTGGCGGTGCTGCCGCGCGGCCGTCTGGAGGAGGCTGTGCAGGCGATTGGAGGCGCGGCGATGTGCCGTCCGTTTGCGCCGCGCGAAGGCAAGCCGCAGCACCGGGTACTGGTGCGGGCGCCTGCGGAGGAAGAGGGAATACGCTGGCTGCCCGAAATCGCCGTGCACCGCGGGGACGGCTACTCGGACGCGATGCGCGGCGTGCTCTGGGATGCAGCGCCCATCGGCTGGGACGGGTAGCCGAACGGCGTGTCCCGCACCCGCGCCTTGGCATAGACCGGCCCTGCATCCGCAGGAGATGAAGAGGCGTGCATGATTCCGTCGGCCAGCCTTCCTGCCAGAGCCGCCGCCACGCTTCGACGGTTTCAGGCAGCAGCAGGTTTGACATCTCTTGCTGGCTGTGGTACGGAGTGGCCGCAGCCGAAGACGCGACGCACCCAGCGGCGAATCACCCCCGGCGAAGGGAAAACGGGCAGGAGCGAATCACCCCGCGCCGCCTCCCGCGAAGAGGGCATGGTGTCGTTTGGGTGCTCTTTTTCGACGGTCTTAAAAACAGCACGCGGCACTTGTTAGCCCTTTACCGGCAAGGGGTTAGCAGACTTTTCATAGCCGCGGTTTGACATCGTACCAAAGACCATTCCAAGATTTGGCTCGCGTCAAGAGTCGGCATCCTGCCGATTCGCGCTCTGACTGGGAGACTTCCAATGCTTGCCGAAAAACTGAAATTCTGGGGACAGCCTCACGAGACGTCGTATCGCGTTGTGTGCGGCAACGCTCGAAGCCGACGCGCGCTGAGCCGATGGATCGCCTATCTGGCGGACCTCGATGCCAGCCGGAAGGGCGAGCCCGAGCAGCTGCCCGCAACGGTCATTCGCCAAGACGGCCGGCGAAGGGAGATTGACGGCATCTTGGCTTCGGAACTGGACGGGACAATCGTCGTCGAAGTCCACGAGCACAAGCACCACTACGACCCCATGGCGCAGGCGCAGCTTTGCAGCGCCGCGTATCTGGTCCAGCACGACATGATCAGGCGGGGCGGCAGGTTTTATGGCAGGTCCGTTGTGGTGGTGGCTGCGCTGGTGCTGCATGGTCCCGCTGCCGCCAGAGTCCCGCCTTCGGTTGACGAGGCATCGAAGGTTCCGGATGGCTTCAAGGGCCGCCGTATCAAGGCGGGACCGGTGGTGCTGGTGATACTGTGGAAAATTCCACTGGAGGAGCTGTACGCGGCCCCCGAGGGCATGGCGCTGCTGGTAGCGATGGATCTGGCAAACCGCGACGACGTCACCGATGAACTGTTACTGTATCTCCTTGACATTGCAGTCCGGCTGTTGGGGATGGGGGAGCTGTTGCGAAGTGACGAGATTCTCGTTAACATAGAGCGAGAGCTGAATGATCAGGAGCGGCTTGACCGTCTGACATTGGAGCTTTGGGGTAGAGAGAAGACGGAGGAGATCATGGAGAACGTGATGGACCGGAAGTTCCGCGAGCACGCGGAAAAAATCCTTGATGAGGGCGTGATGCTTGGCATCGCGAAAGG
>CAZPIN010000065.1:0-5088 GCA_964586735.1 uncultured Rhodobacterales bacterium | reverse complement strand
TACGAGGTGACGGGCGGCACGGCGGCGAGCGAGGCTACCGCCGGAGAGGATTTCACCGCCAGCTCCGGCACGCTGACGTTTGCCACGGCTTCGGGCGGCAATCCCGGCGAAACGGAGAAAACCGTCGATGTTGATGTCATTGGCGACCTGACCTATGAAGGAGAAAGTCCTGAAACGGTGACGCTGACTCTGTCCAGCGCTACGGGCGGCGCGCAGATTTCGCAGGCCGACTGGATGGGCAATATCACCAACGACGACGACCCGCCCGTGATCACCCTTGCCCCTGCTGCGCCAACCGTGGACGAGAGCGATACGGGAGACGCGACGGAATTTCGCTACGTATTGACGAAGACGGGCCCCACCGCCCTACCTGCCAGCGTCGCCTACGCCATCACGGGCACGGCGACTACCGCCGACTACATGCACACCTTGGCTTCTCCGATTCAGTTCACGGCGGCCGAGACGACGAAAGAGATCGTAATTGACGTGGTCGAAGACAATCTCGCCGAGGTGGACGAAACGGTGATCGTTACGCTGTCCTCTCCCATGGACGCCGCATTTGATGGCGGTGCAGCGACCATCGTCGGCACGGGCACCATCACGGATGACGACCGCGGAATATCCATCACTTCGCCGACAGCCCCGGAATCGAATTCCGGCGTCGCCACCATGCTTGACTTCGTGGTGACTCTGGACGGGGAATGGCCGCAGGAGGTTACCGTGGGCTACGCGGTGGCGGCCGGTACGGCGGCGGCAGGCACCGACTTTACGGATCCACCCGATGGCACGCTTACATTTGCGATGGGCGCCACCGGTCCGATGACGGTCTCGGTGCCCGTGCTGGACGATCTGGTATCGGAAAGCAGCGAAACGGTTGAGGTAACGCTCTCCAACGCCCAGTGCACGACATCCTGCGGCGCCGGTCTCGCACCGAGCGTTCCGACGGCTGCCGCAATTGGCACCATCACGGACGATGATGCGCCGACGTTCACCGTCAGCGTGGACGATGTTCCGGAGGGTGACTCTGGCACGTCCACCATGACTTTCACGGTGACGATGTCGACCGCATGGAGCCAGCAGGTGACGGTCGAATACGAGGTGACGGGCGGTACGGCGGATGGCGAAGCGACCGTCGGAGAGGATTTCCGCGCCGCGTCCGGCACGCTGACGTTTGCCCCTGCCGCCGGCGGCAATTCCGGTGAAACGGAACAAACCGTCGATGTTGAGATCATTGGCGATCTGACCTACGAAGGTGAAGATCCCGAAACGGTGACGCTGACTCTGTCCAGCGCCACCGGCGGCGCGCAGATTTCGCAGGCCGCTTGGATGGGCAATATCACCAACGACGACGATCCGCCCGTGATCACTCTTGCCCCTGCCGCGCCAACCGTGGACGAGGGCGATACGGGAGACACGGCGGAGTTTCGCTACGTGCTGACGAAGACGGGCCCCACCGACCTGCCCGCCAGCGTCGCCTACGCCATCACGGGCACCGCGACCACCGCCGACTACACGCACACCCTGGCTTCTCCCATTCAGTTCACGGCGACCGAGACGACGAAAGAGATCGTGATTGACGTTGTCTAGGACAATCTCGCCGAGGTAGACGAGACGGTGGTCGTTACGCTGTCCTCTCCCATGGGAGCTGGTTTCACTGGCGGCGCGACGACCATCGTCGGCACGGGTACCATCACGGATGACGATCGGGGAATATCCATCACTTCGCCAACAGTCTCCGAATCGGATTCCGGCACGGCCACCACGCTTGACTTCGCAGTGTCGCTGGACGGGGAGTGGCCGCAGGAGGTTACTGTGGACTACGCGGTGGCGGACGGTACGGCGACGGGAGGCTCCGACTATACGGACCCGGCCGACGGGACGCTTACATTTGCGATGGGTACAACCGGTCCAATGACGGTCTCGGTATCGGTGCTGGACGATCAGGTTTCGGAAAGCGACGAGACGGTTGAGGTAACGCTCTCCAGTGCCATGTGCACGACATCTTGCGGTGCCGGTCTCACGCCAGTTGTCCCGACGGCAGCTGCAACGGGCACCATCAGAGACGACGACGCGCCAACATTTACAGTCAGCGTGGATGATGTCGCAGAGGGCGACTCGGGTATGTCGCCAATGACCTTCACGGTGACGATGACGACCGCTTGGGACCGGCAGGTGACGGTCAACTATGCGGTGGCGGGCGGCACGGGCGCGGGCGAGGCGACCGTTGGGCAGGACTTCCGTGCCGCGTCCGGCACGCTGACCTTCGCTCCCGCAGCCGGCGGCAGCCCCGGTGAAACTGAAAAGACCGTCGAGATCAGGATCAATGGCGACCGCACCGCCGAGCCCGACGAAACGGTGACCATGACCCTGACCAACGCCACCGGCGGCGCGAGGGTTTCGCAGGCCGACTGGACGGGTACCATCCTTAGCGACGACTACGCGCTGACGGTTGCCGCCGTACCGGCGTCCGTCGCCGAGCCCGCCCCGGGCCAGACCGCCGATATCGATTTCACGGTGACGCTGGCGGGTACCTGGACCAGAAACGTGGCGGTTTCATACGAATTGACGGGCGGCACGGCTACTCAGGACGTCGATTTCTCCGACGCCACCACGCAGGCTGACAGTGGCTCGGCGACCGCCGGACAGCTGCTGTTTACGCAGGGCGTGACCGTCCGTACGGTCAGCGTCGCCGTTAATCCGGACATCGTCGATGACGGCGGCGAGACGGTTGGGGGCAGGATTCTCAGCCCCGGAGGCGCGACGCTGGGGTCGGCGCAGGCGACCATCACCCAGGCCGCGCCTGCCGTCGTGTCGGTAGAGCATGGGCAGACGCAGGAAGTAGACGGGACAACGACGTCTGTATTCCAGGTGAGCGTGCATGGCGCCGCTGGCCGCAGCTTTGGCGTTGCCTTCGACTGGAGGGTTACCCGTATCCGGGAAACGGGCAGCGGCGATTCGCGGACGTATACCGTGGACGTGCTTGCCAGAAGCAGCAGCCCCGTGAGGCTGGCGGCGGGGCAGGACTCGGCCGAAGTTGTGGCGACGCTTGGCCGGGCGGTTGAAGCCACCGACCAGCTGGGCTTCGAGATTTCCAACCTTAACTGCGGTACCGGCTCCTGCGCCGTCAGTCAGGCAAGGGGCGCCCAGACATTGAGCGCCGCGCTGTCGGGCAACTTGACTCCTGAAACCGCTGCTGTGGCGGTCGCGTTCCAGCCGCGGCGTTTCGACAGCCAGGAGGTCAACTTGCAGAAGCACGCGCTTGCGGGTTTCGGCCGCACCATGGCCACGAGCATCGTTGGCGGGATCTGGCAGCGGGCCAATGCGCACCGGTCGGGTGACGTCACATCGACCGCACGAATAGGTGGACGCTCCATTGACACGGCGGCCATGTCCAGCGGCGAGGCCGGCAGAGTGGCGCGGGAAGCCGCTAGGCTGTTTGGCGTGGAATCTGTCCAGCCCCCGCTTGCCAAGGCTGGCGATGGCGACGGTTTCGCCGAAGACGCTTCTGGCGATCTGGCCGCCTGGCGCGAACGGACAATCGTGCGCGATGGCGAGAGCCTTCTGGAGAACAGCCGTTTCTCGCTGATCTTCGGAGATGGCTTTGGCGGCGGGGCGCTTGCAGTTTGGGGCAGCGGGGTAACTTCCAGTTTCGAGAGCACTCCGGATGACGAATCCAAGATGGACGGGTCGGCGCGCACGATGCTTGCAGGCGTCGACTGGAGCAGCGGAGAGTATCTGGCGGGCTTGGCGCTGAGCCGCTTCTCGGGTGATTCAGAATATGTTGTGGATAGCGCCGGGCAGCCCAGAAGGGGCAGTCTGGAGACATCACTGACAGGCGTGACGCCCTTCATCCACTGGCTTAGCCCGGCGGGGCTGGGCGCATGGGGCAGTTTTGGATTTGGATCGGGCACGGCGGAGGTGTCCAGCGGTGGCGGCGCGTTGGAGACGGATGTCGGTGTGACGATGCTGGCCTTAGGTGCGAAGGGTGCCTCCAGACGGGCAGGCGAGGTTGAGTACGCCCTGCGGGGAGACGTTTTCCGGACGTCGATGACTGCGGAGAAGGCAGCCGGCTTCGACAAGCTTGCGGTGGAGGCTACGCGGATTCGCCTTGCTCTGGAGGGCGATACGACGAGGAGGCTGGACAGCGGCAGCACGGTGTCGAATCGCATTGATCTAGGGGCGCGGATGGACAGCGGCGATGGCGAGGAGGGTGCCGGAGCGGACGTGACCTTGGAGATTCGCTACGCCTCTGCCGATGGCGGACTGGAGGTGGCTGGACGTGTCAGCACCTTGCTGCTGCACCAGCAGGATGGTTTTCGCGAGTGGGGAGCGGGGCTGGACGTAGCCTACGCGCCTGACCGGGGCGGGCGTGGCCTGCGGCTGTCTCTGGAGCCGCGTTGGAACGTCCCTTGGGCGGGGTCCGCTGATTCGCTTTGGAGCGGCGCGGCGCCAGGGGCCGATATGGATACAGGAAGCGCCGAGGAGGCTGGCGCGTCGCTGCGGGCGCGGCTGGGCTATGGTCTGGGCGCGTTTGGCGACTTAGCGCTGGCGTCTCCGTACAGCGAGATGGAAACAGGAGATGGTGAACGCCGGGTGCAGGTTGGCGTGGAGCTGCAGGGCGCATCGGAATCTCTGGAGCGGCTTCGGGTGAATCTGTACGGGGAGCGCAACGCAACTGACGAGGGCGCGGAGCGCCGGGCGATGATGGAGGCCCGACTGGGCTTTTAGAGCGGCCGAAGGGAACCCCGGTACAGTATCTGGGGTACAGACCGGGCAGCGGTCGGCCTTGCCGCTGCGGGGCTCATCGGGCGGCAGCCTGATTGCGCTTATATTGCGATGCGCTACTCTGTGGCGGGCAGTGAATGGGGGTTGATCTGTACATCAGGTGACAGTACATTCCCAGTCCCTTCCCCTTAGCAAACAGCAATTGGAGTCATCCAATGAGCAACACAGCGGTGCACGGTCGTAGCGACGATCACCTGAACCAGCCTCCCCCCCCCCCCCGGGGGGGGGGGGGAGAGGGGTTGGGGGAGGCAAGAAGAAAAGGGGCCCAGCGAGGGGGGGGAGGGCAGGAGCCGCCGGGGAAGG
>CAZPIN010000064.1:0-4612 GCA_964586735.1 uncultured Rhodobacterales bacterium | reverse complement strand
ATGCAACAGCTACGGTCTATCGGGTGGACGAGTCTTTGGCCTGCCGCTGCCCGCAGCATATGGCGACCCGTCGCGATGTATGGAGATACTAACATCGCACAGACGAAAGCGCCGCCGTCATCGCCGACTGGCCAAGCCCTCCGCGGTGGACCGACGAGAATCCGCTGCGGGAATGACCGGAGCGGGTATCTCAACGGCAAGCGTCAAACGGGCTGCCCAAGCCTGGCCAGGAGGCTTCACTATGGACTGCTGTGACATGCATCTTGCCAGAAAGGCAGAAATCCAGCAACGTTCGTCCCGGGTCAGGTGATGGCAACCTTTGACCATGACGGTTTTAATTCGTTGAGGGTATGGAGACTGTCACCATTGTCTGGCCCAACCGCACCCCCTACGCTAGATAGCTGCACGGTCCATTTCTGCTGTTGCACTTCGCGGCGGTATGGGGGTGTGTACTCCTATTGCGCTATCGCGCCGCGCGCCACCGGAATCGCCCATTCTGGAAGACGATCAATGTTGCGGGCAAGGTCTTTCTTCACAAAGTCCGGAAGATAGCGACGTAGCCTGGGCACTAGTATCGGATCGTCAATGCACATTGGACCGATCCAAAGCAGCGCCAGCATGACTCGGGCAGACGGCCTGCCGTACCACCACATAATGTCTGGCCCGGCATGCTCAAACGTCACTGTCCGATTGCTGATCTTGATCTCCCGCGATCTGCCATCTGTATAGTAGTCGAGTCTTGCAGGCACCGCGGTTGTAAGGTGCAGTGCGTTTGCCGCCACAATGCCTTTAGGCATGATTTTGATTCCGTCGCGTCGAACAACGGCATCAATCGCATTAACAATACATACTGCTCCCTCGCCGCGCTTTAGGATCTTGCTGTAGCGAGGGCGATGATAGAGGCCACGAGCGGGGCGGCGCAGGAGCCCCCGCTTCCAAAGACGTGCAAGCGCCTTGTGTACAGCCGCACGGCTGCCCAAATCGAGAAAGTCCTTGGGCGTGCCAACCCAGTGCATTCCCTTGGCGCGCACACGCCGCATGATCCGGTCCGATACGCTGGCCATGATCTGTCTCCGTCGGAGCTAGGTTGGACAGCAATGTAGCACATGCAGATAGCAGATGCAAGCTTGGCTGGGGGAAGGTAGCCTTGAGCGCCATCGCCTCGGCGAAGTTGGGCAGCTGCTTCGCTGTGTTGATTAAGCTGCCGTACTCTGGGGCAGTACCCAACACGAAGCCCAGCACGTCCGCCAGAGTCATCCGCAAAAACCCTGGCGGACGCCCAGCTGTATCGCCTCTACAGGTGATTCGACATCCGTCACCACAGTACCATTGACCTTGCGGACGAACTCCCTCCACCGCAGCCAGCGGAGCATCGCTCCCGGCACACCAGTCACTATGACACCCGATATGTCAATCGAGTCCTCGCCGACGCAATCTGCCAACAAGCACCGGGCCGGCATCTGACTACCTCTCAACCGGAGAATAGCCCTGCCTTCCTATGTGCAGGTACCGCCTGAACCATTGCGACAATGACGTGTGCGCCGGGACGCACCGCCACTGTACTACATTCTGACAGTATCATCCTGCTTGACGCTGGAGCAGCCATTTCACAAAGCCGTTCCCTATAGAAAAACAGGCATGGGTTCCCCATCCAAAGGCCGTCAGAGCTTGTTGATTGCCTCCTCGGCAATCTCCAGCTGGTCCACAATCCAGTCGAAACTGGGCACTTCGCCAAACATCATGTCCCGCATGGCCTCGTAGTCTTTCTCCAGCTCCATGCGCAGTCCATCCTGCGGCACGACACGGAAGGACCCGGGACGTGCCTCATCAAGTTTCTTCCAGCGCTGCTTGAAGGTGACTGAGTTATACTCTCGCACGTCATCAAGCATGGCACGATCCTCAATTGCGGCCCTGCCGATGTCTGTACCCAGGAGAACGGCAGCGTCGGAATAGTGCCGGGACATTCGCTGGCCTTTTGGTAAACGCCCCTCGTCGCGGAAGCCGCAGTGCAGGCCATGTAGGATTATCTGCTTGTCCCAGAAGGTTCGGCAGGGATCAATGATGCGGACATTGTCGACATCCAGATTCCAATCGTCACCCAATTCGTTCGCGACATAGGGCTTGATGCTGCACATGGAGTTGGGATCAAGCGCTGACCTCGCTCCACCCTCCAACTTCACCAATGGCTTTACGTAGCCGCCTCTGGCTTCTTCTGCAAAGAGCGTTGCATACTCGACGAGCAGCGTCTGACGGCTCTCGTCACCGTCATCAGAGCGTATCTTGCACTCGTCTCCAAGAACCGCAGACAGCGCATCCGCCAAGGTGCCGAGAATGTACTCCGAACAAGACGATGAGAGTTTCTCGAATTGCGTCTTGCGCTGGCGGTTGGACAGTTCCTCCGCGCTGGTCGGATCGCTTTCGCCAGTGAAGCCCAAGTCCTCCCGGTAGACCGTTATGTCCACGTCCTCGGAGAACCGCTGGATGGCGTTGTATCCCTTTGAAAGCGACGTACCTCCCTTGAACAGCAGCCTTGGGCTGCTGTCAGGCAGGCCATTGTACAAGACGTCGAGGACACGGCAGACCCACAGGTCCTTCTCCACGTACCTGGATCGCGTTTTGAGGAGATCCGCCGTTTCATCATACGCGACTCGACGCTCATCATCCGATAGAGCGATAAAGCGGTTAAACTCGTTGTTCATCGTACGTACTCCCTTTGCGCAACCGCATTGCGCACTACCGGAATCGCCCATTTTGGAAGACGATCCATGTTGAGGGCAAGGTCGCTCTTCACAGAGTCTGGAAGATTGCAACGTAGCCTGTGCACTAGAACTGGATCGTCAATGCACATTGGGCCGATCCAAAGCAGCGCAAGCATTACTGGGGCAGACGGTTTACCGTACCACCACATAATTTGTGGTCCGGCATGCTCAAACGTTACCGTCCTGTTGCTGATCTTGATCTTCCGTGACCTGCCGTCTGTATAGTAGTCATGCGTTGCAGGCACCGCGGTTGTAAGGTTCAGATTGTTTGCCGCCACAATGCCCTTAGGCATAATTCTGATCCCGTCCCGCCGAACAACGGCATCAATCGCATTAAGTATGCATACTGCTCCCTCGCCCCGCTTTAGAATGCTGCAGTAGCGCGGGAGATGATAGAGGCCACGAGCGGGCCGGCGCAGAAGCCCCCGCTTCCAAAGACGGGCAAGCGCCTTGTGTACAGCCGCATGGCTGCCCAAGTCGAGAAAGTCCTTGGGCGTGCCCACCCAGTGCATTCCCTTGGCGTGCACACGCCGCATGATCCGGTCCGCTACGCTGGCCATGATCCGTCTCCGTCGGAGGTTCGTTGGACTGCAATGTAGCACAGGCAGACAGCAGATGCAAGCTTGACGGGGAATGAAGGTGACCATGAGCGCCATCGCCTCGGCGAAGATGGGCAGCTGCTTCGCCGCGCTTGACTACGCAGCCGTTCTCTTGGACGGTGCCCAGCAGGTAGCCCCGCCTGTCCACAAGGGCGAGTACGGGAAGAGAACAGGCGTCTGTGGCTGACCCGCTGCGAGGAGGCCACGTGGGCTGAGCCGATTCGCAGGGGCTGACTCGCCTGCCATCCACGCCCGACTGATCGCAGCCTAGGCTTGCCGTGACTAGGCGCGTACAGCGCCCCCATACCACAGAAGCCGACTCCGCCGAATGCCGCGGCAGTGCCCTACCCGCCCAGACGTATCCGCACCATCTGCCCGCCGCGCGCCAGGGCCACCTGCCAGCCGCCGTTGCGGCGTACCCCCCGCTGTATCGCCTCCACAAGCGATTCGACGTCCGTCATTGCGGCGCCGTTGACCTCGCGGACGAAATCCCCCCGCCGCAGCCAGCGGCGCGCCGACCCCGCCACGCCTGTCACCATGACTCCCGAAACCTCCACCGAGTCCACGCCGACACTCTCTGCCAGAGCAGGGCTGGCGTTGGCTATCTCCGCGCCGGCAAAAGGCCCTGCCCACCGTCCAAGCACCTCCGTGCTTGCGGCAGGTTCTTCCGGCGCCCGCTCCAGCATCACCGCCACCACCCTTTCGCGGCCATGCAGCTTCAGCGCAATCCGCTCGCCCGGTCCGGCCAGGGCAAGATGGTAGTTGAACTCATGCGGCGCGCGCACCGGCCTGCCGTTGACAGCCACCACGATGTCGCCGGCCTCGATGCCCGCCCGTGCCAGGCTGCTGCGCCCGTCGAGGCGCACGATGGCGACCCCCTGAGGCAGGTCCATGCCGATGGCCTCCGCCATGATGGCGGTAACTTCCTGCAGTTCGGCTCCGGACCATGGACGCGGTATCTCCCGTTCGCCCTTCCTCGCCGCCTCCACGGCCAGCATCGCGAGATTGGAGGGCACCGCGAAGCCAATGCCGTCGGATCCCCCAGAACGTGTGACGATGGCGGTGTTGATGCCGACCAGCGCGCCCGAGGCGTCGATCAGGGCGCCGCCGGAGTTGCCTACGTTGATGGCGGCGTCGGTCTGCAGGTAGTACCTGCCGCGCTCGCCGACGCGGGCGGTCGCCGAAAGAATGCCAGAGGTTACGGTCTGGCCCACGCCTAGAGGATTGCCGATAGCCAGCAGGACGTCGCCGACC
>CAZPIN010000063.1:0-25580 GCA_964586735.1 uncultured Rhodobacterales bacterium | reverse complement strand
GGGTTCATAGTGTCCTCCGTTGCTTCGTCTGGCCCCAAGGATACAGGACCTTCCGGAGATGCGTGGCACCTCTCATGATGGTGGTGACCAAGGTCAGTCGCTACTGGTGCAACGCACCTTGGTCGAGATGACGCTGCTTGTAACGTTGCTGCCATCTCCTGTCAACCACCTGTCCGCCCCTTGCCATGCTAATGTTCCAGTTTCCTCTTTGACTCACGGGTACACACATCTTCAGGTACGTACCAATCTGCCCGCATTGACTGTATGGGGAATCGTCAGACCCCGCCCGTCACCTAGGAATCAGCGCGTTGGCAGGTAGCCTGGCTACTGCTTGCTGATACTTGACAGCACTAGCATGGCATGATACGTTTCCTCCATGTTTCAGCTGTGTTTCCCGTCTCTGTGTTACAGCACAGGAGACGAACAAGCCGAAGGACCGAGCAGTCCAGCTGCTGAGGGTGGGGAGGATGCTGCGGTTGCGCAAGTTCCGGGACGCAGGCACCACCGCAGCCACAGTCACAGTCTGACGGCTGGTGGAAGGCAGTCACATAGGTACAGCTTGTCAGCAAGAGCCGCGTCCTGCTGGTAAGATGACCTGACTGCCGCTCGCGGCACTTGACAGCGTAGATTCGGCGCGATACATCTCCTCCAAGTCTTGGCTTAGTTTTCCGAGGTTTCCGAACAATGCAGGAATCGGTTCGACAGAAGGACCGGGCAGTCCAGCTCCTGAAGAAGGAAGGGATGCTGCGACTGCGCGAGTTCAGAGAAGCAGGCATCACCGCAGCCGCTGTCTGCCGGCTGGTGGAAGGCGGCCATGTAGTACGGCTGGACCGGGGCCTGTATCAGCTGGCCTCAGCGCAGCGAGATGCTGCGCACGAACTGGCTATGGCGGCCAAGCTCGTCCCTACGGGTGTGGTATGCCTTGCTTCGGCCCTATCGTACCACAACATCCTCGATTCACAGCCCAACCGTCTATGGCTGGCAATCAGAAGAAACGATTGGGCGCCAAAGTCAGCCAGCCTTCCTATACGCTATATCCGCTTTGCAGACCCCTACATGGACGACAGCGTCATCACTACGGTAATTGAAGGTGTATCTGTACAAATCTTCGACGTTGCCAAAACTATTGCCGACTGCTTCGCGCACCGCCGCGTCGTTGGCCGAAGAGTTGCTATGGAAGGACTAATTCTTGCTTTCAAGCGAAGGCGTATAGCTCCTGCAAAAATTGCCGAACTCGCAAGGCGTCGCGGTATGTCCAAAATAATGCGGCCGTATGTGGATGCACTTGTTGCGAACGAGAACTGGTAGAGAACTGTCGCGGACATCATTTCATATTTCTGCAGCAGCAAACTCTGCAAGTTCTTCACTCATCTAACCCCCTTTTGAGGATCTTACAATGCAAACTGCGGTTACACAAAGAGACCGGGCGATCCAGCTCATGAAAATGAGGGGGATGGTGCGGCTGCGCGAGTTTCTGGATGCTGGCGTTTCCGCTACTACGATCCATCGTATGGTCGAAAATGAAGAAGTATTCCAGCTGGACAGAGGGCTGTACCAGCTGATGTATGCTCCGCAACATGCAATGCTAAGCCTGGCGGTGACAGCGAAGCGCGCTCCAAACAGCGTGGTATGCCTGCTTTCTGCTCTTTCGTATCATGAGCTTACAGAGATTCTGCCTCACGACGTTTGGCTTGCTGTAGGCCCAAAGGATCCAGCTCCTAAATTTGACCACCTTCAGATAGAGTACTCCAGATTCTCAGAGCCATATCTTTCGGATGGTGTCATTACTCGAAAATTTTGCGGGGTGCAGGTGCGTATCTATAGTGTTGCCAAAACAATTGCCGATTGCTTTAGGCATCGACATTCTGTCAGCACGTTTGCTGCCATCGAGGGTCTGCAGAAGGCCATTCGGCACCGCAAAGCAACGCCAGCCAACATAGTAAGGCATGCCAAGCGTCGCGGCGTATACAAGCTCATGGAGCCCTATCTTTATGCGCTGCTGCAGGAGGAGCGTGTCAAAAATGCCTAAGCGAATCACGAACATGGGCGCATCTGTCCGGCAGCGCCTGCTCAACTATAGCCGGGACAATGATGTTGACCATCAGCGTGTGCTCGCGCATTACGCCATGGAACGACTTCTATATAGAGTATCAGTGTCCCAGTACGCATATCTATTCGTGCTGAAGGGCGCTATGCTCTCACTCACATGGATGCCCGCCAAATCACGCTACACGCGAGACCTGGATTTCTTTGGCAGGATGGAACCCGATCCGCTTCTGCTCACTGAAATGTTCAAGGATATACTCGCTCAGGAGCATCCAGATGGAATTGTCTTCGACGTCAATGCCGTTGATATGAAGCCAATTCGGTCAAGCAGTAAGTTTGACGGCTACCGTTCGCGTATGAGGGCATGCATTGGTGGAGTTGAAGTACTCTTTCACGTTGATATTGGTCTTGGTGACGCTGCTGAAACTCCACCAGAGCATCTGGTATATCATCCCACCTTGCTAGATATGCCAGCGCCAAGCATTTATGGCGATGTCCGTGAATCGGTCATTGCGGAGAAGTTCTTTGCTATGGTATTGTATGGAGAGCGCAACAGTAGAATGAAGGACTATTTCGATATATGGATGATACACAAAGCTGGTGGCGTCGACATAGATCGCCTTGCATTTGCTATCTCCACAACATTCGCTAAGCAGGAAACACTCATTCCCTCCGACACACCCATCGCCCTTTCACAGGAGTTTGCGATAGATCCAATTGTAGGAGAACGGTGGAAAGTGTTCTTGAAGTCCGTCACCTTCGACCCAGCTCCTTTTCCGGTCATTATTCAGGAAGTAAAATCGTTTCTCATGCCGGTAGCCGCTATGGCAAGAAAGTTGTCAAATAAAATTGACATAGAGTGACGATGCCTGTTCGCACTGCCCTGATGATACACTTCGTAGAGGCATGGGGAGGCGAATCCGCCTGTGCCTAGTTCACCGTGCCACCTCCTCTGCCGCTTTGCTCTATCCAGAGTCTGCCTCGTAGACTCCCCTCGCCACCGCTCTCGCCAGGCAGTCAGCGGCAGCTGACCCCATCTCCGCCAGTTCCACCGCCCGATCCCGTCCTGCCTTCACCCTTCCCGTCGACACCACAAACACCGTGTCTCCATCCATCAGGGTGTGCGACGGCCTTACCGCCCTGGCGTATCCGTCATGCGCAGCGCGGGCCACGCGGGTGCACTCGGCCGCATCCAGTTCCAGGTCCGTGGCCACCACCGCCACCATCGTGCTGGTGCCTGGCCGGATACCCCCTGCAATCTTGGTGTCGGCAGGCATAGGCTCCACCGAGGCGGCCATCGTCTCCGCATTCGGCCTTCGCCCGCCAAACTCCCCGTCAATCTCCAGCGGCCATGCCCACGGCGTCGCGCCGTCCGCCATGTACGGAGTCCCTACGGCATTCACCGCCACCACCGCTCCCACGGTGATTCGCCCGTATCGCAGCGACGCCGATCCCAGCCCGCCGCGCCCGGCACCCGTCGTAGCGCCCATGCCCGCACCCGCCGCGCCCAGCCCAAACTCCTTCCCCGCCGCCTGCAGGGCCTTCTTGCCCAGTCCGCCAAAGGGCGGACGGTTTCCCCATCCCTTGTCGCCGCCATTGGCCAGGTCGTAAATCACCGCCGCAGGCACGATGGGCACCGCTGGACTTTCCCTGTGCAGCCGCAGCCCCCGGCCCAACGCCGACAGTTCCGCCGCCACCGCGTCCGCCGCCGCCAGGCCAAACACCGACCCGCCGCTCAGTACAACCGCGTGCGCACGCCCCACCAGGTTTCCCGGCCGCAGTACGTCGGTTTCGCGGGTCCCCGGCGCGCCGCCTCCTACGTCGCATCCCGCCACCGCGCCCTCGCCGTCCTCGACCAGCACCACGGTGACTCCGCTGCGCGCTTTCTTCGACTCCGCGCTGCCTACCAGCACGCCCTCGACGTCGGTGATCAGGTTGCGGCTGCCGGGCGCGGCAGGCATGGGCACTACCCCAGCAGACGCATCAGCCGCACGATTCTGCGCATGCGCGGCCCAAACAGGCGCTCGGTGTAGTAGCTGCCGGCCAGACGCTTGTTCACTTCGCCAAAGGTTGGATAGGGCGAGATGTACCGCGCAATGGCGCCGATCTTCATCTTCTGCGATACCGCCAGCGACCACAGCTGGATTAGCTCGCCCGCGTTCACTCCGACAATCGAGGCGCCTACGACCTTCCCTGAGGGATCCAGCATCGCCTTCGCCAAGCCCTCCGTGGCCCGTTCCGCCTGGGCGCGGTCGTTCTCGGCGTAGGGCCAGCGCAGCACGCGGCATCGGTCTCCAAAACGCTCCTTGACCTGCGCCTCGGTTAGGCCGACATGGGCCATCTCCGGGTCCGTGTAGGTAACCCACGGTATGTGGTCCGCACGCGCCTTGGAGCGCAGCGGAAACAGCGTGTTGCGGATGACGATGCCGGCGTGGTAGGCGGCTACGTGGGTGAACTGATACCCCCCGGCCGCGTCGCCAATGGCGTACACCCGCGGGTTGCTGACGCTGCGCAGCGTCGCGTCCACGGCCACCCCCATCCCCTTTTCCTTGAGGGTCACGCCGCCGGCGTCCAGGTCCATGCCCTCGAGGTTGGGACGGCGGCCGGCCGCCACCAGCAGGTGCGATCCGGTCAGCGTCTCGCCCTCCTCCAGGCTTACGTGAAACCAGCCTTCCCTGTGCTCGACCTTGGTGATCTTGACGCCTTCGCGGATGTTGATGCCCTCGTCGCGCAGACGCTGGAGCAGTATCGGCGCAAGCTCGGGATCGTCCCGTCCCAGCGCCTTGAATGCCTCAAGCACCGTCACGTCGGCTCCCAGCCGGCGGTGGGCCTGCGCCATCTCCATGCCGATGGGGCCCGCCCCCAGGATGAGCATCCCGTCGGGACGGCGGTCGTTGTCAAACACCGTCTCGTTGGTGAGGTAGGGCGTCCCGGCAAGGCCCGGCACCGGCGGCGCCGACGGGGAGGACCCCGTGGAAATCACGGTGTAACGCGGACGGATTCGGATTCCCCCGGCCTCCACCTCGCGCTTGCCGACAAACTTCCCCTCGGCCTGGATGACGTGGACGCCGAGGCCCTCGAAGCGCTCGACGGAGTCGTGGGGTTCGATGGCGGCGATTACCCCCCGCACGTGCGCCCGCACGCGCTCCCAGTCAACCATCGGCTCGCCTGGCGCCACGCCGAATGGCGCGCCTGTGCGATGGGCATGGGCATGCTTGGCGGCCGCCAGCAGCGCCTTGGATGGCACGCATCCGTAGTTGAGGCAGTCGCCTCCCATTTTGGCCCGCTCGACAAGCACCACCGAGGCGCCCATCTGCACCGCGCCGGCGGCTACCGACAGGCCGCCCGACCCGCCGCCGATGACGCACAGGTCTGGAGTCAGGGTCTCGCTCATTCGCTATCTCCTCTGGCGGCCTGCTTGGGCTGCCGCAGTTTCTTGACCAGGACTGGCAGCGCCGCAAGCACGCATAGTCCGATGATGGGGCCGAGGATGTTGGGCTCGAAGATCAGCCCAAGGTCGGGAGTGTCGCCGCGCGACACCACCTCGTCCACTCCGGCGCCCACCCAGGCGTAGACGCCGCTGCCGGGGATGATGCCCACCAGCGTCGTCCATACATAAGTAGTCAGCCGTACCCCCAGCAGCGCGGCGGCAAGGTTGACGGCAAAGAAGGGGAACACCGGCACCAGCCGCATCAGCAGCATGAAGGACACGGCGTTTTCGTGAAACTCCGATTCGGCCTTCTTAAGCCAGGCGCCAGCCTTCTGCACCAGAAAGTCGCGCAGGGCGGTCTTGGCCGCCAGAAAGATGAGGGTGGCTCCCGTCGTGGCGCTGACCACCACCACGGCAGTGCCCAGCACCGGCCCGAACAGAAACCCGCCGGTGATGGTGAGCCAGATGGCGCCGGGCACGGAGAACGCCACCGCCAGCACGTACACGGCACCGAACGCCAGAATCGCAACGGCGAGGTTGTCGTCGCGCCAGGCGCGCAGGGCGTCGCGGTTGTCGCGCAGCGCCTCGAAGCTCAGGTAGTCGCCGAAGAAGTACGCCCCGGCGACGCCTCCAAGTACCACCGCCGCCAGAAGGCCGATTTTGAGGGGGCTGATTCCCCCGCCCTTCTGCTCTACGCTGTCGTTCATCCGCTGCCTCCCGGCTGGTGTCTATAGCCCGCCGCGGAGCCTATACTGCCCGCGCTTCAGACCGTCGTTGTCCTGCATGACCGCAACACGTACCACCGCCCCCAATCCGCCTTCCGGTCCGCTGGCGGGGATTCGCGTTCTCGACCTGTCGGCGGTCATTTTAGGCCCTGTTGCAACCCAAATCTTAGGCGATCTTGGCGCGGACGTCATCAAGGTAGAGCGCCCGGAGGGAGACAGCAGCCGGTACGTGAATCCGGGCCGCAGCCGCGGCATGTCCGGCACCGCCATGACGCTGCACCGCAACAAGCGCAGCGTCATCCTGGACCTCCGCGAGCCCGCCGGCCGGGAGACCCTGCTGCGGCTGGCGGGCACCGCCGACGCCCTGATCCACAACACCCGGCCGCAGGCCATGGCCCGCCTCGGCCTCGATTACGATTCCGTGCATGCCGTACACCCCGGAATCGTCTACTGCGCCTGCACCGGCTTCGGCACCGGCGGTGCCCATGCGGGGCGCCCCGCCTACGACGACCTGATCCAGGGCGCGAGCGGCCTGGCGGACCTGGCAGGGCGGAAGTCAGGCCAGCCCAGCTACGTACCCAGCACTTTCTGCGACAAGATCGTCGGCATAACAGCCGTCTACGCTCTGCTTGCTGCGCTGCTGCACCGCCAGCGCACCGGCGAAGGCCAGTACGTCGAGGTGCCCATGCTGGAGACGATGGTGGCGTTCAACCTAGCCGAGCACATTGGCGACGGCGCCTTCCAGCCACCTCTCGAGCCTGTTGGGTACAAGCGGGTGCTGTCGCCAGACCGCAGGCCCTACGCAACGCTGGACGGGCATGTCTGCCTGCTGCCCTACACCGACGCGCACTGGCGGGCTTTTTTCCGCATGGTGAACAGGGAAGAGCTGGCCGAGGATCCCCGCTTCGCCACCCTGCCGCAGCGCACCGGCAACACCGACGCCCTATACGCCATCGTCGCAGAAGAGGCGGCGAAGAAGACTACTGACGAGTGGCTGAGGCTGTTTGGGGAGGCGGAAATCCCGGCATCGCCCGTGGTGACGCTGGACGGTCTGCAGCAGCACCCGCATCTCGAGTCGGTGGGTTTTTTCGAGAGCCGAGACCACCCAAGCGAGGGCGCCTACCTGTCGATGCGGTTTCCGGTGGCGTACTCAGCTACGCCCTGTACGGTGCGGCGGGACGCGCCAAGACTTGGAGAGCATGCCGCTGAAGTGCTTGCGGAGTGTGGATTTACGGAAGAGGAGATCGAGGAGCTGCGGCAGTCAGGAGCACTGGGAAAAGAGGCGTCGTAAGCTGGCGGGATGTGCTAGGTCGGCTTGCCGGGCGTCGACCCAGCCTCGGCATTGTTAAAGCTATAGAGATTGGAGCAATCGGTCTGGTCAGGTCTTGGTTCGGGTATTCCTGCCTGCTGTTGCACTTCGGAGTGGCATCGGGGGTGGGGTGGGTTACTGTCCCATCTCCTGTGGAAATTCGGTTGAAGGAAGCCGTACCAACCCTTCCTCCGGCGAGGGGCTGGAGGCTGCTCTTGTGCACTGAGCACCTGAGCCTTGACATCTACGTGGAACGGGAGGATGGGCGGCAGTCGTGTCCGAGCGACTCGGCCATACCGGAAGGCAGCCTGGGCTTCTGGTCCCGACGTGCAATGCCATGGCCCGCTGTAGCATCGGGTGTGGCTGCGTGGGGTGCTCCCTGCGTGATGCTGGCGCAAGGGAGGGCTGCTTCGAGGCAGCGCGAATCGGGCAGCGCTGCCTGACCTCTGGCTGGGTCATTGGCTTGTTGACAGACAGATGGCGTGGTGGTACGCTTGGGTTGCGAATCGGGGCAGAGCGGCCTCAGAAACCAGGAGCAACGGTCATGTCAGCAGTAGTAGACGCTGGGACAACCCGCACCGCACGCTACTTGCGAGCGATTCCCAACACTGATGTCCCCAAGGAGGACATCGAGACACTCTGCAGGCGTTGGAACGTGACAGAGCTTTCCGCGTACGGCCTCTTGCTCGATAACGGATTTGATCTGGACATCGAACTGTGTATTGTGGTTCGGTACGCACCAGGTACAATGCGGTCGTTGCTAAGGAGTGCCCGGTTGCAAAATGAGCTTGAGGACATGTTTGGCTTCAGGCCAAATCTTTCCTCGCCCGAGGCAATTGAACAAGACACCAACAGCATCCGCACGGAGGCAATACACGACGGACTGGAGAAGTTCTATGAGGCGTGATGACCCCGATGCCACTCCGAAGTGCAATAGCGGGGTGAAGTCTCGTCTCCTGTGGAAATTCGGCTGAAGGAAGCCATACCAGGTTCTCTTCTGGCGGGGGGCTGGAGGTCGCCACGTGCCGTCTCCCAGACAAGCTGTCGCCACAGTTCAGGCTGCCAGGCATAGCCAACCCTCGGAAAGACAGTTCCAGCCCAGAACGCACTAATACCAGCGGCCCATTCTTGCAGACACACACCTCATCTGATCTTCTACTTTGTAGCCATTCTATGCTTGTTTGTACAGGGTAGTACCTACTGGTAAACGCAGTGATTCGTGGTTGTCTGAAATGTGTCAATGGGATATGGCCCTTGGTATAATGCCATGCCCCAAAAAACAGCGCGGCGGATGGGGCACGAACATTCCCCGCCGTTGCACTTCGCGATGGCATAGAGTCACTCACTCGATCGATCCTTCATCATTCGTAGAAGCGCCCTGCGCTTCAATGTACGCAGCCAATTCCGGTGCATCAAGCGTTGCGACTCCCCAAACTTCCCTCCAGTCTATATCCCAGTACTCGTGTATCAGTCGGTTTCGCATTCCAATAATTTCTTTCCATGGAATTTCTGGGTGAGATTGTTGATACTCCGGACTGATGCCCACCGCAGCTTCTCCTATAGTCTCAACGCACTTCAGAATGGAAAGTTGTGACTTTCGATCCTTCATAAACCCCTCAAAATCCAAGCCTTCGGCCAAGTTCATTGATTCCAGCGCAAAACTACGCATGTCCCGAAACCGAGTAGGCGAATCACGCTTCATAGATCTTCTCCAGCGCCTCAAGCATTATCTTCCTGCGGAGGCTATTGGTGTCCTCTTCGATTGCTTCGGGCGAGGTAAGGTTTACCCTGAAACCAAACAGGTCCTCAAGTTCATCTTGCATGCGGGCACTCCTTAGCAACGATTCCATTACATCTGGTCCATACCGAACCATGACGCCCATTTTGATGTTCAGATCAAATTCCTCATCGAGCACGAGGCCGTACGCGGAAAGTTCAATCACGTTCCAGCGCCTGCAGAATGCCTCGATGTCCTCCTTGGGGACATCGGTGTTGGGAATCACCCGCAGATAGCTCGCGGTGCGAGTTGTGCCAGTGTCTACTACCGCCGACATGATCGTTGCTCCTGTTCCCTGAGGCCAGCCGGCCCCGATTCGCAGCCCATGCGTACCACGTCGCCATCAGCCTGTCAACACGCCAATGGCCCAGCCAGCCGCCAGGCAGCGCCGCCCGTATCCTGCTGCCCTGAAGCAATCCTGTCCACCGCCAGCATCAGGCGGGCGCACCCCAGACCGGCAGTCCCGGCACTCCCGCGAACCCCGGCATCGTGCCTCAGAGTCAGAAGCCCAGGCTGCCTTCCAGCATGATCGAATCGCCTGGACGCGAAGGCTGCCCCTCTTCCCGCTCTCCGTAGATGTCGATGCTCAGTCGCTCAAGCGGGCCCGCGAGGCCGTGCATCTCGACCCCCAGACGCAGCCTCCGGCTGTCGCCGCCAGCATCCGTCTCGCCGTACATTGTCACAAGCGCCCGATCCCGCAGTGCCCCTGCGCCGTACCCCAGACGCATTTTCATTGCCGCGCCAGCGTTTGAGGAGGGGTAGCCGTCGAGATTCTGCGCCCCCCACATAGTTTCCGCCACCCCAGTACGAGGGGCGTTCCACGTCGGCTCAAGCGACAGTCTAGTGCCTCGTCCTTCCCTGCCGGTCGTGTAGGAGATGCCCAGCCCCGCTCCCCACTCGCTGAAGCCTTCCTGCTGGTGCAGCAGAAGCACGCCCGTGTATCCTATTAGCTCCAAGCCGCCACCCGGCGACAGGTAGCGAAGATCCACCGCAATATCCGCTCCAATGCCCTCCTCACCGTCGCCGCTGTCCATCCGCGCCCCCAGCTCCAGACTGCTTGACGATGCTCCGCCGCCGCCCAGCGTTCGGGCCGCTGTTCCCTCCAGAGCTACACGAAACCGCGAGGCTTCCGCAGAAAGCTCGTTGAAGCCCTCCACCCTTTCCACAGCCATCTCTGTCTGAAAGTAGTCCACGCGCATGGAGTATTCCACGCCGCCAGCCAGCGATGAGGCAGTCTTCGCGCCGGCGGCCAGCATCGTCAATTCGGCATCTGTCTCCACTTCTCCGCTGTTGATGGTCATCTTCAGCGTACCCGACCCCCTGCCGACGCTTCCCCAAAGGCTGCTTCCCGTTTCTGCCGTCCAGAGGACATACGGCGCAAAGGTCTTGAGACTGGATTCAGCGGTGCCGTCCAACAAGGAATCCGTGTACTCCGACTCGCCAGAGGAGCGGCTATATACAAGGCCATACAATGTCTCGCCGCCGATCGGCAGGTCGATACCCAGCAGCATGTTCGACGTTTCACTCTCGACGCTGGAGTTTTCTTCCGGGTCGCTCTTGCGCGTCGCCGTGGAAAACTCGCCCCAGATGGCGGCGTGGCCACGACCAGGCCTCTCTCCAGCGGACACTGCAAAACCGCTCTGGCTAGCCAGGCGATTCTGGTCGGGTATGCCGGCCCAGGCGCGGTAGTCGTCAATGCCTCCGCCAATGCCGCTATCCACCCTGTCGGTTACCCCATAAGGCGCCGTCGCCTCGATACCGAGCAGGCTGGCAACCTCCCGCACTGTCCGGCTAGCGTCTTCGCTGGACAGCGCCTGGGTGTCCAGTACTCGCCCACCCAGCGTCACCCGCGACTCCAGACCATCAGGGCGACGTGCCTCAGCGCGGCGCCAGATGCCGCCAACAATGCTGGTGGCGACAGAGTGACCAACCCCTGCAACCGCGTGGGCCAGCACTCCCGGATAGGGCCTGATCAGCGTTTCCTTGCCAGCAACGACCCAGTCCTCCACGGTCTCCGCCTCATCATCAAGACGCTCCGACGGTTTCACCGCTACGACGGTGCCCGTCGGCAGGGCGCTGCCTGGGGCACCGCTTGGATTCGCCGCGAACGGCTTGACCTGAAGGCTAATGACCGTGCCTTCGGGCAGGTCGCTGTCAAAGACGGCGGACGTTGGCTCCATCGGCGTCCGTCCGAAAGCCTGAAACTCCGCGCTGCCAGCGCATCCGCTCAAGGTACAGGTTACGGTAGCGCGGCCTTCGACAGAACGTGCGGAAGCCGCAGCCGTGTTAACACCAGCGTCACCGAAGACCAAGCGCCACCAAACTTGGCCAGCGACGGGAGCGGGCGCAGAGAAGTTGGAAAGGCGGATATTGAAACTGACCGTCCTGTCTTCCTTGGTATACAGCGGCTCCGATGCCTCGACGTAGATCTGGGATGATGGCTCGTTTATTGTAACGGTGACCGAGCGGGTTGCCCCTAGGGAGGCGCCTTGAGAGGGATTTGCAAGGATGATCACAAGCGTTTCTCCGCTTGGCTCGGCGACAATGTCGCTGTTGACGGTCACGCGGATGGTCCGCTCCGCGACGCCCTCGTCAAAAACAAGCGTTTGGGGGCCACTGTAAGTGAAGTCCCTGCCCTCGCGGGCCGAACCGTCAGCAAAGCTGACATCGACTGTCAACGTGGCCGCCGTTTGGCTGGCTGACCGGGCAAGCGCAACCACAAAGTCCAGATCCAACGTGCTGCCTGCGGCGGGCTCGGTGATAGCGCCCGAAGGCCCGTCAATGGTAAAGACGCTGCCAGTTGAGCCGCTGGTGCCAGAATCGCCGCCACTGGACGCGTCGGCGGGTTCCACCGCGCCGGAGCCTGCCGGATAGGCGGCGCTCTGCCGCTCCTCAAGGCTGTCTCCATCGTCCATAAACACGGCTTTGACCCTAATTTTCTTCCCCTCGTCAGCCACCCTCAGGGTGTACGAAGACGAAGCGACGGCGCCTGCAATGTCGCTCCAGACAATGACCGCGCCCGGTTCGCCGCGCTGCCACTGATAGGCGTAACCGGGTCCGGCCAGCCCGTCAGCGTCGGCAATCGTGCCCGGCGTCGCCCGCAGTGTCTGGCCTACCTTGGCCGTACCGGCAACTGCGGGCGCACCCGTGGCGAGCGTGTTATTGGCGGACGTTATGGGCGCCGTGACGTCGCTGGCAACGGACTCCGGATACCCGTCTTCGTCGGTAAACAGCACCTGAACGCGGATTCGCATGCCGATATCCGCCGCAGTCAGCGCGTAGGCTGTCGAGCCGCTGCCGACATTCCCCCAGACTCGGGGGGCGTTCTGCCGCTGCCACTGATAGGTGAAATTCTCTCCAACAATGCCGTTGACGTCGGAAATGGCCGTAGCGCTGGCCGTCAGAGTCTGACCCTCCTGGACCATTCCGCTGATTGTCGGCGCTCCAGCGGGCGGCAAGTTAGCGCGCTTCGCCACTTCTTCGGTCCAGCCACTGATCAGAATCTCCGTGTTCCCGTCATCATCCGTGAACGTCACCTTCACGCGAAGAAACTTGCCCTGATCGCCTGCTCTTGTCGGCGTGTAATCCTCCAAAATTGCGTCGGAGATGTCCTCGATCCCCGTCGCGTCGGCGGCGCGCTGCCATTGGTAGGCGTACGTCGCATTCAATATGCCATTGAAGTCCCTGATGGCTTCCGTACTGGCGGTCAGTGCCTCGCCAACCCGCGCCGCGCCCGATATTGCAAGAGCGCCAGTGGCCGGAACATTGACGGGAGGCGTGCTTTCGCTGGTCAGAGAGTGGCTATTGCGGTCATCGTCGGCAAAGCCCACCATCACCCGCAGCCGTTTGCGCGCATCGGCCGAAACCACCAGATAGGTTGCGGTGGTGGCCAGGTTGACGGGATTCGTGCCGTCGGCGTCGAGACGCTGCCACTGGTAGCGGTAATTCACCAAGGTCAGCCCGTTGGGGTCCATAATACCCGCCGTATCCACTGACAGAGTCTCGCCAACCGCCACCGTGCCGGAAACCGCCGGCAGGCCAACCGGGGGCGCGCTGACAGTGCCCGAGACCGGATAGGCTTCGCTCATCCGCGCTTCGGCTCCGCCTACGCTATCAGTGAAGCTGACCCTGACTCGAATCTTTCTCCCCCCGTCGTCCTCCGCAAGCACGTAGGTTGGGCTAGTGGCGTTTGGAATGTCCATTGGATTGCCGCCATCCCTGTCCTCGCGCATCCACTGGTAGGTATAGGCGGGCGCGGCAGGCAGCCCGTCGGCATCCGCAATGTCGTCCACAATGTCGACAGGGGCTGTATATGCCGTCAGCGTCTCGCCCACGCTGGCCTCGCCTGCAATTTCCGGCGTGCCGGTAGCGGGACTGTTTGCGGAAACGGTCCCGCCCGGCGGATATGGGTCGCTGTCCCTTCTTTCCTCGTTGGTGTTGTCGTCGCTAAATCTAGCAATGACCACAATTTGCTGGCCAACGTCGGCCGTCATTAGCATGTAACTGTCCCCGGTATGGAGTGGATTCTGGGAGCGATTGCTCCCGTCGGAATCCTGCCGGTACCATTCATACGTGTACGTTACCCCGCTCAGCCCATTGCCGTCGGCAACGCCATCGGGTGGAATCCCCGGCGCCGCCATCAGAGTCTGCCCGTCCGAAGCGACGCCCATGATTTCCGGCTTGCCCGTGGCGGGTATGTTGGCGACAACGGCGCCCGTCGTCGGGTAGGGCACGCTTTCGCGGCTCTCTGCATTGCCATCGACATCCATGAAACGCGCCACTGCCACAATCTTCTTGCCCGCATCGGCGGCCACAAGCCTGTAGCTGTTTCCCGTGTGGATTGCGCTGGCGGAACGGTTGGTTCCGTCAGTATCCTGCCGGTACCAGTCATAGGTATAGGTCACGCCGGTCAGCATGTCTGGATCATCGATGCTTCCTGGCGCGGCCGTCAAGGTCAGGCCCTCCTCGGCAGTGCCAGAGACCGCGGGCTCTCCAGTGGCCAGGAAGTTGGCGGAGACGCCGCCGCTGGGCGGAAAGGGATCGCTTGTGAGGCTCTCGCTGTTGTTGAACTGGTCAACGAAATTTAACTCCACCCGCACCCGCTTCCCTACATCATTTTGCGCAAGCAGATAGGTGGACGATGTGGCGCCGGAGATTGGCAGCCAATTGCCCCCCGTCTCCTCGCGCTCCCACACGTACGTGTAGCCTGAAGGAGCTGGAGATCCGTCTCGATCACGTATGTCATCCGCAATCTGATCAGGGTCGGTTGCGGCGGTTAGCGTCTGGCCTGCATTGGCCAAGCCGAAAATTTCCGGCTTGCCAGTTGCGGGAATGTTATCGGTAATCATGACGGGCGGCGGTGGATAGGGATCGCTTTCGCGACTCTCCTGGTTCGTATTGTCGTCGGAAAAGCTTGCGACAACCACAATCTGCTTGCCAACGTCGGCCGCTATGAGCCGGTAGCTAACTGCGGTGCTTATTGGACTTGCGGACCGGCCCGTTCCATCGGTTTCCTGCCGGTACCACGCATACGTGTACGTTGCGCCGCTCAGTCCGTTGACGTCGGCAATGCGATCGGCTCCGGCCCCAAGCGAGGCCCTCAAAGTGTGTCCTTGAGATGCTACGCCTAAAATTGCCGGCTTGCCCGTGGCGGGTATGTTTGCGAGAATGACGCCATCCTCCGGATAAGGGGCGCTTTCGCGGCTTTCCGCGTAGTCGTCCTCGTCCGTGAAACTCGCCACGACGACAATCTGCTTGCCCGCGTCGTCCGCGACCAGCTTGTAGCTGTCTCCCGTGTGGATTGCGCTGGCGGAACGGTTGGTTCCATCGGCATCCTGCCTATACCATGCATACGTGTACGTGGTCCTTTCCAGTCCATCGATGTCGGCGATGGTCCCAGGTACAGCCAGCAGCGTAGATCCTTCCTCGGCCGCGCCGGTGACTTCTGGCTCGCCCGTTGCCGCTACGTTGGGGACTACGTTGCCGCTGGACGGATAGGGATCGCTTGTCAGACTCTCAGTGGCGTGCAGACCATCAATAAAACTTACGATGACCCGTACCTTGCTATCTCCATCCGCCAGCGCAAGCTGGTAGGTAGATTCGGTAGCCCCTATGATATCACTCCAAAAATTCAGAAAAATCTCCCGCTCCCACTGGTAGGTGTAGGTGTCTTCGTCGGGCAGCCCGTCCGCGTCGGTTATGTCCATCGCAATTGCGGCGGGATCCGTTACAGCCTCCAGAGTCTCTCCTACCCGCGCCGTGCCAATAATCTCCGGCTTGCCCGCCGCATCGCGGTTGGGACCTGCCAGCGCATTGGAGAATCCGGTGGATATCGTATGCCTGCCTCCTATGCTGTCGGTATAGCTGACAATGCCGATCACCTTCCGCTCTCCAACCCCGCCGATGCTTCTGTCACCTTCCTCCACCTTAACTGCTGGATTTCTGCCTGTCTGCATTCTCGTCCCTTGAGGAATGGACTCATAATTCGCCGCCACGACATCATCCAGAGTCGTTGCCACTGGCACATGCCAAAACGAGAATGTCCACTCCGGATCGCTGGGCAGTCCCTCTGGATCGACGATAGTCGAGAAATCGATGGAAAGGTCCTGTCCCTCTCTGAACGTCCCTTCCAGCGTTGGCCCGCTTGTGGGCGGCCTGGAGAGAACCATAGTGGAGTCGGCCGGAAGCGGGTCGCTGACGCGTGTTTCAGGATTTCCCCCAAGGTCGTCAAACGACACCTCAACCGCAACGTTCTGATTGTAGTCGCTTGGGGTAAGGGTGTAGGTGCGGCTGGTGGCGCCTGGAATATCCCTTGATCTGCTGCCATCTACCCATACGCGTGTCCACTGATAGGTGAACGTGCTTTCGTCGGGCACGCCCTCAGTGTCGGCAATGGTTCCCGGCAGAGCCGTCAGAATTTCGCCAATCTCCGCCCTGCCGTCAATTACGGGCCTGCCGCCGGCGTAGGGCTGCACGGGGCCATACTGCCGCGAGCAGACAATATTTCTCTCGCCGATCACTCCGCCCGTCCGGTAATTCCAGCATGCCATTACAAACCTGTTGCGCTGCCGGTGCTCAAGCAGAAACGTTGCCGTATAGTCGCCAGTTTTTGTGACTACGAAAGAGCTGTCAGGGAAACTCTCTTCATCTGCGGGCTGGGGAAAGCCCCAGTCAATGGCGTAAAGAAAGACACTGCTGCTGGAATCATCCAGGATCGGAGGCTTTCCATCCGGGTCAGTAACGCCATTCAGGTCAATGGTGATCGTCTCTCCAACCATGAAGGTTCCAGCAATTACGGGGCCCGACTCGGCATCGCCCTCGTATAAAATGTGCTCCGTGTACGTCGCCGCAATCACCGCGCCGGTTGCTGGGCCGCTTTCCAGCATTTCCGGATAGCCGTCGTTGTCAGTGAACGTCACCTTTACTCCGATCCGCTTTCCCAAGTCGGTGTTGGTAATGGTGTAGTATGGACCGGTAACCGGCTGTCCTCCAAGCATGATCGCTTCATTGACGCTGCTGTCAGCCTCGTATCGAAACCACTGGTACTCGAATTCATCCTCGTTCGCGCCGTTGCCGTCATTGATGTCTCCCGGGGTGGCGGTTAGGGTCAGGCCGACCTGGCCGACGCCAATAACCGCCGGCTCGCCTGTGGCGGCGGAGTTTTTCCGGAACCCCTCCAGCTTGAACCGCAGATAGCGTGGATTGCCGCTGACAGCATCTGTAGCCAGTGACCAGCTGCCGTCCTCCCCCTGCCAGGGGGAATTTATGCCCCAATCGTCGGCTCTTTCGGTACTGCTTGCGTCCGTCGTGTATTCAATATGGAGGGGAGAAGTACCGGGAAGCGTGCTGTACTGCACAACAATGTGATACCTGATGTTGCCTCCGAGGTCATCCAAGCCGCCGTAGGTAAAGACTTTCTCGCCAGGACCGCCAAGGTTGGTTGGGTTTGTCAGCACCAGATACCTTCCGCGGGGAGTGCCCGTGGAAAGCAGCGGACCGCTTGTGCTCATGCCGTTTCGCCATATTCCGACGGTCAAGGCGCTGCTGTCTATGTTCGCGTCGGTACCGCTGCCGAACCACAGCGTTACCCTGCGCGGAACAATACCGCCAAAAAACGGCTCAGTGACGAACTCCTGCGCGACGGAGCCTGCACTTGGGCTGTTCACGCCAATGGACCCGGCGACGGCATTGTCCTCGTTGGACAGGAAGACTTCGGACGGCGGCGTCTGGGCGACCGCCGTCAGAGGCGCTAGGCAGGCCAGCGCCGCCACCAGAGCAGCAGACAAGCCCGCTTTCACGCCGGCCCTCATGCGGCAGCACGGACCATCGTAGCGGCGGGCGAGCGAATGGGCCTTCCTTGGGAAGTATGTATCGAGCTGAGCTGCCGGCTTCATGGGCTTGCTGCTAAGGCGACTCTGCTGACCGGGCGTATCGCATCTACACTGATTCGTGGCGCAACTGAGCGATATCCTCATTTGTCCACTCCCCCGCAAACGATCCTGCGCCCCATGCCACCATGAAGTGCATCTCCTAGGTGAAGAGGCAAGGCAGCCATCCGTCGGGCAGATTGCAGTTGGGCCAGGCAACGGCGACAGAATCTGCGCTCAACATGGAGGCACCACCATGCCAAGCAGAAACCGCCATCCGGCTCGCGGTGGATGCTACTGGACTTCAGCCCTGATTGCAAGCTGCATGCCACACCGGGTCATGGCTAGACAGCCGGGTCGAAGACGGTGCAAGACCAAGATGGCTGGTGCGTCCGCCCAGATAGTCCGCTGCCAGCCGTATCAGAAAGGGCCACGCACCGACTTCGGGAAGGCCCTGAAAGACGAAGCCAGCCAGCGGAAGTCTCTCACTCCCAGCCGACGCACCGAAGAGTCAGAAGCCCAAGCGTCCCTCCAGCATGATCGCATCGCTCCGGCCCGACGACACCCTTTCCTCCCGCTCGCCGTAGACGTCGAACCTCATCCGATCAAGCGGTCCGGACAGGCCGCGCATCTCGGCTCCGATGCGCAGCCTTCGGCTGTCGTCGCCTGCCTCCGTCTCGCTGTACAGCGTCGCCAGCGCCCGGTCCCGCAAAGTCCCCGCGCCATAGCCCAGGCGAGCCTTCATCGCCGCGCCGGCATCCGAGGAGGCGTAGCTGTCGAGGTCCCGCGTCCCCCACATGGACTCCGCCACGCCAGTACGGGGAGCGTTCCACGTCGGCTCAAGCGACAGGCTGGCGCCGCGTCCACTGCCGCCAGCCGAGTAGGCGACGCCAAGCCCCGCCCCAAACTCGCCGAAGCCTTCCTGCGAGTGCAGCAGAAGCGTGCTCAGTCGTCCCGATATCTCCAGACCGCCCGGCGACGCGTAGCGAAACTCCGCCGCCACGTCCGCCCCAGCGCCATCTTCCCCGTCGCCGCTGTCCATCCGCGCTCCCAGCTCCATGCGACTTGACGACGCCGCGCCGCTGTCCAGCGTCCGCTCCGATACCCTCTCCAGCGCCACGCGAATGCGCGATGCCTCCGCAGAAAGCTCCTTGAAGCCAGCGGTCCCGTCCGCATCCATCGCCGTCCGGTAGACGTCTCCCTTCAAGGCAAACTCCGCCCTGCCCCTCTGCGCGATAGCGCTCCTCGCGCCCGCGGCCAGCATCGTCATGCCGATATCCACTTCCGATGCGCCGCCATCAATGGTCATCTCCAGGCTGCCCGACCCCGTGCCAACGCTTGCCCACAGGCTTTTTCCCGACGCGTCTGACCAGTGCAGATACGGGGCGAAGGTCAAGAGGCTGGCTTCAGCAGTACCGGCCGCGCCGTCGACGGTGTCCGTGGAAGCGTCCATGTAGTCCGACTCGCCAGAGGAGCGGCTGACCACAAGGCCATACAGAGCGCTATCGCCCCCCGGCAGGTCAAAACCCAGCAGCATGTCCGATGTTTCGGTCTCGGCGCTGCCCCCTTCTTCCGTCTCGCTCTCGCGAGACGACGTGGAAAACTCGCCCCAAAAGGCAGCCCCGCCTCTCCCCGTACCGTTGGCAGCGGTCAGTGCGAAACTGCTCTGGCTGGCCAAACGGCTGCTGTCAGGTATGCCCGCCCAAGCGCGGTAATCGTCGATTCCTCCCCCTCGACCGCCGTCCAGTTCGTCGGGCACTCCGGAGGGTGCCGTCGCCTCGATACCAAGCATGCTGGCGATTTTCCTCACTGCCCGGCCTGCATCCCCGCTGGAAAGCACTTGGGTGTCCAGCGTTTTCCCGCCCAGCGTCACCCGCGACTCCAGACTTCCAGTCCGGCGGGCCGCGCCGCGGCTCCAGATTCCATCGACGATACCGGCTGCGACGGAGTGGCCGAAGCCCGCGACCGCATGGACCAGCGCTCCAGGATAGGGCGTGCCTTCCTCGCCGGGCGCCATGCCAGGCGCGTCAGCGGGCACTATCGCCGCCCTGGGGCCTGCCGGATAGGCTGCGCTCGGCAACTCCTCAAGGCTGCCGAGATCGTCCGTAAACGTGACTTTGACCCGGACCTTCATGCCCTCGTCGGCTGCCGTCAGAGTGTACGTAGACGACGTGGCGCCGCTGGGGATGTCTATCCAGGCGATAACCGCGCCCGGCTCTCCGCGCTGCCACTGATAGGTGAAGCCGGGGGCTGCAATGCCGTCATCGTCGCGAATGATGCCCCGCGTTGCGGCCTGCAGTACCCGGCCTACCCTGGCCGGACCGCTAACCGCGGGCGCGCCCGCGGCAAGGTTATTGGCGGCGGGCGTGATGGGCGCAGTGGGGTCGCTGGTGACAGACTCCGGATACCCGTCCTCGTCGGTGAACGACACCCGGACTCGGAGTCTCAGGCCAATATCCGCCGAGGTTGGCGCATAGGAAGGCGAGTTGGTGCCTACATCAGCCCATGCGCCGACGGCACCTCGCCGCTGCCACTGATAGGCGAATGTTGCTCCGTTCATGCCGTTGGCGTCGGTAATGGCCGTGGCGTCGGCTGCCAGAGACTCGCCTACCTTGACCATCCCGCTGACGGTCAGCGCTCCCTCGGCGGCTACGTCGGCGCGTCTCTCCACCGCGCTGGTCCAGGCGCTCGTCTTGGTTTCCTCGTAGCCATCGTCGTCCGTAAAGGTCACCATCACGCGGAGATACTTGCCCTGGTCGTCCGCCTTCGTCGGCGTGTAGGTTTGGGAGACCGCGCCAGAGATGTCCCCTGCCCCCGTCGTCCCCGCCGCGTCGTCAGCCCGCTGCCATTGATAGGTGTAGCCTGGCGCCGTCAGGCCGTTGGCGGGGTCGTCGATGTCCGACGTGTCCGCGGTGAGCGCGACGTCCACCTGCGCCATGGCGCCGTCATCAATGGTCACTTCTCCCGTCGCTTGCGTGGGGCCAGCCCTTCCCACCGCTGCGCTCCAGTCGCTGGTTCTGGTTTCCTCGTTGCCGTCGTCGTCCATGTACGTCACCGTCACGCGGAGGAACCTGTCCTGGTCAGCCATTGCCGGCGTGTAGGTCTCCGAGTCGGTCCCCACGTCAGTCAAGCCGACGGTACCGGCCGCGTCATCCGCGCGCTGCCACTGGAAGCTGTATGCAACCGAGGTCAGCCCGTTGGGATCCATGATGCCCGTCGTCACCGCCGTCAGCGCCGCGCCTACTGCCACAGTGCCCGTTATCGCCAGCTGGCCAGTCGAAGGGGCGCTGACAGTGCCTGTGGCTGGATAGGCTTCGCTCAGCCGCGCTTCGGCGCCCCCTGCGCTGTCCATGAAACTGACCCTGACGCGAATCCGTTTTCCTCCGTCATCACCCACGAGGGTGTAGGACGAGCCGTTGGCATTCTGAATGTCTACCTGATTGCTTCCATCCCGATCCTCTCGCACCCACTGGTAGGTGTAGGCGCTCGCGGCGGGCAGGCCGTCAGGATCCGCGAGGTCATCAGCCGTGACGGCGGAGTCGGTGACTGCCGTCAGAGTCTCGCCCACGCTGGCCGTACCTGAAATCTCCGGCGTACCGGTGGCGGGGCTGTTTGCGGACACCGTGCCGCCCCGTGGATAGGAGTCGCTTGCAAGGCTCTCACTGTGGCCCATTCCATCAGTGAAACTCACCACCACCCGCACCCGCTTCTCTGCATCAGCCGACGCAAGCAGATATGTGGACGATGTGGCGCCAGAGATTGGCTGCCAATTGCCGGAAGTCTCCTCACGCTCCCACACATACGTGTAGATTGGAGGGTCGGGAAGCCCGTCGGGGTCGCTTATATCATCCACGGTAGCCGAAGGGTCGGTTACTGCTGTCAGCGTCTGCCCTGTGCTGGCAGTGCCAGTTATCTCCGGTTTGCCGTCTGCGGGGGCATTGTTGGCGATTGAGCCGGAGGCGGACGGATAGGGATCGCTTTCGCGGCTCTCGTCGTTGGTGTTGTCGTCGGCAAAGCTCGCGATGACCACAATCTGCTTGCCAACGTCGGCCGCCGCGAGCAGATAGCTGTCTCCAGTGTGGATTGCGGTAGTGGAGCGGCCTGTGCCATCGGCATCCTGCCTGTACCATGCGTACGTGTATGTTGTCCCTGTCAGTCCATTGCCGTCGGCAATGCCGTTGGGCGAAGTCCCGGGAGACGCCGTCAAGGTGTGCCCCTCGGAAGTGGCACCGGAAATTGCAGGCTTGCCCGTGGCGGGCATGTTGGCGGCCACGGCGCCAGTCATGGGATAAGGGGCGCTTTCGCGGCTCTCGGCGACGCTGTCATCGTCCCGGAAACTGGCAACGACCACAATCTTCTTGCCCGCGTCGGCCGCGGCAAGCCTGTAGCTGGTTCCAGTGTGGATGGCGCTTGCGGACCGGTTGCTTCCATCGGCATCCTGCCTGTACCATGCATACGTGTACGTTGCTCCGGTCAGTCCGTCGCCGTCGGCAATGGTGCCAGGCGCGACCATCAGCGTAATGCCCTCCTCTGCCGTGCCGGAGATTGCGGGCTCGCCTGTTGCCAGCTGGTTGGGAACTATGGAACCGCTGGCAGGGTAGGGGTCGCTCGTCAGGCTCTCTCTGGCGTCCAAATTGTCAATGAAGCTCACCGTAACTCGTACCTTTCTTTCTCCGTCCGCATGCATGAGCAGATAGGAGGAATCGGTAGCCCCCTCGATGTCCTCCCAAGTACTCGCGGACGTCTCCCGCTCCCATTGGTAGGTGTAGGTGTCCGCGTTGGGAAGCCCGTCGGCGTCCGCGATATCGCTTGTCGTGACGGCGGGGTCGGTAACTGCCGTCAGAGTCTCGCCTACCTGCGTTGTGCCTGTGATCTCAGGCTTGCCTTCCGCGTCGCGGTTGGGACCTGCCAGCGCATTGGAAAAGCCGGTAAGCATTGAAATTCGCTCGCCTGTGTCGTCTGCATACCAGACAACCGCGATCGCCTTTCGCTCTCCAGCAGTTGTTAAGCTAGTGCTGGCGCTGACTGTTATTGCAGAGCTGGTTACTATGTCGGTCATGCTAAGTCCTTGATTGACACGATCCCGATTGGTTATTTGATCCAGTGTCATTGCCGCGGGAACATGCCAGAATCTATACCGGTACCTCGGGTCGCTAATTCCATCTGGATCCACGATGGTCGAGGTATCGACTCGCAGTTCTTGCCCCACCCTGAATGTACCCATCAGTGTGGGCCCGCTCGTGGGCGGTCTGGAGCGAACCCGATGTCCGTCTCTGCTTGGGAACGGGCCGCTTAAACGGGTTTCAGGATTTCCCTCGAGGTCATCAAATGATATCCGAACCGCCATATGCTGATCGACGTCATCCCGCCCGAGCGTATAGGTGCGGCTGTTTGCGCCAGGAATATCACGTTGATCACGGCCGCTTACTCTCATCCACAGCCACTGGTACTCGAACTCGCTTTCAGCGGGCACTCCCTGAGGGTCGTAAATGTCTCCAATCGTGGCTGTCAAGGTTTCGCCAACCATTGGTGTACCTTCAATAACGGGGCTGCCGCCAAAGAAGGGCTCCACGGGGCCATACAGAGGCGAGCAGACAAAATTCCACTCGCCACTCACTCGGTAATTCAAACACGCCATAATTCGTCTGTCCACGAGTCGCTGTTGAAGCGTAAAACTCGCTGCATAGTCGCCGGTTCTTTGGGTAAAGAATGATTCACGAGGAAGACTCGAATAACTCGCGGGATGGGGATTGCCCCGGTCAATGGCGTAGACGGTAACACTGCTACCTGAACCAAGGGCAGGAGGCTTACCATCAGGGTCCATGACGGTGTCCAAGTTAATTGTTACCGTTTCTCCAATCCTGATGGTCCCCGCAATTTCGGGCCCCGATGTGGCATCGCCGTGGTATCGCCTGAACGTCGAGATGGTCTCCGCCGCTACCACGGCGGTAGCAGGACCGCTAAAGCGCTCTTCCAGATGCCCGTCGTTGTCCGTGAATACTGCCTTTACCCCGACTCTCTTGCCCAAGTCGTCGCTGGTGACGGTGTAGGTCGGCCCGGTAACCGGCTGTCCACCGGACATGATTGCTACGTTGGTGTTACTGTCTGCCTCGTATCGAAGCCACTGGTATTCATATTCCACACCGCTTGTGCCGTTGCCATCGGCGATATCGCCCGGATTTGCGGTTAGAGTCAAACCGACCTCGCCGGATCCCATTACATCCGGCTCGCCGGTGGCGGCGGTATTCTTCCGAATTCCCTCAAACTTGAACCTCAGATAGCGTGGCTTGCTCCCACCAGGATACACAGCCTGCGTCCAGCTGCCGTCCTGTCCATTCCAAGGGGTATTCACGCTCCAGCCTTCAGATTGCTCAGACGCACCCGCGTCCCTCGCCGCATCAAGATACAGGGGAGAGTCGTCTGGAGCTTTATTGTACTGCACGACAATGTGATACCTGATGTTCCCTCCAAGGTCCTGGCCCCCGCTGTAGGTGAACGCTTTCTCGCCTGGACCGCCAAGATCGGCGGGATTGGTCAGAGTGATGTACCTTCCAGCTGGACTGCCGTCAGAAAGCAGCGGGCCAGTCATGCTGTCTACGTTCCGCCATATCCCAACTGTCAGAGCGCTGCTGTCGACATCGCTGGCTGTGCCGTCGCTAAACCACAGGGTAACCCTGCGCGGGACAAGTCCGCCAGTATACGGCCCGGTAGTGAACTCCTGCGCATAGGAGCCGCTGCCTTCGTTGGTCACCGCGCTGGAAGCAGGAGTCGGGAAGGCGACATTGTCCTCGTTGGACAGGAAGACGTGATTCGTTGGCGTCTGAGCCGTGGCAGTCAGGGGGGCCAAACTGCTCAATGTCGCTGCCAGTGCCGCCGCTCCAAGCAAGCCACCAATGCTCTGGCGTCTCATGATGCTGGCGCCCCCAAGGAGTGGCGCCGCCCGTAACCTCTGTAATTCGTTGTATCCCTTGCCCCTGGGGGGGGGGGGGGCAGGTTTCAAATGGGCGACCGGTTCCATGCACTCTTCGCCAGTGACGGTCCGCTGACCGGACACGCCATTCCGATGCTGATTCGCAGCGAAGTCAATCGAAGTCTTCATTTCGACTCTCCTAGATGAACGTCCCTGTGCCCCATACCGCCATGCAGCGCATCGACTGAATGAGGCGGCCTGACAGCGGTCCATAGGGCAGATTGCAATTGTGCCAGACGACGGCGGCAGGTCCCACACTCAACACGGAGGCAACACCCTGCGTTACAGAAGCCGCCATCTGGCCCGCTGTAAACGCTACCTGACTTCAGCCCGGTTTGCAAGAGACATGACACACTGAGCCATGGCGAGACAGCCGGGCCGAAGCCAGTGCACGGTCAAGATTGTTGACGCACCAGCCCCAAGCCCGCTGTCAGCATTCCCGCTCTCTACGGCATCGCGCCGAAGGGTCAGAAGCCCAAGCGTCCCTCCAGCATGATCGTATCGCTCGGACGCCGCGACTGCGTCTCCTCCCGCTCGCCGTAGACGTCGAGCCTCAGCCGCTCAAGCGGCCCGGCCAGTCCGCGCATCTCAGCCCCGAGGCGCAGCCTCCGGCTGTCGTCGCCAGTCTCCGCCTCGCCGTACAGCGTCGCCAGCGCCCTGTCCCGCAGCGCCCCCGCGCCATAGCCCAGACGCGCCTTCATTGCCGCGTCGGCATTCGAGGCGGCGTAGCCGTCGAGGTCCCGCGACCCCCACATGGACTCCGCCACGCCAGTACGGGGGGCGTTCCAGGTCGGCTCAAGCGACAGGCTGGCGCCACGTCCATTGCCGCCAGCCGAGTAGGCGACGCCAAGCCCAGCTCCAAACTCGCCGAAACCCTCCTGCGAATGCAGCAGAAGCGTGCTCAGTCGTCCCGATATCTCGATACCACCCGGCGACGCGTAGCGAAACTCCGCCGCC
>CAZPIN010000062.1:0-11181 GCA_964586735.1 uncultured Rhodobacterales bacterium | reverse complement strand
AACGCCATGCCGCTGCGGGCCATGCCGGTGGGCACGATCGTCCACAACATCGAGCTTCGGCCGGGAGCGGGCGGCAAGATCGCCCGCGCCGGCGGCGCCTACGCCCAGTACGTGGGACGCGACGCGGGCTACGCCCAGCTGAGGTTGGCGTCGGGCGAGATGCGCATGGTGCGCCAGGAATGCATGGCCACCGTCGGCGCCGTGTCCAATCCCGACAACTCCAACCGCAAGCTCGGCAAAGCGGGCAGGGCGAGGCACATGGGGCGGCGGCCCGAAGTCAGGGGCGTGGCCATGAACCCGGTCGATCATCCGCACGGCGGCGGCGAGGGGCGCTCGTCGGGCGGGCGGCATCCCAGCACCCCCTGGGGCAAGAAGACCAAGGGACCGCGGACGCGCAACGTCAGGAAGGCGTCCAGCAAGCTGATTCTGCGCAGCCGCCACCAGCGGCGCGGGCGCAAGGGACGCTAGGAGGAAGCGATGGCGAGGTCGGTCTGGAAGGGTCCTTTCGTGGACTCCTATGTCATCAAGAAAGCCGAGCGGGCGCACGCCTCCGGCGGGCGGCATGTGATCCCCATCTGGTCGCGGCGGTCGACGATATTGCCGCAGTTCGTGGGCCTTACCTTCGGCGTCCATAACGGGCGCCGGCACGTTCCGGTGCAGGTGTCAGAGGAGATGGTCGGGCACAAGTTCGGCGAGTTCGCGCCGACGCGGGTGTTCATGGGCCATGCCGGCGACAAGAAGGCGAAGCGGAGCTAGGGCGATGGCGGGGGACGTGACAGAGGCGCGGGCCGTGGGGCGGATGCTTCGCGTCAGCCCGCAGAAGCTCAACCTCGTGGTGCGCGAGATTCGCGGCCAGTCTATCGACGAGGCCCACCGGCGGCTTCACGGCTCGCGGCGGCGCATCGCCGCGGCCGTGGACAAGGTGCTCCAGTCGGCGGTGGCCAATGCCGATGCCCGCCAGGACATGGACGTGGACCGTCTGGTCGTGGCGGAGGCGTGGGTCGGCAAGAACCTCACCATGAAGCGCGGACGGCCGAGAGCGCGGGGGCGCTTCGGTCCCATCCGCAAACTGTTCAGTCAGGTCACCATCGTCCTGCGCGAACAAGCCAGGAGGCGCGGCTAATGGGCCAGAAAGTCAATCCGATCGGTCTGCGGCTGGGCGTCAACCGCACGTGGGAATCCCGCTGGTTCGCCACCGGCGAGTCCTACGGCGCGCTGCTGCACGAGGACCTGAAGATAAGGAAGATGATTCTCAGCCATCTGCGCGGCGGCGACCGCAAGGGCGCGCGGCCAAGCGGGTCGCGGGACCCGGCGGTGTCGCGCATCGTCATCGAGCGGCCGCACAAGAAGTGCCAGGTCACCGTCTATACCGCCCGGCCCGGCATCGTTATCGGGCAGAAAGGCGAAAACATCGAAAAGCTTCGCAAGATGCTGTCCAAGTTCACCCAGGCGGAGACCACCCTCGACCTGGTCGAGGTGCGCCGTCCGGAGACCGACGCCAAGCTGGTGGTCGACAACGTGGTGCAGCAGCTCGAGGCGCGCACCTCGTTCCGCCGGGCGATCCGGCGGGCGGTGCAGAACGCCATGCACATGGGGGTGCTGGGCATCCGGGTGTGCGTGGCCGGGCGCCTTGGCGGCGCGGAGATCGCCCGCGAGGAGTGGCACCGCGAGGGCCGCGTGCCGCTGCACACCCTGCGCGCCGACATCGACTACGCCGCCGCCCCGGCCCACACCGCCTATGGCGTGTGCGGGGTCAAGGTGTGGATCTTCAAGGGCGAGATCATGGAGCATGATCCCTCGGCGCGCGACAGGCGCACCGCCGACCTCGCCGAGCGGCGCTCGGGCCGCGGCTAGGAGGCTGGACCATGCTGACTCCCAAGCGCTCCAAGCATCGCAAGATGCACAAAGGCAGGATTCACGGCGTCGCCAAGGGCGGCACGAGGCTGAACTTCGGCTCCTTCGGGCTGAAGGCAGTTGAGCCCAACCGCGTCACGTCGCGGCAGATCGAGTCGGCGCGGCGGGCCATCAACCACCACATGCGCCGCCAGGGCCGGGTCTGGATCCGCATCTTCCCCGACGTGCCGGTGTCGAAGAAGCCGACCGAGGTGCGGATGGGCAAGGGCAAGGGGTCGGTCGAGTACTGGGCGGCCCGGGTCAAGCCCGGACGGGTGATGTTCGAGGTCGACGGCGTGGCGTCGGAGGTGGCGCGGGAGGCGCTGCGCAAGGCGTCGATGAAGCTGCCGATGCGCTGCCGCATTCTCGAGCGGCGGGACTAGGAGGCGGCCATGAGAGCGGAAGAGCTGCGGCGGATGACCGATGACGAGCTGCGAAGCGAGGTTGTCGCCCGCAAGCAGGAGCAGATGAACCTGCGCTTTCGCCGCGCCCGCGGCGAGGGCGAGGGACTCGACGCGCTGCGCCAGGCGCGGCGCGACGCGGCCCGCGCGCTGACGGTGATATCCGAGCGTCGCCGGGCGGCGAAGGGCGCGGCGCCGGAGGGCGAGGCGGCGGAAAGCGAAGCGAAGGAGCGGGACAATGCCTAGACGGGTTTTGCACGGGCGCGTGGTCAGCGACGCCAACGACAAGACGGTCACCGTCAGCGTGGAGCGCCTCTTCCGGCATCCGGCGCAGCAGAAGATCGTCCGCAGCAACAAGAAGTACCACGTTCACGACTCGGCCAACGCCGCCCGCAAGGGCGACCGGGTGACGATTCGCGAATGCGCGCCAATCTCGCGCCGCAAGCGCTGGGAACTGGTGCGGGAAGAGTGAGGGGACGCCATGATCCAGATGCAGACGCAGCTTGAAGTTGCGGACAACTCCGGCGCCCGGCGCGTACAGTGCGTTAAGGTGCTCGGCGGCAGCGGGCGGCGCTCGGCCAGCGTCGGCGACATCATCGTGGTGGCCATCAAGGAAGCCAGTCCCCGCGGCAAAGTGAGCAAGGGCGACGTGCGCAGGGCGGTGATCGTCCGCACATCCAAGGAGGTGCGGCGCGCCGACGGCACGGCCATCCGCTTCGACCGCAACGCGGCCGTGCTGCTTAACAACAATCTGGAGCCCATCGGCACCCGCATCTTCGGGCCGGTGGTGCGCGAACTGCGTGCCCGCCGCCTGATGCGCATCGTTTCGCTCGCGCCGGAGGTGCTGTAGCCATGGCGAGGAAAATCAGAAAGGGCGATCCCGTGCTGGTGATGGCCGGCAAGGAGAAGGGCAAGCGCGGCGAGGTGCTGAGCGTCGACACCAAAAGGAACAGGGCCGTCGTCAGCGGCCTCAACCGGGTCATCCGGCACCAGAAGCAGTCGGAGCGGACGCAGGGCGGGCGCATCAGCAAGGAGGCTCCCATCCACCTTTCCAACCTGATGCTGATCGACCCGGCCGAGGACCGTCCCACCCGGGTCGGCTTCCGTTTTGAGGAGAGGGAGGGCGAGCTGCGCAAGGTGCGCTACGCCAAGCTCTCCGGGCAGGCGCTCGATGGCTGAGGCGATTCCGCGCCTGCAGGCGCATTACCGCGACAAGGTCGTCGCCTCGCTGTGCGAGACGTTCGGCTACCGCAATCGGCTGGCCGCGCCGCGGCTGGAGAAGATCGTGCTCAACATGGGCGTCGGGCGCAGCTCGGGCGACTTCAAGTCCATCGACGCCGAGCGCGGGCGCAAGGCCGGCACGGCCCGCTCCGAGCTGGGGCAGATCGCCGGCCAGCAGCCGGTCATTACCCGCGCCCGCAAGTCGATCGCCAATTTCAAGCTGCGTGAGGGCCAGCCCAACGGCGTCAAGGTCACGCTTCGGCGGCGGCGGATGTACGAGTTTCTCGACCGCCTGGTCACTGTCGCCCTGCCGCGCATCCGCGATTTCAGGGGGCTGTCGCCTTCAAGCTTCGACGGCTACGGCAACTACTCCCTCGGCATCCGCGAGCACATCGTGTTTCCGGAGATCGACTACGACAGCATCGAGGCGATCCGCGGCCTCGACATCGCCATCGTCACCACGGCCGCCAGCGACCGCGAGGGGCAGGCGCTGCTGGAAAGTTTCAACCTGCCGTTCAGCGACAGCTAGGAGGTCCCATGGCGCGCGCAGGCACCACCCAGAACCAGCTCCGCCGCGAGCGGCTGGTGAAGAAGTACGAGGCTCGCAGGAAGGCCCTGCGGGACATCGCCGACAGCCGCGAGGTCAGCATGGAGGAGCGCTTCAAGGCGCGACTGGCGCTGGCCAAGCTGCCGCGCAACAGCTCGAAGACCCGCCTGCGCAACCGCTGCCAGGTCACCGGACGGCCGCGCGGCTACTACCGGAAATTCTGCATGTCGCGCATCGCCCTGCGCGAGCTGGCGTCGGAGGGCATGATCCCCGGCGTCGTCAAGTCCAGCTGGTGAGCCTGCCATGAACTTAAGCGATCCTCTCGGCGACATGCTGACCCGCCTGCGCAACGCGCAGATGCGGCGCAAGCGGACGGTGAGCTCGCCGTCCTCCAAGCTCCGCGTGGCGGTGCTCGAGGCCCTCAAGAGCGAGGGCTACATCCGCGGCTTCAAAGTAGGCAAGGACGAGCGCGGCTTTCCCCAGGTGGAGGTCGAGCTGCGCTATCACAGGGGCACGCCTACCATCCGCGAGATCCGGCGCGTGTCGCGGCCGGGACGGCGGGTCTACGCCGGCGCCGACGGCCTGCCGCGGGTGCGGTCCGGCCTGGGCGTGGCCATCGTCTCCACTTCGCGCGGCGTCATGTCGGACCGCGAGGCCGTCAAGGCCCGGATCGGCGGCGAAGTGCTCTGCACGGTGTTCTAGCCATGTCGCGGATCGGCAAGCTTCCAGTCGCGGTGCCCGACGGCGTGACCGTCGCGCTCGACGGCGCCACCGTCAGCGTCAAGGGGCCGCGCGGCACGCTGGCCTTCGAGGCGCCGCCTGAGGTGGAGGTTGCGCACGCGGACGGCGCCATCACGGTTGCGCCGCGCAGCAAGGACAAGCGCTCGCGGCAGATGTGGGGCATGGCCCGCACGCGAATCCAGAATCTGGTCACCGGCGTCACCGACGGCTTCGAGCGCTGGCTGGAGCTGACGGGGGTGGGCTACCGGGCGGCCATGCAGGGCAGCCAGCTGTCGCTCAGCCTGGGCCTCTCGCATCCGGTGCTGTTCAGCCCGCCGCCCGGGGTGACCATCGAGGTGCCGCAGAACACACAGATCCGGCTGAGCGGCATCGACCGCGAGCTGGTGGGCCAGGCGGCGGCCGAGATCCGCAGATTCCGCCCGCCGGAGCCGTACAAGGGCAAGGGAATCGCCTACCGCGGCGAGCACATCCACCGCAAGTCGCCGCGCAAGGCGCAGGCGGGAGTCTAGGGCCATGGAACGCAGAGAGCTCTTCGAGCGCCGCAGGCGGCGAGCGCGGCGCAGAATCGTTGGCAGCGGACGCTGCCGCCTGTCGGTGTTCCGCTCCGGGCGCAACCTCTACGCCCAGGTCATTGACGACGGCGCCGGGTGCACGCTGGCGGCCGCTTCTACACTGGAGTCCGATCTCGGCCTGCGGGGGCGCTGCACCTGCGAAGCGGCCGGGCAAATTGGCAAACTGGTGGCCGAGCGCGCCCGCGAGGCGGGCGTCGAGAGCGTGGTGTTCGACCGCGGCGGCTACCGCTACCACGGCAGGGTGCGGGCGCTGGCGGAAGCGGCCCGCGAGGCCGGACTGAAGTTCTAGGGAAACGGGACATGGCGCGGGGAAAACAGGAAACGTCCAGCGACGGCGGACTCGTCGACCGGCTGGTGCACATCAACCGGGTGGCCAAGGTGGTCAAGGGCGGGCGGCGCTTCGGCTTCGCTGCGCTGGTGGTCGCCGGCGACGAGCGCGGGCGCGTGGGTTTCGGCAAGGGCAAGGCCCGCGACGTGCCCGAGGCGATTCGCAAGGCTACCGAGCAGGCCAAGTCGCGGATGATGCGGGTGCCGCTGCGCGAGGGCCGTACCCTGCATCACGACATCGAGGGCCGCCATGGCGCGGGCCGGGTGGTGCTGCGCATGGCCCAGCGGGGCACGGGCATCATCGCCGGCGGGCCGCTGCGGGCGGTGTTCGAGGCCCTTGGCATCCGCGACATCGTCGCCAAGTCGATCGGCAGCAACAACCCCTACAACATGGTGCGGGCCACCTTTGACGCGCTGTCCCGTCAGGAGTCGCCGCGCGACGTGGCGGAGCGCCGCGGCAAGAAGGTTGCGGACATCCTCGTCAGGCGCGGCGAGCGCGCCGAGGAAGCCGAAGCGGCGGAGGCGTGACCATGGCTGGCAGCGACAGGCCGACGGTTACAGTGCGCCAGACCGGCAGCGCCATACGGCGTCCCGCCGTCCAGCGGGAGACGCTGCGCGGACTGGGACTGGGCCGCATCGGCCGCACCCGTACCTTGGAGGACACGCCGGCGGTGCGGGGAATGATCCGCAAGGTGCGGCACATGGTGGAGGTGCTGCCATGAGCGGCGGTAAAGGCGAAAGCGGCCTCGACTGGCTTAACGACCGTCCTGGCGCCCGCCGCCCGCGCAAGCGCGTGGGCCGTGGACCGGGGTCCGGACGCGGCAAGACCAGCGGTCGCGGAGTCAAGGGCCAGAGGTCGCGTTCGGGCGTCTCGCTGGGCGCCTTCGAGGGCGGCCAGATGCCCATTCACATGCGGATGCCCAAGCGGGGTTTCCGCAACGCGCCGTTCGGCACTCGCCCTGTGGCGGTCAATCTCGATCGCCTGCAGGAGGCGGTGGACGCCGGCCGGCTCGACCCGGCGCAGACCGTGGATATGGCGGCGCTGAAGCGGGCGGGAGTCGTCCGCCGCGCCCCGGACGGGGTGCGCGTGCTCGGTCGCGGGGCCCTCAAGCAGGGACTCCGCATCGAGGCTGCGGGGATATCGGCGTCGGCTCTGGCGGCGCTGAAAGCCGCCGGCGGATCGTTTACGGCCGTCGCCAGCGGGCTAAACGGGGCGAAGGTCGGGGAAAAACCGCAGGATGCGCCCAAAGCGGGGGAAACGCCGCAGGCCGCGCCAAAGGAGGCGCAGGAAGCCAAGACCGCTGCCGGGGACGGGGAAGAGGCGGCTGCGGCGGCGGAGGCAGCCCGGGTGACTCCGGAAGAGGAGAAGCCCGCCGAGGCCGCAGCGGAAGGCGAAGCGGCGGAAGACGCCGGCGCGGAAAGCGAATCCAACGAGGACAGCGAGTCCGGAGCGGATGAAGAGGAACGGGGGTCCGGGACGTGACTTCCGCCGCCGAGCAGCTTGCCTCCAACATGTCCTGGGGCGCTTTCGGGCGCGCCAAAGAGCTCCAGCAGCGCATCTGGTTTACGCTGGGGCTGCTGATCGTCTACCGTCTGGGCACCTACGTACCCATGCCCGGAATCGACCCGGAGCAGCTGGCGCGGTTCGTCGAGCAGACCCAGAGCGGCCTGCTGGGCGTGTTCAACGTCTTCGCCGGAGGCGCCGTGGGGCGCCTGGCGCTCTTCGCGCTGGGCATCATGCCCTACATCTCGGCCTCCATCATCATGCAGCTCCTCACCTCGATGGTGCCCGAGCTCGAGCGCCTCAAGAAAGAGGGCGAGCAGGGCCGCAAGCGCATTAACCAGTACACCCGCTACGGTACGGTGCTGCTGGCGACGGTGCAGGCGTGGGGAATCGCCACTGGCCTCGAGGGGCAGGGGCTGGCCAGCGAGCCGGGACTGTTCTTCAGGGCCTCGGCGACCATCTCGCTGGTCGGCGGCACGGTGTTTTTGATGTGGCTGGGCGAGCAGATCACCGCCCGCGGCGTGGGCAACGGCATCTCGCTGATCATCTTCGCCGGCATCGTCGCCGAGCTGCCCGGCGCCCTTGCCCGCCTGTTCGAGTTCGGCCGCACCGGCCAGCTTTCGGCCGCGATCATCATCGGCGTCGTCGTACTGGCCATCGCCGTGGTGGCCTTCGTGGTATTCGTCGAGCGCGCCCAGCGGCGAATCCGGGTGCAGTATCCCGGACGGCAGATGGGCAGCCAGATGTACCAGGGGCAGAGCTCGCATCTGCCGCTCAAGGTCAACACCGCCGGCGTCATTCCGCCCATCTTCGCCTTCTCCATTCTCCTGCTGCCGGTCACCGTCGCCAGCTTCTCGGCCGAGGGCGGGCCGGGCTGGCTGACCACCATCACCAGCCTGCTGGGCCGCGGCCAGCCGCTGTATCTGGGGCTGTTCGCCGCGCTGGTGGTGTTTTTCGCCTTCTTCTACACCGCCGTTGTCTTCAACCCCGACGACGTCGCCGAGAACCTGCGCAAGCAGGGCGGTTTCATTCCCGGCATCCGGCCGGGGCGCCGCACGGCCGCCTACATCGACCACGTGCTGACGAGGCTGACGGTGATCGGCTCGGCCTATCTGACGCTGGTTTGCCTGCTGCCGGAGTTTCTGATTTCGGAGGTGGGCGTGCCGTTCTACTTCGGCGGCACCTCGCTGCTAATCGTGGTGAGCGTCACCATGGACACGCTCACCCAGGTGCAGAGCCATCTTCTGGCGCACCAGTACCAGTCCACTCTGCGCCGCACCCAGCGGACGCCCAAGCGCAGGCGGAGGAGATGAACGTGATTCTTCTCGGACCGCCGGGCGCCGGCAAGGGCACCCAGGCGCGCATGCTCGCTGAGTCGCAGGGCATTCCGCAGCTCGCTACAGGCGACATGCTGCGCGAGGCAGTGGCCGCTGGCACCGAGGTTGGCAGGCGGGCCAAGGCGATCATGGAGGCGGGCGATCTTGTGCCCGACGACGTGGTGCTGGGCGTCGTCGCCGAGCGCCTCGACAAACCCGACGCCGCCGGCGGGGCACTGTTCGATGGCTACCCCCGCACGCTTGGCCAGGCACGCGATCTTGACGGGCTGTTCAGGGAGCGCGGGATGAAGCTGGACGCGGTGATTGAAATTCGCGTCGACGTGAACCAATTGGTGGAGCGCATCGTCGGCCGCTTTGCATGCGGCGACTGCGGCGAAGGCTACCACGAGCGCCACAAGCCCACGCGGGAAGAGGGGCGCTGCGACGTCTGCGGCAGCGGCAGCCTGACGCGCCGCAGCGACGACAACGAGGAAACCGTGCGGCAGCGGATGCACGCTTACAGCCAGGAGACCGAGCCGCTGATCGGCCACTACAGCGCCGGCGGCAGCCTGCGGACGGTGGACGGCATGCAGTCCATCGAGGACGTGGCCACGTCCATCCGCCAGGCGTTGGCGCCGGCCAACTAGGACGGCCAGGAACCAGGGAGACAGGATTTGGCACGAATTGCAGGGGTCAACATCCCCACCGGCAAGCGCTGCGTGGTGGCTCTGACCTACATCTTCGGCATCGGCCGGACGAGCGCCGCCGACATCTGCCGCAAGGCCGGCATCGAGGAGGCGAGGCGTATCAGCGACCTCTCCGAGGCCGAGGTTGCCCGGCTGCGCGAGATCGTCGACCGCGACTACACAGTCGAGGGCGATCGCCGGCGGGAGGTCGCGGTCAGCATCAAGCGGCTGATGGACCTGGTCTGCTATCGCGGCCTGCGCCATCGGCGCGGCCTGCCGGTGCGCGGCCAGCGCACTCACACCAACGCCCGCACCCGCAAGGGTCCAGCCCGGCCCATCGCCGGCAAGAAGAAATAGGCGGGGGATACGATGGCCGTCGACAGAAGGTTGCGCAAGAAGACGCGCAAGAATATTACGTCGGGCGTCGCTCACGTGCGGGCGTCGTTCAACAACACCATGGTCAACATCACCGACGCGCAGGGGAACACCATCGCGTGGTCCTCGGCAGGGCTGGTGGGCTTCAAGGGGTCGCGCAAGTCGACTCCGTTCGCCGCGCAGATGGCGGCCGAGGACGCCGGACGCAAGGCGCAGGAGCATGGCATGACCACCCTCGAGGTGGAGGTGCGGGGGCCGGGCTCCGGCCGCGAGTCGGCGCTGCGCGCCCTGCAGGCGGTGGGCTTCACCATCACCGCCATACGCGAGGTAACGCCGATACCGCACAACGGCTGCCGGCCGCCCAAGCGGCGGCGGGTCTAGCCGAGTCAGCAGCAGCAACCGCCGCAGGGCGGCAGCAAGGGGGAACCCGACTTGATCGAGCAACACTGGACAAACCTCATCCGCCCCGACGCGGTCAAGACCCGCGTGGGGGAGGATCCCAACCGCTACGCCACGCTCACCATCGAGCCTCTGGAGCGAGGCTTCGGCCTGACGCTGGGCAATGCCCTGCGCCGCGTGCTGATCTCCAGCCTGCGCGGAGCCGCTGTAACCATGGTGCAGATTGACGGCGTGCCGCACGAGTTCTCGTCGCTGCCCGGGGTGCGCGAGGACGTCACCGACATCGTCCTCAACGTCAAGCGGGTGGCGGTGAAAATGCAGGAGGAGGGGCCGCGCAAGGTGTCGCTGCAGGCCACCGGGCCGTGCGAGGTCACCGCCGGCGACATCCGCCTGTCCGCCGGCATCGAGGTGCTCAATCCCAACCAGCCCATCTGCCACCTCGACGAGGGGGTGGAGTTTTACATGGAGCTCACCGTCAGTCAGGGCAAGGGTTATGAGCCCGCCGAGAAGCACCGCAACGAAAGCACGCCGATCAACGCCATCGTGGTCGACGCCATCTTCTCGCCAGTGCGCAACGTCGCCTACCACGTCGAGCCGACCCGCGAGGGCCAGGTGCTCGACTACGACAAGCTGGTGCTCGACGTAGAGACCAACGGCGCCATCGTGCCGGAGGACGCGGTGGCCTACGCCGCCCGCATCCTGCAGGACCAGCTGTCGGTGTTCGTCAACTTCGAGGACGCCATCCAGCGCCCGACGGTCGACGCGATTTCCAACCTCGCGCTCGACCCCCGCCTTCGCCGCAAGGTCGACGACCTCGGCCTGTCCGCCCGCGCCATCAACTGCCTCAAGAACGACAACATCGTCTACATCGGCGACCTGCTGCTCAAGTCGGAGAGCGAGATGCTCGCCACGCCCAACTTCGGGCGCAAGTCGCTCGATGAGATCAAGTCGTCGCTGGACCAGATGGGGCTGGAGCTGGGCACCGAAATACCCGGCTGGCCGCCCGATGACCTGGCGACCGGCGGCGACGACATGATCGGCTAGCGGAGAATCCCGATGCGCCATCGATTTGCCCACCGCCGGCTCAACCGCACGGCCTCCCACCGGCGGGCGATGCTGGCAAACATGGCCTGCTCGCTGATCGAGCACGAGCAGATTCGCACCACCGTGCCCAAGGCCAAGGAGCTGCGGCCCTACGT
>CAZPIN010000061.1:0-8569 GCA_964586735.1 uncultured Rhodobacterales bacterium | reverse complement strand
CGAGGGCAGCTTGGTGGTGAATTCCAGCCAAGGCGGTGGCGCCAAGGACATTTGGATTGTCGATGCGCCTAACGCGGAGCGAATGGGTTCCTGAATGCTGGCCCGAGTTGCCGATTCGCTCTATTGGATGAGCCGCTACCTAGAGCGGGTGGCGTTCAGCGCCCGCTTGGTGGGCTTGCAGCTGCAGCGCCTGCCGGTGAACTCCGCGCGCGAGATCGCCGAAGGCTGGAGCTTGGTGTTCCGCTGCTTGAGCGCCCGCCCACCGGGTGCCGAGTCCTTCGGCGAGGCCGAGGATGACGACTATCTGTTTGCCGACGGCTATGCCCTGACGGACTTCCTGACCTTCGAGGCGAGCAATCCCTCGTCGATCCTCGCATCGCTCCACGCGGCGCGGGAGAACGCCCGGCAGGTGCGCGACACTTTGAGCGCCCCGCTTTGGACCTGCTTGAACCGGACCTACCTCGGCCTGCGCGGCACGGCGCTGGTGGAGGAGTGGACCAAGGAACCCGAGCGCTTCTACGCCAGCATAGTCGAAGGCGTGCAGCAATTTGATGGCATCTGCCAAGGCACCTTGCAGCGCGGCGACCACTGGCGCTTCATGCAACTCGGTAAGTACGCCGAGCGCGCCCAATTGGTGGCGACCATGCTGTTGGCACACTGCCGCGGCCCGCTCCCGTCCGGGGCTGACGGCGGCGGGGAGCGTTGGACCAACGCGCTGCGGGCTTGCAACGCCCTTGAGGCATACGGTCGAACGCACGGCGGCGATGTCAGGGGATCGGACACCCTCGCGCTGCTGATCTCGGACCCGGCGCAACCACACTCGCTGGGTTTTGCGGCCGAGCGGCTGCGGGAAAGCTTGGAGGCGGTTGACCCGCCGATGTCGGGCCGGCCCCGGGCGTCGCCGTTCACCGCCCTCGACCGCATCAGCGGCCTGCTTTGCGAATGCGTGGACGCCCCAATGCCGGTTCAACAGGAACGCCTCGCGGAAATTCTGGATTCGTTCGGGGATTTCCACGGTTTACTTGAAAGGGAGTACGTGTATTATCCCGTCCATGCTTGATTCCGTTGCGTCTTAGCAGCACACAAGGGTTGTGAAGCGATGGGGGAACAAGGCCGGATGGTCGTTCATCTGCCTCCCGAACTGCCGGCGGCGCTGAGCGTTCTAGCGGAAGCTGTGGAGGAATTCGCTGCGGCCGAATCCTTGAGCAGCGGGGTGTCGGGTAAGCTCAACTTGGTGCTTGATGAGCTGATTACCAACAGCATCAGCTACGGGCTTCAGGATGTGGCCGAACCGCACTTGGCGTTGCGCTTGGCCGGTGCCGAAGGGCGTGATGTGCTGGAAGCGGTTTTGGAGGATAATGGCTCGGCATTCGACCCGTTCAGCGAGGCGCCGGTTCCTGATACGGCCCTTGAGCTGGATGAACGGCCCATCGGGGGGTTGGGCGTGATGTTTGTCAAGCAGTTTACGGAAAGCGCCGGCTACGAACGGATTGATGGCCTGAATCGAATTACTTTGCGAATCAAAGCGGGAGACTGATTACAGTGACGAACAAGACGCAACTGACGATACGGACGGAACAGGACGAAAAAGCGGCGATCCTTTGCTTGGTTGGGCGCGTGGACGGCACCAACGCCAGCGTTCTTGATGAAGCCGTTCGGGACAAGATTGACGCAGGCCAACCTGTGCTGTTGTTTGATTTCGAAGAGCTTGAGTACATCAGCAGCGCGGGCTTAAGGGTATTGCTGCTGGCCGCCCGGCGCATGCAGGCCGCCAAGGGCAAGACCCTGTTCTGCGGTCTCTCGCAGCAGATCGCGGAGGTGTTCAGGGTCAGCGGATTCGACCACATCCTGCCGGTTTTCGGCACCCGCAGCGAGGCCCTTGCGACCGTCTAGCCCCCTCCCGCAGACCGCATTTTTTCGACCTGAGAGCCGCCATGGGCGCAACGCGAATATTGATGGTTGATGACGAGGAAGACCTCGAGTTGCTCGTCCGCCAGCGCTTTCGCCGACGCATCCGCAAGGGCGAATACGAATTCCTTTTCGCCCACAACGGCAAGGAAGCGCTCGAGGCGCTCGAGGAGAACCCGGACATCCGCCTGGTGCTGTCCGACATCAACATGCCGGTCATGGATGGGCTGGCGCTGCTCGGCCAGCTCGAGGAAACCAAGCCCGATGTGAAGGCGGTCATCATTTCCGCCTACGGCGACATGCAGAACATCCGCACGGCGATGAACCGGGGCGCCTTCGACTTCGTCACCAAGCCGGTGGACTTCAACGATCTGCAGATCACCATAGAGAAGACGCTCAAGCACATCGACGCCTTGGAACAGGCGCTGAAGAACCGCGACCGCTTGGTCGCCATCCGGCGGGAGCTCGACGTCGCCAAGCAGGTGCAGCTATCGGGAGTGCCTGCCCAATTGCCGGTTGGGGACGCCTTTGGGGTCCATGCCATCATGAATCCCGCCAAGGAGATTGGCGGCGATTTCTACGACTTCTTCGAACTCGACGAACACCGCTTGGGCCTAGCCATCGCCGACGTCTCCGACAAGGGCGTGCCTGCCGCGCTGTTCACGATGATCACCCGGGCGCTGCTGAAGTCCTCATCCCGGCGCCACGACTCGCCGAGCCGCTGTCTGCACGAGGTCAATGAGTTCATTTGCCAGGACAACGATGCCTGCATGTTTGTCACCGTGTTCTATGGCATTCTCGATCTTCGGGACGGCAGTTTCCGCTACTCCAACGGCGGCCACAATCCGCCGAGGCACTTGACCGGGGACGGGGCGGTGCATGAGCTGCCCTTGACCGGGGACTTCGCGTTGGGCATCGCGGACGGGCACGATTTTGGGGAGAACATGATCACCGTGGTGCCGGGTGATGCGCTTTTTCTGTACACCGATGGCATCACCGAAGCCTGCAACCGCCAGTTGGAGGAGTACGGCGAGGATCGCCTCGATGGGGTGCTTGGCGGCGGTGCGCCAATGGGCGCCCAGGAACTGGCTGAATCCGTGGTTGATTCAGTGGAACGGTTTGCCGATGGCGCCACCCAGTTTGACGACATTACCTGCCTCTCCCTGCATCTGAGATTGCTCTCGGGGGGCGCGGGCACCGACGGTTCGCACTAGCTCATGCGCCGGGCGCTTGGCGCATTTTTCCTCTGGCACTGTCTCTTTTTTGCCAGCCTCGGCCAGCCAGCGGCTGTGGCCGCCGAATCGGGCGAGTCGCTGCTGTTTGGCCAATCGGCGGCACTGAGCGGGCCGGCCAGCGAATTGGGTTCGGGCATGCGCTTGGGCCTGCTTGCGGCGTTTGATGAAATCAATCGAAGCGGCGGCGTCGGTGGCCGTCGGCTGTCCTTGGTTTCGCTCGACGACGCCTACGAGCCGGAAGCCGCCATCGCCAACACCCGGGCGCTCATCCGGGAACGCGACGTGTTTGCCTTGGTCGGCGCCGTCGGCACCCCCACTTCCCGAGCGGTCCAGCCGGTCGCCAGCGAGGCTGGCGTTCCCTACATTGCGCCTTTCACGGGCGCCGAATTCCTGCGCGAGGCCGGCAAGATGGCCAACGTCGTCAACGTGCGCGCCTCCTACTTTCAGGAAACGGCGGAAATCGTTGCCCGCCTGACCGCTGATGCCGGCGCGCGGCGCATCGGCGTGTTCTACCAAAACGACTCCTACGGAAGAGCGGGGCTGGAGGGGGTGCGCAGGGCGCTTGAAGCGCACGGGCTGCCGCTGGCGGCCGAAGCGGACTATCCGCGCAACACCGAAAGCATCAAGGTCCCGCTGCTCGACCTGCGCCGCGAACGGCCCGACGCGGTGATCATCATCGGCGCCTACCGGCCGGCGGCGGCGTTGATCCGCTGGGCGCGCAAGCTCAACTTCGACCCCATCTTCGTGAACATCTCCTTTGTCGGCAGTTCGGCCTTGGCCCGGGAGCTCGGCCCCGCGGGCCGGGGCGTTTACATCACCCAGGTGGTGCCCTTTCCGAAGGATTCCCAAGTCGAGGTGGTGGCGCGGTACCAGCAGGCGCTGGCGGCGGCGGCGCCGGACGCCGAGCCGGACTTCGTCTCGCTGGAGGGCTATCTGGCGGGACGGCTGGTGGCGGAGGGCGTTCGCCTGGCGGAGCCGCCGGTGACCCGGACGGGATTCCTCGCGGCCTTGCGGGAGGCGGTGGAAATCCGGCTTGGCGGCTTCGACCTAAGCTATGGCCCGATGGACAATCAGGGTTCGGATCAGGTGTATCTCACGGTGATTGACGGCCGTGGCCGGGTGGTCCCCGCGGCCAGGATGGTCAAACGATGAGCGACGCCCCGGAAGGCGGCGGTTCCGCGTCGGCAGAGTTGACGGCGCCGTTGGCCGGCGAGCGGCCTGAGCACCCGGAAAAGCACCGCTTCGGCGTCGGCCCGCAAATCTACAGCGGCCTGTTGGGCAGCGTCCTTCTGGTCATCATCGCCAGCTTTGTCGCCTACTACTTTCTCACTGAGATCGTGCGCTACCAGTCGCGCCTGGCCGCTGAGAGCATTCCCAACCTGAGTCAGTCGGTGGAGATCGCGCGCCAAAGCGCGGCCTTGGTCAACGGCGCGGCGCGCATGGCCTCGGCGGCGACCCCGGCCGAGCACCAAGTGATTTCGGAGCAGGTGCTGCGCGAGCGGGATGCGCTCATGGCCTTGGTGGAAGAGGTCGGTGCCCGCTCCTCCCTCAATGGCCAAGCCGAGGTGTTGGAAATTGGCTTGGTCCGCTTCGGATCCCTGCTGGAGGAGGTTTACGCCTCCTCGGCACGGCGGTTGACCATCGAGCAGGCCCTGGACGCCTTGGTTGAGGAGTTCGGTTCGCTCAACCGGCACATCGAACGGGAGGTGGGTTCGGCGATTGACGATCAAGGCTTCTTTCTGGTCGAGGGGCTGCGAACCCTGGACGATCGGCCGTTGGCGCCTTCGCAGCGGGCCTCGGAAGCGCAACTGGCCTACTACCGGGACCTGGTTGAGATCAGCCAGCAGGCGACGCTGGCTGGGCTGCTGCTCGGCGAGGCGCTGTCGCTGTCCGAGCGGGACTTGCTCGGCCCCGTTGCGGAGCGCTTTCGCAGCGCCGGGCAGAATCTTCGGCGGGCGCTGAGTCGGCTTGACGTGCGCATCGCCCAATTGGACTTGGCCGAGGAAGTCGAACGGTTGGTGGAGATTGGCGAGTCCGAGCAGGGCGTCTTCACGCTGCGGCGGGAGTCGTTGCGGCGGCTGGAGCAGGAGCGCGAGGCGCTCGCCACGGGCCGCGAGGCATCGGCCCAACTGCTCGCCGACATGGAACGCCTGGTCGAGGAAGTGCGCAACGAAGCGGTGGCCGTCAACACCGAATCGCAGTCCGCCGCCACCCAGGGCATCCTCTGGCTGGTGCTGCTTAATGTTCTGAGCATCATTGGCGCGGTCCTGATTGGCTGGCTGTTCGTGGGCCGCTACCTGCTGCGCCGCTTGGTGGGGTTGGCCGGCTCGATGCGGGAAATGGCCAGCGGCGACCTGGAGGTTCCCGTTGGCGTGACCGGCAATGACGAAGTCACCGACATGGCCAACGCGCTGGAGGTCTTCCGCCGCTACGCCTTGGAAGTCCAACGGCTGAACCTCATCGAGAAGCTGGCCGAGGAGCTCGATGCCAAAAACCAGGCCTTGGAGCAGACCCTGGAGCAACTGCGGCGGGCCCAGGAGCAAATCGTTGCCGAGGAGAAGCTGGCGTCCTTGGGCCAGCTCGCCGCTGGCGTCGCTCACGAGATCAAGAACCCCTTGAACTTCGTCAAGAACTTCACGGAGGTTTCCGCGGAGTTGATCGACGAGATTGGCGAAATCATCGAGGAGTCGAAGGACGATGAGGCACTCGACTTGGCGGAGGAGATCAAGGCGATTCTCGACGACCTCAAGGTCAATCTGGACAAGGTGCGGGAGCACGGCAGCCGGGCCGACGGCATCGTGCGCAACATGCTGGAGCACTCCCGTTCCGGGCCGGGGGACTGGCGCCAGGTCGATCTCAACGCGCTGCTGAAGCAGTACATGGACCTGGCCTACCACGCCATGCGGGCGGAGAACACGGACTTCAATGCCACCTTGGGCGTCGATCTCGACGAGGCGATCGGCACCGTCGAGGTGGTGCCCCAGGACATCAGCCGCGCCTTTCTGAACGTGCTCACCAACGCCTTTCAGGCCTTGGATGAGAAGCGCGTCAAGTTGGCAGGGGATTTCGAGCCGAAGCTGGACATCGGCAGCCGCCGCTTGGACGATGGATTTGAGTTCCGCATTCGCGACAACGGCCCGGGCATTCCCGAGGACATGCGCCAACGGATGTTCGAACCCTTCGTCACCACCAAGGATGCCGGCAAGGGCACGGGCCTCGGCCTATCGCTGACCGCAGACATCCTCACCCGGCACGGCGGCTCCGTCGAGGTGGACTCCGAACTCGGCGCCTACACGGAGATGCGCCTGCGCCTTCCCTTGCAGCCATCGGCGCACAGGGAACTGGTCGCGAACGAAGACTGACAAGTCGCGCCCTCCATCTTTCGCCAATTGCGGATGGTTTAGCGTGATTGCCGCGTCGGGGAATGGGTGCCCGCACCACGCACCCACTCGGCCCGTGCGTTCGACCGGTGTGCCCGGCGCGAGAGTGATGGGGTAGTGAGCCATGGACGATGGCGCAGTCGCGGAAACAGCAAGGGAGATCGTCGAGCGCTTGGCCGCCCTGGAGGGGCCGTTGCTGCCCATCCTGCACGCCGTCCAGGACATGTTCGGCTACCTGCCGCCGGCTTGCGTTCCGGTCATTGCCAAGGGGTTGAACCTCTCCCGCGCCGAAGTGCAGGGGGTCATCAGCTTCTATCCGTTGTTCAGGGTGAATCCGCCCGGCCAGCGGATCATCACCATCTGCCGGGCGGAAGCCTGTCAAGCCATGGGCGCCGCCGCCCTGGAGGCCCATGCCGAATCCGCGCTTGGCATCGGTTTTGGGGAGACTTCGGCGGACGGCGAAGTGACCTTGGAGCCGGTTTACTGCTTGGGCAACTGTGCCTGTGCGCCTTCGATGACGGTTGACGGGGTGCTGCACGCCCGAGTTGATGCCAAGCGCTTTGACGAGTTGATGGGCCGATGAGCGTTGACGTGTTCGTGCCGGCCGATTTCACGGCCCGCGCCTTGGGCGCCGACGCGGTGGCGGCCGCGGTGGCGGCCGCACCGGGTGTCGAGGTGCGCCGCACCGGCTCCCGTGGCCTCTATTGGCTGGAACCCTTGGTGGAGGTGGCGACGGACGCTGGCCGCATCGGCTTCGGTCCGCTCGATGCCGCCGCCGCCAGTGCGCTGTTCGCCAGCGGCTTGCCGGACGCCAGCCATCCAGATTGCCTCGGCTTGGTGGAAGGATTGCCATGGCTCAAGGCACAGTCGCGCTTGACCATGGCGCGGGTGGGCATCATCGAGCCCTTGTCCATCGCCCAGTACAAGGCTCATGGCGGCTTTGAAGGCTTGGAACGGGCCCGCGCCCTGACTGCTCCGGCGATTGTTGAAACGGTCACCGAGGCGGGCCTGCGCGGACGCGGTGGCGCGGCGTTCCCCACCGGCATCAAGTGGCGGACCGTGCTCGAGACGGATGGCGAGCCAAAGTACATCGTCTGCAACGCCGATGAGGGTGACTCCGGCACCTTTGCTGATCGCATGATCATGGAGAGCGACCCGTTCTGCCTGATCGAGGGCATGCTGATTGCGGGCCTCGCCGTCGGCGCCGACCGCGGCTACATCTATTGCCGGGCTGAGTATCCGCTGGCCATCGACACCCTGGCCGAAGCGATCCGCTTGGCCGCAGGCGCGGGCTATCTGGACGACTTCCACCTCGAGGTGCGCAAGGGCGCCGGGGCCTACATTTGCGGCGAGGAGACCTCGTTGCTTGAGAGCCTTGAAGGCAAGCGGGGCGTGATTCGCTATCGGCCGCCCCTGCCGGCGGTCAAGGGGCTGTTCGGCCGGCCGACGGTGGTGAACAACGTCATCACCCTGGCCTCGGTGCCGGCCATCCTCGCCCAAGGTGCGGACCACTACAGCAGTTTCGGCGTGGGCCGCTCGTCCGGCACGCTGACCGTTCAGTTGGCGGGCAACGCGCGCCGGGGCGGGCTGTTCGAGGTGCCGTTCGGCAAGCCGTTGCGCTGGGTGGTCGAGGACTTGGGCGGCAGCACTGCCAGCGGTCGTTCGATCAAGGCGGTGCAGGCGGGCGGTCCCTTGGGCGCCTACATCCCCCCGCAGCACTTCGACACGCCCCTGGACTACGAGTCCTTTCAGGCCATTGATGCGATGATCGGCCACGGCGGCCTGGTGGTCTTCGACGAGACCGCTGATATGGGCGCCATGGCCCGCTACGCCTTTGAGTTCTGCGCCGAGGAGTCCTGCGGCAAATGCACCCCCTGCCGCATTGGCGCCGTGCGCGGCGTCGAGGTGGTCGATCGCATACGGCGCGGCGAGGCGGCGGCGGACAACCGGGTGCTGCTCAAGGATCTGTGCCACACCATGATCGACGCATCCCTCTGCGGTCTCGGCGGCATGGCGCCCTTGCCAGTGCTCAGCGTCATGACGCAC
>CAZPIN010000060.1:0-5321 GCA_964586735.1 uncultured Rhodobacterales bacterium | reverse complement strand
GTAGGGTGCGGGCATTGTAGCCTCCATGTGCTTTGGCCTAAGCCGGGATGGAGACACCATACCGTATAATTTTCCCGGTCAATAAAATAAGTTGATAGAATATACGTATCAAATTGAATCAAACCATGACAATTGAATCAGTCCATGATAATTGATTGTTCAAACATTAATGGGATTTGCTCTATACATCGCGGTACAAAGCACCGCCCAGAGGCATTTACCCAAACGCCCTCCAGTTATAGTACATATCCTTGTCCTAGACTGGTATGTACTTTGGTAATTGCCCTTACTCTGAGATATACTATTACGTACAGTCATAGTCCCACCACCCCTTCCGCACACTTTACATAAGTGGTTGTACGGCAAGCTGGATTGCCTGTCCGCCTTCGCCAGCCGCTACAACTTCCGATTGACTTACCAGTTGCTGGGACAACACAGTTTCTTCCTTTCCTGTCAACAGCGAAAAGTGCTGAGGCAGCTGATTCCGTGCTCTGACAGAGATATGATGACCGCTCCGCTAGGCGTTGGTGTACGATTGGCATGGTGTCGTCCACCACGTCGACCTGAACGACGCACCCCTGTGTGTCTTTCTCAAAGGTCATAGCCACAAGCCTGATCCTCTATCTGTCCCGGCTAAACAGGATGACGTTGCGCACCGATCGGCCGCTGGCGAAATCCTCCAGCGCCTCGTTGACGCCGTCAAGACTGTAGGTGTTGCTGACCAGGCTGTCAAGCCGCAGCTTGCCGCGGTCATGCAGGTCCACCAGCCGGGGGATGTCGCGGTCGGGCCGGGAGGACCCCATCTTGCATCCCTGTATGCGCACGCCGCGGTCCGCCAGGTCCGTGGGGTCCACCTGCACCCGGTGGCCGTCCGGCGCCATGCCCGCCACCACCAGGCACCCTCCCTTGCGCAGCGACGCCAGCGCCTGCCCAAACACCTTCTCCGTAACCACCGTGGTCACCGCCAGGTCGATGCCGCCGCCAAGGTCCGCTACCTGTTCAGCCGCGGTGTCCTCTCCCGGATCAACCGCATGGCTTGCCCCCACTTCAAGAGCGAGACTCCGTTTCTCCGGCGACGGGTCCACGACGATCACCCTTCCAGCGTCGCCGGCCACCGCCGCCTGCACCGCGTTGATGCCTACGCCGCCGGCTCCATACACCGCCACCGTTTCGCCTTCGACCTTCATGCCGCAGTTGGCGACCGACCCGAAACCGGTCAGCACGCCGCATCCAAGCAGGGCCGCGCGCTCGACCGGCCAAGAGGCGGGCACGGGCTGGGCCTGCGACCGGTGCACCACCACCTCTTCCGCAAATCCGCCCGTGCGAAACCCCTGAAACACCACCGTGCCATCGGCCCTTCGCAGCGGCGACGGACGGCCAAACAGCTCCTGGTCTCCGCACAGCGCTGGTTCGCCGCGCTGGCAGGCGGGGCAGGCGCCGCAGTGGCGCATCAGAGTCACCACCACGGAATCGCCGTGCTTGTAGCCTTCCACGCCGCTGCCCGATTCGATCACCTTGCCTGCCACCTCATGTCCATAGACGGCTGGCAGGTCTCCTCCCCAGTCTCCAGCGACGGCGTGCACGTCGGACCGGCAGATGGCGCAGGCCAGCACCCTTACCCGCAGGTCGTCACTGCCGGGCGGGGCAATTTCCAGCTCCTCGACCTCAAGCGGCCTGCCATACCCGCTGAGCACCGCTGCCTTCATGGTGGCCTCCACGACCTCCGCGCCCGCGCATCGCCGGGCGCGCAAGCATAGTCATGCTGCGCGGAGCCGTCAGCGGCTCAGCCGAGGCGTCCAGCGTCCGTCGGTAACGGCCAGGGCGGCGATGATCAGTACCAGCCCGGCAAAATCGTTGAAGCCGAAGCGCTCGCCAAGCAGCAGCGCCCCGAAGAGCATGGTGCCGCAGGGAATCAGAAGCGTCACCAGCATGGTGTTTGTGGCGCCAGCGCGCTGCACCAGAACGAAGTAGCACAGGTAGGCGATGGAAGAGCAGAGAAGCCCGAGTCCGACAACCGAATAGACGCTTCCCGCCTTGACCGTTTCCGGCAGCAGAGTCTCGCCAGCGATAAACGGCAGAGGCAGCATCCACAGGGTGCTGGCCGTCAGCATCAGCGTAGCCGCGGCGGGACCGCTCAGTCCGCTCGACAGCCGCCGGGCCAGATGGGAAGCGAAGCCGTAGGAGATCGAGGAGCCCAGCACGGCGAAGAAGCCGAATCCGGCCTTCTCTTGAAGCGCCGTCAGCTCGACGCCCACCATGATGCCCACGCCAACAATGCCCAGCGCCACGCCGATGATTCGGTTGACGGTCAATCGGTCGTCGGTCGATACGAAATGACCGACCAGAGCGGTGAAGATTGGCGTGGTCGCGTTGAGGAGCGCCGCCTCGCCGGCAAGGATCTCGGTCTGGCCCCAGGTGATCAGGGTGAACGGAACGGCGTTGTTGATGAGGCCAAGAAACAGAAAGCCCAGCAGCAGGCGGGGGCTGCAGGACACGGATATCCCGCGGGCCAGGACGAAAGCCCAAAGCCCAAGCGCGCCAATGGACACCCTTCCCAGTACCACCGTGAAGAACCCGAAGGACTCCAGGGCGACCTCGGCGAACAGAAACGAGGCGGACCAGATACCCGCCAGGCTGACCAGCAGAGTCCAGCTGCGGGCGTCCATGCGAATGGCGGCCATGGCATCTCCCCGCGGCGGCCGCCTGCCCGGCGACGCGAACGCATACTGCTGGGCGGCGCTGCGCTGTCCACCCGAATCCTGCCGGGAGTGCGTACGGGCGAAGCGTACCGCGCCGAGGCTCCATGGCTGTGTCCAGCGCGGGCAACTGCCAGCTGGGACCGCCGCTTATAGCCTCCAACCAAGCGCGCCGCAGTCAGTCGGCAGGAATGGAGCAGAAGAGTCGGGTGCGCCTGCGGGCAATCGGATAGAGTCGGCTCAGGGAGCGCGGACGCTGCCCCGTCCAACGGCTACGACACCGCTGGATGGCAGTATCGGCACGCGCTGGCTCGACGCCGCAGCTTGGCCCTTTGCTGGGAAAGGATGCTCGATGGCCTGTTTCACCATGGACGGCAGGCGGGCCGCAGCGGCAGCGACGGCGCTCACCCTCATTCTGGCTGGCGGCATCGCGCAGGCCGAGACCATCGCCTCGCAGGAGCACGACTTCGTTGTTGAGGAGGTGACGCGGGGGCTGGACCATCCCTGGGGCATGGCGTTTCTCCCTGACGGAAGGATGCTGGTTACGGAACGGACCGGGAGACTGCGAATCGTTGCCAATGGGAGACTGGAACCCGAACCCGTGTCCGGATTGCCGGACATACGGGTGCGGGGGCAGGGCGGACTGCTGGACGTAGCCCTGCATCCAGAATTTTCGGACAACCGCTACGTGTACCTGAGCTATGCCGCAGGCACGAGGCAGCGGTCCGGCACCGAGGTGGCGCGGGGGCAGCTGCGCGGAAACAGGCTTGAGAATCTCGAGGTGCTGTTTCGGGCCGAGCCCAAAACCCGCGGCGGCCGGCACTTCGGATCGCGCCTCGCGTTCCTCGATGGAGACCTGTACATCTCTCTGGGCGACCGCGGCAGCAGGGAACTCGCGCAGGACCTGTCCGCCCATCACGGGTCGATGATTCGCCTGCGCGACGACGGCTCCACGCCTCCGGACAATCCGTACCTGGGCGTTGAGGACGCCCGGCCCGAGATCTACTCAATCGGACACCGCAACATCCAGGGACTCGCCGTCCACCCCGATACAGACGCGCTGTGGTCGCATGAACACGGCCCCCGCGGCGGCGACGAGGTGAACGTCCTAAGGCCCGGAGTCAACTACGGCTGGCCCGTGATCAGCTACGGCCGGGAGTACGCCTCCGGACGGCAGGTGGGCGAGGGCACCGCCCGGGACGGCATGGCGCAGCCTGCTTTGCAGTGGACGCCATCGATCGCTCCGTCCGGCATGGCGTTTTACGCGGGTGAGGCGTTTCCCAAGTGGCGGGGGAATCTGTTTGTGGGCGCGCTGGTGCACCGCAAGCTGGTGCGGCTGGTACTCGGCGGCGAGCGGGTCGTGCATCAGGAGGAATTGCTCGTCAACCAAGTCGGCCGAATCCGGGATGTCCGCACCGGACCTGACGGCCTCATCTACCTGCTCACCGATGCGCCTTCACCCCGCGGCGCGGTGCTGCGTCTGCGGCCCGCCGTCCCATAGCAGCGAGTCTCCTTGATGGACGACCCCAGCCCGCCGCGAATCGTGGCTCCCCATGAGCGGGGCGGCTGGGCTGCCGCGGTGGAGCTGTTTCTGGTGTTCCTGCGGTTGGGGTGCATGACTTTCGGCGGTCCCCCGGCGCACATAGCGGCGTTCTACGAGGAACTGGTGCGCCGTCGGAAGTGGCTCGACGATTCCACCTTCACTGAACTCGTGGCACTGTGCCACTTCCTGCCGGGACCGGCGAGCAGCCAGGTGGGCTTGGCCATCGGCCTCATGCGCGCCGGCTATGCGGGATTTTTTGCCGCATGGCTGGGGTTCACGCTGCCCTCGGCAACGCTGATGATTCTGCTCGCTTTGGGCGTGAGTCAGGGCTGGGGCGAGGACGACAGCTGGGTGCACGCGCTGCGTCTGGCGGCGGCGGCGATCGTCACCTACGCCGTCTGGATCATGGGCCGTACGCTTTGGACCAGCTACCGTCTTGCTGCGATGGGACTGGTCTCTGCCGCGGTCATGCTTTGGATGCCGGGGGCCATCACGCAGATGTCGGTTATCGCCGTAGCCGCCATCATCGGCGCCGCTGTGCTGCGCACTGTCGAAACAGATAGGGTAGGCAGCCTGGAAGAAACCCGCCCGCGGTCAGGAATCCCCTATCTGGTAGCCTTGGGGCTGCTGCTGGTCGTGCTGCCAGTTGCCGCTCGACTGACGGACTCCGTACCGCTGGACATCGTCGACTCCTTCCTGCGCACGGGGGCGCTGGTGTTTGGCGGCGCCCATGTAGTACTGCCGCTGCTGCTGGGCGAGGTGGTTGCGCCGGGCTGGGTGTCGGAGGAGGTGTTTCTCGTCGGCTATGGTGCGGCCCAGGCATTGCCAGGACCGCTGTTTACGATCTCGGGCTATCTCGGCGCCAGCGTCGACGCCTTTCCCCATGGCGTGATCGGTGGCATCGTGGCGCTGATCGCCATCTACATCCCCTCGTTTCTGCTGGTGCTGGGCATACTGCCGTACTGGAACAAGCTGCGGTCACACAAGCGAGTACGCGCCGCCCTGTCCGCAGTGGGCGCGGCAGTGGTTGGCCTGCTGCTGGCTGTACTGTACGACCCGCTGCTGAAAGGCGGTGTCCATAG
>CAZPIN010000059.1:0-2922 GCA_964586735.1 uncultured Rhodobacterales bacterium | reverse complement strand
GTCTGCATCGGCTCGTGCACCGAGCGGCGCGGGATGATGCCCGGCGCCTTGACGTCGGCGCGGCAGCGCTGGGCCTCGCTGACCGGCCCCTTGCCGTCCACCGGGTCGCCCAGGGCGTTGACCACCCTGCCCAGCAGGCCCTTGCCCACCGGCACGTCGACGATGGCCTCGGTGCGCTTGACGGTGTGCCCCTCCTTGATGGAGCGGTCGTCGCCGAAGATGACGACGCCGACGTTGTCGCTCTCGAGATTGAGCGCCATGCCGCGGATGCCGCCGTCAAACTCCACCATCTCGCCCGCGCGGATGCTGTCGAGTCCGTAGACGCGGGCGATGCCGTCGCCGACGCTAAGCACCCGTCCGACTTCGGAGACCTCGGCCTCCTCGCCGAAGTTGCGGATTTTCTCCTTCAGGATCGCGGAAATCTCCGCCGCCTGTACTGCCATGGTTACCTCACTTCCCGCATTGCGATGCGCATGCGCTCCAGCCTCGACCGCAGCGACGCGTCGACCATCCGGCTGCCCACGCGCACCACCAGTCCGCCCAGCAGACTCGGTTCCTCGCGCAGGCGCAGCTGGATGCCGCCTCCCGTCGCCTCTTCCAGGGCGCGCCGCAGCGCCGCCTCCTGGTCGGGACCAAGCCGCTGCGCGACCTCGACCTCGACCCTCGTGATACCGCGGTGACTGGCAAGCAGATCGTCGAAGCGGCGAATCACGCCGTCGACAACTGTCAGCCGCCGACTCTGCGCCAGCAGTCCGACGAACCTCCGTACAAGGTCCTCCAGGCCGGCCGCCTGCGCCACCGCCGCCAGCGCCTCGGCCTGCTCAGAGCGCGCAAACAGGGGACTGCGCACCATGCGGCGCAGGTCCTCGCTTGCCTCCAGCATGCCGCGCAGCGTCCCCAGGTCCGCCTCGACTTCGTCGAGACGGCCGGTCTCCACCGCTAGGTCAAACAGCGCCGCCGCGTACGGAGCCGCTACCCCGTCGCCAGCAGCCGGCGATGATGCCACCAAGCGCCTCCAATTGGATGCCTGCCGGACGCGCCGCGCCCGCGCAATACGCTGATCTGCCCGCCGCGGTCTTTTGCCCAGCTGGCGCCTCGGACCGGTTTCTAGCGCCTGTCGACCCGCCGCGCAACACCGCCGCCGGCAAGCGACTACACGGCGGGCTCCGCCGACGGATGAGGCCGCAGTCCAAGGATGCGCCGTGCCTCTTCAGGAGTGGCCACCGGCCGCCCGTGGAGCTCGCACACTTCGGCAGCCCGCCGCACCAGGGCCGCGTTGGAGGGCGCAAGGGTCTCGCGGTCGAGACGGACGTTGTCCTCCAGTCCGGTGCGGGCGTGGCCGCCAAGCCGCACCGACCACTCGTTGACGGTCAGCTGGCCCGCGCCGATGCCCGCCGCGCACCATGGGGCGTCAGGGCCGAAGAGCCGCCGGATGGTCTCCACCATGAACTCGAAGGCCGGCTGGTCCACCGGCATCGCGTTTTTGACCCCCATCACGATCTGCACGTAGGGCGTTGCCTCGATCTTGCCCGCCTCGTGCATCGCCTTGGCCTGGAAGATATGGCTCAGGTCGAACGCCTCCACCTCCGGCTTGACTCCGTACCGCCGCATCTCTCCGGCCAGCCAGTCCACCAGGTCCGGGGGGTTTTCGTAGACGCGGGTGGGGAAGTTGTTGGACCCCACCGACAGGGAGGCCATGTCGGGGCGCAACGGCAGCATGCCGCCGCGGTCCTTGCCCGACGAGGACCGCCCGCCCGTCGACATCTGCATGATCATGCCCGGGCAGTGCCGCTCCACCCCCTCCTTGAGCGCGGCGAAACGGTCCGGGTCGCTGCACGGCTGGCCGTCGCCGTCGCGGACATGGGCGTGGACGATGGCGGCGCCGGCCTCGTACGCCTCGTGGGTACTTTCCACCTGCTCGGGCACCGTGATAGGCACGGCTGGATTGTCGGCCTTGCCGGGCAGCGAGCCGGTGATGGCCACGCACAGTATGCAGGGTGTCATACGGCTGCCTGTCTGCTATTCCGCCAGTTTGGCGGCGGCCCACCCTACTCTAGAAGCCTGTCCCCATATTGCCTAATCCGCCCTGGGTGCGCGGCATCATGCAAACCGACACCATCATGGGACAAGAAGGCGGTTCGGTCCTGAAGGCCGCCCAACAGCTTTCGAATTCAGCGGCGACATAGACGCTGTTGCGCTGATGGTCTTTTTCTCTTCGTTGGTTGGGGCAAGATGCCTCTACCGCTTTGGCAAGCCTGTAATGCCTTCAGGGTCTTTCAGAGCGCTGCCGCCGCGATCGCCTCCTGTCGACAGGCGTCAGATGGCGTTCGGCGTGGCCAGGCTACTTCCTCGTCCGCTTCTGGCGCGGCGGCTTGGCGGGGCTCCGTTGACAGCAGGAGCATGGCCGACGTCTCCGTCGAACACCTCGTTGAGGCTGGTGGCCGTGAGTATCCGGCCCAGCCAGATGTCAAGCTGCGGGACCGAAGCGGCCCGCACCTGCGCCGCCCGGTATTTTGGCACCCTGCGATACTTGCTCCGCGCCTGTCGCAGGAAAGTCTCGGCCTTGCCCTTGGCCACGCCCTTGGCCATGCCTTTGGCCTCGCCCTCCTCCAGAACAGCCTGAAACATTGCGTTCACAGTCTCCACTCCCTCAATGGGACGAGCCGCCTTGACCACCGCGACCTGCCTGATACTGCCTTCGCGGCCCTATGGACCGCTGGCGCCACGACCACCTCCTGTCGGCGGGCGTCAGACCCCAATGCGTGGTTGGGCTACTTGGCAGTCCGCCTCTGGCGCGGCGGCTTGGCGGGGGCTCCGTTGACAGCAGGAGCATCGCCGACGTCTCCGTCGAACACCTCTTTGAGGCTGGTAGCCGTGAGTATCCGGTCCAGCCAGATGTCAAGCTGCGGGACCGATGCAGCC
>CAZPIN010000058.1:0-7983 GCA_964586735.1 uncultured Rhodobacterales bacterium | reverse complement strand
GGACGGTCGTTGCCGGCGAACGCAAACCCCCGCTCCATCGCGCCGGCTGCCACCAGCGTCCGCCGCGCCCGCACCACCCAGAAGCGCCCGCGGTAGCCGTCGGCGTCCGGGTCGAGACGCTGGTGCACGCCCGCCACGCCGTCGTCGTAAAGGCCAAACACCGTGCTTCGGGTCATCACCCTCACCCGCCCCTTGATGGCCGCCAGGCGGGCCTCGATCCAGTCGCCGGACGGCGCTCCCTCGATCCGGTCGGTGTCGGCTAGCGCGCCGCCGCCAGCGGCAAAATCCTGCTCGGCAAGAATCACGTCCAGCCCGGCCTCCGCCGCCGCCTCGGCCGCCGCCAAACCGGCCGGTCCGGACCCAACCACCAGCAGGTCGCAGAAGGCGTTGGCCCGGTCGTAGCGGTCGGGGTCGGCCTCCCGCGATACGCGGCCCATGCCGGCGGCGCGGCGAATCAGGCCCTCGCACAGCATCCACCAGCGGGTGCCGCGCAGCGGCCCGATAAACGTCTTGTAGTAGAAGCCGGCCGGCAGAAACGGCGACAGCGCCCCGGACGCCGCGCCCACGTCAAACCGCACCGAGGGCCATGCGTTCTGGCCAAACGCCTCCAGCCCCTCGCGCAGCTCCACCGCCGGGGCCTTGCAGTTGACGGCCGCCTCGGCGCCCGTTCCTACCGTTACGTAGGCGCCGGGCTCCTCGACGCCCGCCGTCATGATTCCGCGCGGCCGGTGGTACTTGAAACTGCGCCCCACCTTGCTGACGCCGGATGCCAGCAGCGCAGAGGCCAGCGAGTCGCCCGGATGCCCCGACATCGTCTTGCCGTCCCAGCGAAAGCCGAGGCTGCGCGCGCGGTCAATCCGCCCGCCCGATGGCAGCCGGTAGCCGCTCATGCCTCCCCCTCCCCGAGTCTGGCCGGGATGGCGGTTTCGCCGACTGCGGCCGTCTGGCCGAGACCTCCCTCCTTCTCCAGCGCCTCGGCGGTGGGCGCGTGGGCAACCCGCACGCCATGGATTTTGTGGGTGACCGTGTCGCGGTCGATCTCAAGCCAAATTCTGCAGCCGTGGATGTGCTGCCACAGCTCGCGGTGCCGACCGGCGGGATTGCTTCGCTGGAACACCGCCCCGACCCAGGCGTCCATGTCCTCGCTCTCCAGATCCGGCCAGTCCACCGAGGCGTCCCCCTCGTAGGAAAACTCGGCGTGGTCGCGCTCGCCGCAGAATGGGCAGTGGATGCGCATCAGTGGTCCTTGGGCACCGGGCCCACCCCTTTCTCGTCGATCTGGACGCCGCGGGCAAAACGGTCCAGCGTGAAGGCGGCGTTAAACCGGTGCGGCTTGCCCGTGGCGAGGGTGTGGGCAAAGCACCATCCCGCGGCCGGGGTAGCCTTGAAGCCGCCGTAGTTCCAGCCAGCGTTGAGATACAGCCCCTCGACCTCCGTCGGGCAGATAAAGGGCGAACCGTCCATCGACATGTCCATGATGCCGCCCCAGTGGCGCAGCAGGCGCACCCGCCCAAGGCATGGCATCAGCATCATCGCCCCGCTCGCCACCTCCTCCACCACCGGCAGGTTGCCGCGCTGGGCGTAGGAGTTGTAGGTGTCGAGATGGCCGCCGAACACCATGCCGCCCTTGTCGGACTGGCTGATGTAGAAGTGCCCGCCTGGAAACGCGTAGGCCACCACCGTGTCGAGCAGCGGCTTGACCGGCTCGGAGACGAACGCCTGCAGGAGATGGCTTTCGATGGGCAGATGCTCGAAGCCAGCCATCCGCATCACCCGCGACGTGCTGCCCGCCACCGAAACCCCCACGCGGCCCGCGCCGATTCGCCCGCGGCTGGTCTCCACCGCCGTCACCCGTCCGCCCTCCATCTGGAAGCCGGTTACCTCGCAGTTTTGGATGATGTCCACGCCCAGAGCGTCAGCCGCCCGGGCGTAGCCCCAGACCACCGCGTCGTGGCGGGCGTTGCCGGCGCGCCGCTGAATCAGCCCCCCCTCGATCCACAGCCTGGCGTCAGGCGAATAGTCGAAGTGCGGGTGCATCTCCTGCAGCTGGGCGCGGTCCAGCAGCTCGGCGTCGATGCCGTGCAGGCGCATGATGTTGGCGCGGCGGGCGAAGGCGTCTCGCTGGTGCGGGGTGTGGTAGAGCATCAGCACGCCGCGCTGGCTGAACATGACGTTGAAGTTCAGCTCCTGCGACAGGTTCTCCCACAGCTTGAGCGAGTGCTCGTAGAACTCCACGTTGCCCGGCAACATGTAGTTGGAGCGGACAATCGTCGTGTTGCGCCCGGCGTTGCCGGAGCCGATCCAGCCCCGCTCCAGCACCGCCACGCTGGTCACGCCGTGGTTCTTGGCGAGGTAGAAAGCCGTGGCGAGGCCGTGCCCCCCGCCGCCGATGATCACGGCGTCATAGGAGGGCCGCGGCTCGGGATCGCGCCATGCCCGCCGCCAGTGACGATGTCCAGTCAAGCCGCCGCGCAGCAGCGACCATGCCGAGTACTTCTTCATGAATGATCCCGGTGTCGGGGAACTGTCGGCCAGAGTAGCGGACTGGGCGGGGTACGGCAAGCGTGTCAGCCCCACGCGAATCACCCGACGACAGGCCATCGCTGGAGCTGCTACAGCACCCACGAGCCATTGCCTTGCCCAACTCAACCCCTCCGCTAGGGTGGCTGCATCGTCCTTCCCTGCTGTTCCCCTTCACGATGGCACCGGGGGGTGATGACTCGGGCGCAGAAGTCTGCTATACTACGTTTCACTGTCTAGGAAGATTGGCAAGACAGCGTAAAGCGAGGAGGCTGGTATGCCGGAACATGCGCTGGCACCCGCATGGCCTAAGCAACCTAGGAGTCTGCCTGACATGCGGCGGCTGGCAAAGCGAGTCGTCGACGGCATGCCCAAGGTTCGGGCCGCAATCCTGTTCGGCTCGCGGGCACGAAAGACGGCCCGGCGCGACAGCGACTGGGATGTTGCACTTCTAGCACCGGAGCGATACAAGCATGAGGTTCTGCGGACTGCCCCCAGAATCCCAACCGTGAGCTATGTTTCGCTCAGCCCGAAGCGGCTGCGTGAACGGCACAATCGTCTTGGGACGCTGGAACGTTCTGTGGCCCGGGACGGAGTGCTGCTGGCAGGAGAATGGACTATGCCAAAATCACAGACTAATCCAACGGTAAGCTACGAAAACCTGGCTAGCGGGCTGCAGGTTGCTGCTGACCAGCTTGCTATGGCCATTGATCATTTGGGACGTATCATTCGGCGCTATCCAGACTTCATTTTGAATCCGTCAAATTATGGAGACAACACGCTAGCAGGCTCATCGCAATATGCTTCTGAACATCTAGCAAAGGCTGCGCTGCTTCACCTTGAGATTGACCATCCCGAGAGTCACAAAGTTTTGAAGCTGGCTGGAGCGCTTCGCAGCCAGCATCCAGGCCATCCTTGGATCAAAATTATCGAGTCGTTCAATGGACAGTCTCATGATCTGCACGTGGCGGAGTATGAAGGCGAAATAGTGGAAAATCTCGACAGGTCTCTGGCACGGCTGTACAACGCAATTGATTTTTATGGAGAAGTACTTGCAGCGATTGCGAAGAAGCGTCCCGACTTTACGGAGCGGCTTCAGACGCTATGCGGCAGCATTGCCGACATCGTGTTCATATACCAGAACGGTCTGTACTGGGAAACATGCCCGGACGAACTAAAGCAGCGTCTGCTGCAATGGAACCGGATTGCCACGTATTACTCGCAGACAGATACTGGCAGCAGCCAAAGTGGCGGGGACTAGGAGTTACTCCAAAGGACCCAAGTTTCAACCAGCGTCCAGGCTTGGTCTTGTCTGGTCCCGAGGCGGTCAGACATGGGTTGTTCATGTACCTGCTCCAGCGAATGGCCTCCGAGGCAGACCAGAATGCGACTTCCACCTAATTGCAGACCGCTTGGCTGTCCAGCACGGCAAGGGCATCTTTGCCCTCTGGCATTTGACTTCCGGTATAGTCAAGGAAGTCAAGAGACCTTCAATCGGACCTTTCCCCAGTATAGTTCTCCAGCACCTTCTGCGCCCTTTGCTCCCAAGATAGCAAACTGTGCTGAACAGCTTCTGGACACAACTTCCATCTCCGATCCGATTTTACATCGGAAACAAAAATTATAATTTTATTGCACAGATTTTCCATTTCCCCACGAAACCCTGGCCGCTTCCTTGCGATGTCCTCAAGCACCTCCTCGTGGAATTTCAATACCCTGCACAGCCGATCCTCTGATTCCTGAACATCGCCGATATCTTCATCGTCATCCTCATATCCCGCGACGTGCCGCATCAATGACATCCCGTTGAACGACGAAATAGCAGATACCCACGCATGTCTGGGGTGCTTTTTAGACAGAGCATCGGCCAATTTGTCCACATCATGGGTTTCTGGGGCATCTACGCCCAAATGAAGAAGAGCCGCTTTGGAGGTAAATTCCGCTGCGTCCTGCGTAAATACGCTAAGGTCATTGTCCACGTCACCCGAATGGTCTATTTTTCCCATTACCAGCCGAAAGTAGGCCGCCTGGGCACGAGTAACCGCAGTAGACAGCCTGCGAAACATGGCAGGATACGATACCCTGGTTTTCTTCAGCGATCTAGGCATGTTCCATTCCCCTGCCAATACTACCCCGTCCCTCGCCACTGACCGCTCCAGCGTTCCGAGCCAGTTTTGCCGCACTCGTAACCGCCTTGGGCTCAGCGATACGAAGCTAACGTCGGGCACTCTGGGCACTGTCCGTAGCACTTCACCCTTGTAGCGCTCCGGTGCTAGCAATGCAACATCCCAGTCGCTGTCACGACGGGCAGTTCTGCGAGCTCGCGATCCAAAGAGGATCGCCGCCTGCACCATAGGCATGCTGTTGACGATCCACTTTGCTAGCCGACGCATGTCAGGCAGCCCCCTAGGCCCCTTGGGCAATCCGGGTACTAGTGCCAGCTCCTGCATGCTACTCTCCAAAGCCTATGCGACCTTGCTTCGTCCCCGCACGGCAATCTAGCCAAGCAGACTACAGGTATGTTGGCATGATCCGATGCTGATGTCAACACCGGCAGAAAAGGGATCTGCTCTGTGGTAGAGGAACAGACGCAAATCCTACTCAGGCAAAGGCTTCAGGCCGGATCCTGCACGGTAGGACGGATGATGCGGCCAATACTCTTCTCTGAACACCTCCGACAGAACCTGATTCCTGGTCTGGCGCGTCCCCTCGTTGGCAACGTCGAGGTGGCAGACCGAATCCCTATTCGCCGGCCTTGTCCGCGCCCAGTTCCACCCCTTTGCTACTTGATCACTTAGCGAAGTCTGACGCTTGCCCCATCCGTCGTCGCACTGTCACGTCGCGGCCATTGCTACCTCATTCCACCAACCTGATTGTCTTGTCTGTTGGTCACCGTGGGGTCGTAGCAGACAATTTCTCCGTTCGCTCGCCATTCTGCGTGAACACGACTCTGGTCTTCTTGCCGCCATGGATCTGCGGTTCGGTGGCCAGCTTCTCGCGTAGTACCTCAATCGGTCCTCCCTTGGCGCAGAGACTGGCGGGAAGTCCCAAAATCTCTACCAGCAGCGCTTCGTCCAGTGCCCTGCGTGCTTCGTCCTCATGCAGCTGATTGAATGGAAGTAGTCGTTCGTTGCGCATCCGGTTGAAGACCTTCGCTGCTGCCTGTTTGCGCTTTGATGGAATTTTCCCCAAATCGAGCGTCGGAATCGCACCTGCCGTACCATGGGAAACCCTGCCACGCCCGCCCTGCACCTTGCTTGCCATCCACCAGTGGCACAGAAGGCCGAGTGTGGAGTTGCACCATAGGGAAAACAGGCACTCAGATTCTTCATCGTCAAGGACGATATTTGGCCACGCAGACCCTCCAACCGTCGACCGCTCCGTCATCGCCGCAATAATCGACTGGGAGTTAAATTGGAATTCGAAATTGTAATGCAGCCTCGTGTTGCGCTCAAGTACGTACTCCACCATGGACATCAGGTCCCGCTGCGACTTCACCGGTACTTTTCGCACCTGCAGATGCTGGCTCGGTTCAACGACTAATGTACGCTCTTTCGGTGCATCGTGCTTCCACAGCGATGGAAATTCATCCGCCTTAGAACAGCCTTCCAGAATATCGAAAGGACCCTGCGGCAGGCCGCTGCTTCTGTCTATTGTCTTTCCAGCCACAGCCAGATGGTATCGGCCAAACTGTACGACTTTCCCCATCATGGCGATTGGCACTGCCACGCCTTCCACCATGCCTGGTGCCCACAGACTGCCTCCTTCCAATTGATACGCGCATTGCGCCAGGGACAGGTCCCGTACTCCCGCCACTGGCCAAGCTGCGTCGTTCTCCGGTAGGGGACAATCAAGAATGCTTCCATACTCTGTTTCTCCGATGCATATGCGCTTACCGCCGAACGGCCCTCCTTCGAGGGTTGGCACGTTCCCCTCTGCAACCGCGTCGTGTATTGCATCCGCAAGTACGCTTCCCGAAACCGTATCCGAAGGCAAGGTTGCTAAAACTGCAAAGTGCCCCCGCCTTTTGCTTCCTGAAGACCTTTCCTTCTTTGTGCCAACAAACAGGCATTCCGACATGCCAGTATCTGACGAGAAGGAAGAATCTGCGCCCTTCGCACCGGCGATGGTCACCACGGCAATATCATCGTACCATGACCTCCACAATTGCCTTACCCCGCCCCACGATTTGCCAGTAAGCGCAGTCATTGGAAGCACCAGCGCCAGTCTTCCACCAGTCCGAAGCCGCCTATGTCCAATATCCGTGAAATGGGACGCAAGACCCGCGCTGCCCTGCCCTGCTCCGTCCTTGGTTAGATGCTTCAGGCGGTCGTTTAGCTTGATTTGCTCGTCCCTGCTGAGCTCCATTGCGGCGACCGGAGAAATAGCCCCCTTGATATCGTCGCCGGACCTCGTGAAGGGGGGATTCATGATGACCAGATCGAAGTCACTGCCTATGCGCTGGTTGAAGTCAAACGACTGTTTCTTCTTCTGCCCGCTAATTACCTCAGCGTGCTCACCAAACATTGCTCGATAGTCCACGCCGCTTTCCGACAGCAGCTCAATGGACCCAACAAGCGGTGTTCCCTCGAAGAATCCGTATGGCATCTTCAGAATGCACTCACCCTCGAACATGATTTGGGGAAACAACCCGGACAGCGTCGTCGCTGTCAGGTGCACCGCTATTGGAAGGACGTCCAGTCCAACAAGGCCGTTTTCCATCATCTCAGCATGTATCTTGGACGGGTCACCTCCCCTGGACTCGTACAGCAGCATAAATCGCTGGTATGCAGTAGTCAGAAGCGTACCCGTGCCGCAGGCGAAATCCCCAATTCGCGCTGTTGCCAATTTGGTCCTTTGCGAAGAACCGATGTCTCGTTCTGTCAATGCGAGTCCTGCAAGAAGCCACGCCGCTTCTGGTCTAGTGTAGTATGCCGCCAGAAACTGCCTGTCGCAGATCAGCCGTTGAAATACCATGCCAATCAGGTCATGCGACCTTGCTACGCCCATCGAGGCCAGATAATCTCCCGCTTCCCAAAGCTTGGACAGCACGGAAGACTTCAGCTCCCCGGGCAGGCACCTCAGTATTTCCAGCGACGTTGAAAATATTGGCCAGTAATTCTCCTTGAGTATGTTTTGCCATTCCTTCTGCAGCTCTGAACCGTTGAAGGCGCCATTGGCAGCATAATGCTCTACTGGCATCAGTGCTCGTCCGTTGCTCTTGAGTTCCAGTTTTGATGCATCCAGCGCATCGTGAAACAGCATGGCATTTAATAATACTGCCATGGCCATTCGCCGCGTTTGCCCTCCTCCATCATCCTTCTGCCTCAATACACGTGCCAAGTCCTCTCCTATCCTCTCGGAGGCTGGCGCGAATTCTCGCGTACGCTTTGCAGCTCCCTCAATCGCCCTTCTCATGCTAACGGCCATCTCTTCTATTTTCCAGACGGGATTGCGGGACAG
>CAZPIN010000057.1:0-2454 GCA_964586735.1 uncultured Rhodobacterales bacterium | reverse complement strand
AAAGCCCCCTCGACCGCCGCCAGCGCCTCGTCTATGCGAGCACCGTCAGGTCCTCCCGCCTGGGCCAGGTCCGGTCGTCCGCCCCCGCCCTTGCCGCCTAGCTCGGCGGCGGCCAGCCGTACCAGATCCACGGCCGAGTACCGCCCCGTCAGGTCATCACTAACCCCGACGGCGATCGCCGCCTTGCCGTCGATCTCCGCTGCTACTGCCACCACCCCCGACTCCATCGTCCTTTGGCAGGCTTCGACGATGCCCCGCAGATCCTTGGCCGCCACGTCCGAAACCCGCCGGGCTAGATAGGGAGTGCCTGCCACGTCGCGCACCTCTGACTCCTCTGCGCCGCCCGACGCCATCCGCTGGCGCAGCTGCGCCAGGTCAGCCTTAGCTTTGCGGTTTTCTTCGCGCAGCCCTCTCACCCTGTCCACCACCTCGTCCGCAGATGCCTTCATCTCCGCCTCGACTTCGCCCAGCAGCCGGTCGCGCTCGCTAAACCTCGCCAGCGCTGCCTCCCCTGACACCGCCTCGATGCGCCGGACGCCCGCCGCCACCGCTTGTTCCCGCACTACCTTGAATACACCTATGTCCCCAGTACGCTCGACATGGGTGCCTCCGCACAGCTCCACGGAGTAAGCCTCCCCCTCCCTGCGGCTGCCCATCGACACCACCCTCACCTCGTCGCCGTACTTCTCCCCAAACAGCGCCCGCGCTCCCGACTCCATCGCCGCATCGCGGTCCATGATTCGCGCCGCTACCGGCGTGTTGCCCCGTATCTGGCGGTTCACCTCGGCCTCGATCTCGGCCAGATCGGCGGCGTCCACCGGGTCGCGCTGCGCGAAATCAAACCGCAGCCTGTCCCCGTCCACCAGCGACCCGCGCTGCTCGACATGCTCACCCAGCCTCTCCCGCAGCGCCTCGTGCAGCAGATGGGTTGATGAGTGGTTGGCCCTGATACGGCCGCGTCGATGGGAGTCGACGTCCAGCTCCGCGCCCTCCCCCGCCGAAATCGCTCCTTCCTCTACCGTCACGTGATGGCGTATCAGCCCGCCGCGTCTGGTCGTGTCCTCCACCGTGGCCCGGCCTCCGGCGGTAACGACCATGCCAGTGTCGCCTACCTGCCCTCCCGCCTCCGCGTAGAAGGGCGTCTGGTTCACCACCAGCTCCACCCGCTCGCCCGCCGCGGCCTTCTCTACTCGTTCTCCGTCGCGCACGATGGCCAGTACCTGGCCCTGGGCCGACTCGGCGCTCCATCCCAGAAACTCGCTGTCCGGCAGCTCGTCGTCCAAGGCCATCCACAGACCGGCATGCTCGTCGCCCGTTGTCGCCCGGGCCGCACGGGAGCGCTCCCGCTGCTCCGCCATTGCCGCCTCGAAACCCTCGACGTCTAGCGTCCGCCCCCTCTCTCGCAGCGCGTCTTCGGTTAGGTCGGCCGGGAAACCGTACGTATCAAATAGCCGAAACGCCACCTCGCCGGACAGAGGCTGGCCGTCGCCAAGCTTCGCCATCTCGGCTTCCAGCAGCCCCAAACCGCGGTCCAGCATGCTGCGAAACCTCTCCTCCTCCCCGCGCAGGGTGTCCTCGGCAAGCTCTCGGGTGTCGTCCAGCTGCGGATAGGCCGCCCCCATCTCGCCCAGCAGCGCCGGCACCAGCCGCCACAGCAGCGGCTCCTCCGCTCCCAGCCGGTGGGCATGCCGCATGGCCCGTCTAAGTATCCGGCGCAGCACATAGCCGCGGCCCGCGTTGGACGGCAGCACGCCGTCGGCTACCAGAAAGCAGGCCGCCCGCAGATGGTCGGCAATCACCCGGTGATGGGCGCGGTTGTCGCCCTCGGCTTGCGTCCCGGTCAAACCGACACTGGCCTCGATCAGCGCCTGAAACAGGTCGGTCTCGAAGTTGTCATGCTTGCCCTGCAGCACGGCGCCGATTCGCTCCAGTCCCATGCCGGTGTCGATGGAGGGGCGCTCCAAGGGCGTCCGCGTACCATCGGCAAACTGCTCGTACTGCATGAACACGAGGTTCCAGATCTCGACAAACCGGTCGCCATCCTCGTCGGGCGATCCGGGCGGCCCGCCGGCCACCGACTCGCCATGGTCGTAGAAGATCTCGGAGCATGGCCCGCAGGGCCCCGTCGCCCCCATCGACCAGAAGTTGTCCGACGTCGGGATGCGTATGATTCGCCCGTCGGGCAGTCCGGCGACGCGCTTCCACAGGCCGGCCGCCTCCTCGTCCTCGGCGTACACCGTCACCAGCAGCCGGTCGGGCGGCAGCCCCATCTCGTCCACCACCAGGCCCCAGGCCAGCTCGATGGCCCGCTCCTTGAAGTAGTCGCCGAAGGAGAAGTTCCCCATCATCTCGAAGAACGTGTGATGGCGCGCGGTGTAGCCGACGTTGTCGAGGTCGTTGTGCTTGCCGCCGGCGCGCAGGCACTTCTGCACCGTCACCGCCCGCTCGGACGCC
>CAZPIN010000056.1:0-2112 GCA_964586735.1 uncultured Rhodobacterales bacterium | reverse complement strand
CGGAGACGGGCTGCAACTACAAAGAGCAGGACTTTGTCGAGTGGGTCCACGGGCTGACCCAGGGCCAGGGCGTAGACGTCATTGAAGACTTCATCGGCGCGGCCTACTGGGACAAGAACCTGCGCAGCCTGAAGGTCGGCGGCCGCCTGGTGCTGGTTGGTCTGATGGGCGGGGTCAAAGTCGAGACCAACCTGGGTCTGATTCTGAGCAGACGCTTGCAGGTCTTCGGCTCCGTGCTGCGCAGCCGCACGCTGGAGGAAAAAATCGCCATCACCCAGCGCTTCAGGCAGAACTGGCTGCCGCTGCTGGTCGCGGGCAAAATCAGGCCGATTATTGATACGGTTTTTCCCCTGGCCCAGGCTGCCGAGGCGCACCGCTACATGGAAGACAACCGCAACTTCGGCAAGATCATGCTGAAGGTCTAGCGCAGTTTTCATGCTGCTGTAGCGAGGCGATAGCCGGCGTGGCGGACATAATTGGCGCACGCAGTGGGGGAGACGGCCGCGAGAGCCCAGCCCACCGCCGTCCACAAGCGGGTCACCGTGCGGGGCGCCACCGCGCGCAGGCGCGCTTTGAGTTGGGCAAAGACTTGCTCAATGGGATTGAAGTCCGGGCTGTAGGGCGGCAGGTAGAGCACGTGGGCTCCAACCGCCTCGATCGCGGGCCGCACGCCGGCCACTTTATGGCAGGCCAGATTGTCCATGATGACCCAGTCGCCTGGGCGCAGCGTGGGCGCGAGGACTTGCTCGACATAGGCCACGAAGGCGGGGCCATCCAGCGGGCCGTCCAGAACCAGCGGGGCGGTCAGCCCGTCGGCCCGCAGCGCGGCCACGACGGGCGTCGTCTGCCAGTGGCCATGCGGGACAGGGGCCACGAGGCGCGTGCCGCGGGGACTCCGCCCGTAGCGGCGGGGCAGCTTGGTCTGGACGGCCGTCTCATCCACGAAGACGAGGCGGGCGCCGTCGAGGTGGGCCGCCTGGGCGCGCCAGCGCTGGCGCGCCGCCACCACATCAGGTCGATCTTGTTCGGCGGCGCGCAGGACTTTTTTTTACTGTCATGCCTAGCCGGCGCACGGCCCGCCAGACCGTAGCCAGACTGACGGGCACGCCCAAGGCGGTGCGCAGTTCGGCCAGGGTCGCATCAGGCTGGGCGGCGATGAGGGCGGCGAGCTGCGGCAGATACGGCGCTAAGCGCGGCAGGCGGTACTGCGTGCGCCGCTTGGGCGCCACCTGCCCCGTCGCCCGGTGCCGCTGCATGAGGCGGCGCACCCAGGCGGGACTGACCCGATACTTGGCGGCCACCGCGGCCGTGCCCAGCCCCGCTCCCCGGTCGGCCACGACCCGCTCCCGCAGGTCCACTGAATACGCTTGCATACGCCCCTCCTGGCTCCGTGCTGCGCGCAGCCTAGCAGCCCTGGCTCTCGACCGCTACACGACGATGCAAACTGCTCTAGTGCAGGCCTTCATCTCCATTACATCATCGTCCGTACCGACCAGCCCGAGTTAGTCCCAGAGGACATTGAGGGGATTCCGGTCAGAACCGCTTCGCCCCTATTCATGGACCTTCTCTCTCACACGACGACTTCTTCGCCGCGTCCCCTCAAAGCGGCGGCCAATATTGGGTCATCGGCATCAGATCTCCGTCTCGGGGCTCTTAGGATTGGTACGTTGACAGCAGTGGCTCTTGCCGCGGGAGAACCTTGGCTGATCCTGCCGGCGCATCTTCTCGACCGATGCCCCCGCCGCAGAATGGGACGCTCCGGCTGAGAACGGCTGAAGTGTCAAGCGTATGGGAGGAAAGGACAGGACCTTCTGGTCGCCGTTTGACACGCAGCCTGCCTCCCTTCCTCTGGGCGAAGGGCCAGACCCTAGCCCGATTGGATGACCACGCCCTGGGCGGCGTCCGTATCGGGCTGGCCGGCCGGAAAGGCAATCGCCCGCAGCTCCTCGCCGGTCAGGGTTTCCTTGTCCAGCAGGGCTCGCGCGGCGTCTTTCAAGACCTGGGTCTTGGCGCGCAGCAGGGCGCCCACCCGCGCGTACTGGGCGTCGATGATGCGCCGGATTTCGGTGTCAATCGCCCGCGCGGTTTCCTCGCTGTAGTCGCCCGGACCGG
>CAZPIN010000055.1:0-4151 GCA_964586735.1 uncultured Rhodobacterales bacterium | reverse complement strand
GCCACGCCCACGCAGGGCCGCAGCGGCTGGCTCATCGCTGGTAGACGGTGATGCCGTGGATCAGGTTGATGGCGTAAGCCAGCTGGTTGCCGGTCCTGCGCCGTTCGGCCGCCTCGCACGCCCGCTCCCCCGGCGGCCTCGTTTTCGCGCTCGGTCTCCTCCGCGTTCAGGTCGCCTTCAAGTCTGCCGCGCAGGTCGGCCTCCGCCGGAGCGTCTTCGGCTTCCTCCACTTCCTTGTCGTCGGAGGGGGGACGAGCTCGTTCAGCACGTCGGGCGTGATGCCAAGACCCTGCATGGGGTTGCCAAAGGTATGCAGCCGCTAGTAGCGGACTGAACAGGGTCGCCCTTGCCGAGGCAGGCCAGTAGACACGTTCTTCTAGGTGTGCTAGACTAGGACCACGCACAGGTTGCAGAGTGGCTGTACTGTGTGGTACTAGGCGGCAACAGGCGTGGCCGATACCAGATGACTCTTGCTAGAGCAGCATAGCAGAGTGGCGGAATCACCGTCGACACAATCTGGGGCTGGTGCGCCCTGAAGGGAATGAACTATGGCAACAGAAATACTGCCCACGGGCACCAAGTCCTTTCGCGTTATCCGCGAGAACGGTCTTCGCTACGTAGACAAGACGGGGTACGCCAAGCGCCTAGTCGGCAGCGGAAGATGGTACTTCCTTTCCAGGCCAAGACGGTTTGGGAAGAGCCTATTCATTGACACCCTAAAGGAGCTATTTGCAGGCAGTGAGGAGTTGTTCCGAGGTCTTGAAATTCATGACGGTTGGGATTGGAGTGAAAAATATCCTGTGATTAATCTCAGTTTTGGAGCTGGCGACTATAGTGAAGAAGGTTTTTTAAAGAAAAAGATAACCGATATGTTTAACATACTCGACAAGAAGTTGGGCCTATCGTCTGCCGCGGAGACGCCAGATGGCAGGTTTACCAGTTTAATACAGGGTCTTTACGAGAAGACCGGAAAACCGGTGGTGGTACTTGTTGATGAATATGATAAACCAATTCTTTCTGCTATCGATAACCCAGATGTTGCCAAAAAGAATCGAAATACACTGCATGGCTTTTACTCGGTATTGAAGGAGGAGCATGATTACATCAGATTCTGCTTTGTAACCGGTATTTCGCGTTTCGCGCACGTAAGTTTGTTTTCGGGTGCTAATCACCTGGAAGATCTTACACTAGACCCAGAGTACGCTGAAATATGCGGTTATACAGAAAAGGAGCTTGATGATGTCTTTTCAGAGGAGCTTGTTGGGCTTGACCGTGACCTGATTCGAGACTGGTATAACGGGTACGGATGGCGAGGAAAAGAGAGGTTGTACAATCCATATGGAATACTGCTCTTACTAAAAAAACGAGAATTTCAAGCGTGGTGGTATGCTACAAGCACTCCCACGTTCTTGATTGATGTAATGAAGCAGCGTGGAACACTACCGGTTGGACTAGAGGGTATGAAAGTGTCCACTGATGACCTAAACGTGTCAGAAATTGAAAAAATATCTGTTGCATCATTACTGCTCCAGACAGGGTACATGACTATACTTGATGAATACAAAATGGGAAACACTTCGACTTTCAGCCTAGGTTATCCCAATCGTGAGGTGCGCCAAGCTCTAAACGCAAATTTGCTTAACTCGATTGTGTCACCTGACACTACAAGTCATGCAATAAACAGGGTAACCCTAACGGAAGCACTGAAATCGGGAAGTACCTCGGACATAGAGACGGCTATTCACACGATATTTGCGGGAGTACCGTATCTATGGCATACAAAACCGGGGGTGGCAAAGTACGAAGCGTACTTTGCAAGCATTGTGTATATCTATTTTTTGGCGTTGGGGTTTGATGTCCGAGTTGAAGATTCGACAAGCGCAGGCAGGATAGACCTATCGGTGCTAATGCCGGAACGCATCTATCTGTTCGAATTCAAAGTAGTTGAGCAACGTCCATCGGGGGACGCGATGAAGCAGCTGAAGGGTAAGAACTACGCCGACAAGTACAGGCAGCGCGGCAGGCCGATACATCTCGTCGCGGTAGAATTCAGTGAAAAAACAAGAAATGTTGTTGCATTCAACTCGGAATTGGTAGAATCGTGATGAGGTTCTCACACAAATCTACTGCACACGCGCTGTGGTTTCTACAAGGCGTCGGCAACGCCGTCGATGCGCTGGTCGGCGAACACCAGCTCGTCGGCGTTCAGCAGGGTCACGCACAGACAGGGCCGCAGCGGTAAGCTCATCGTTGCTAGATGGTGATGCCGTGGATCAGGTCGATGTCGTACGCCAGTTGATTGTCGGTCCTGCGCCGCTCGGCCGCCTCATACGCCCGTTCCCCGCAGCCATGTTCTCGCGCTGGTTTCCTCCGCGTATAGTTCTTCTTCTAATCTTCCACGCAGGTCGGCCTCTGCCAGTGTGTCTTCGAGCTCCTCAAGTTCCTCGTCCGAGGGAGATAGGAACTCGACCAATGTATGTTAGGCGTGATGCCAAGACCCTGTATAGAGGTGCCCGAGGGCGTGTAGTAACCGGTGGTGGTCAGGTGCAGGCCGCCTTTGCCGCGTAGCGGGCACATTGTCCACACCGGGAATCGTCTCGCCGCTTCCCACCGAGAAGCGACGGCCCCCCAATGCCAAGGGTCAAGTCTACAATCTGCTGGATAATTTGGCAGGGGGGCGGCGGGCGCCGCAGCCCAAACACATCCCGCGGGCATCCCCCGCACCGGCAACCAGCATAGGAGAGCCATCATGGCTGACAGATAACCCACCTCCCACCGCACAAGTCAGGAGCTTGAATATCTCGTCAGCGGACGCCTCGTCGGTCCCGAAGGCCGCACGGATCTCGTCCGTACCGCAGCCCGCCTCGTCATCGAGGAAGCCCTCGAGGAAGAGGCCAGAGACGCCCTGGGGCGGGACTACCACTACCAGCACGGAGTCGAGGAAGGCCGCGGATACCGCAACGGCACCCGCATCTCCCGCATCAAGACCGCCGAGGGCGCCATCGAGTACGGCGCACCGCAGATCGCGTGCCGCGACGAGCCTTTCCGCTCCGAAATCCACCGGCACATCAAGGGCCGCACGACGGAGCTCGAGTGCCTGGCGGTGGAAATGCTGGCCCGCGGCTGCTCCACCCGTGACGTCGAGGACGCCTTCACCGGCGGGGACGAGAAGCTGCTTCTGTCGCGGACCGCTGTATCCCAGCTGGCCAAGCGGCTGTGGGAGGACTACACCGAGTTCTCCGCCCGCGACCTGGGAGAGTTTGACGTCGTCTACCTTTTCGTCGACGGCGTGGCCGAGCGGCTCCACCCCGGCCAGAAGAGAGAGCCGGTGTTGGCGGCCTGGGGCTTCACCAGCGAGGAAAGGAAGGTTCTGCTGGGGCTGATGGCCGACTCGAAGGAGGACACCGAGACGGTCACCGCCTTCTTCCAGGACCTGCGCGCCCGCGGCCTCGGCGACTCCCTGCTGGTGGTCTCGGACGGGGCTCTCGGCATCGTCAAGGCGATCGAGGCCTGCTTCCCCCGCTCGCGCGGCAGCGCTGCCTGGTCCACCGGATGCGCAATCTCGCGGCGAAGGTGCCGGAGAGCGCCTGGCCGGAGTTCAAGGCGCGGGTGAACGCGGTGTACCATGCTCCCGGCAGGGCCATAGCCCGCGATCTCGCCAAGGGCGTCGTGGCGGACTTCGAGCGCGAGCTCCCGACGGCGGTGTCCTGCTTCCGCGACGACTTCGAGGCGTGCATCGCGCACCAGCGGATGCCGATCAACTACCACCGCGCGATCCGCTCGACGAACCTGCTTGAGCGTCTCTTCGTCGAGGAGCGTCGCAGGCTGAAGGTGCCCCCAAACGCCTTAGGCAAGCAGATGTTTGGAGCAATGTGGAAGGCGGCAGCTCGCTGGAAGCGATGTCAGCCGCCCTGTCGCACACATAGAGGCGGTAGGTGTACCACTTCTGGGCCTGTCCCCGATAGCGACCCTTCCATACCTCGCCTACCAACTCGACGGGTAGGTCATAGTCGTACCAGACGTCGGATACTGCCAGCTGGGTGATCTCGTCGGAGGTGACGCCCGTCGCCTCCTACAGCTCGCGCAGGGCGGCGGCCTCCGTCACTTCGCCCTTGTCGATACCGCCCCGCGGTATCTGCCAGGCGTCGGCG
>CAZPIN010000054.1:0-3195 GCA_964586735.1 uncultured Rhodobacterales bacterium | reverse complement strand
CCGGACCAAAAGGCCCAGCCTGGAAGAGAACGACGCCTGGATCAACTTCACGCGCGCCAACTACAACAGCCTGACCACCCAGCTCGGCTTCAACTCCGTCATCAACGACCAGCTCGCCTTCCGCTTCTCCGGAAGCTGGCGCGAGGCGGATGGCACCATCACTGGTGAAGGCCAGCGCAGCCAGCGCGATGCGGACGGCGACATCATTTATGTGGACCAGCGCGAACGCGATGTCGAGAGCCACAACATCAACCGCTACAGCGTGCGCGGCCAATTGTACTGGGAAAACAACGATCTGGACCTGCGCATCATTGGCGACTACGCCCATCTCGATGAGCGCTGCTGCGATGCGGTGGTGTTTTCCGAGACGACGCATCCCCTGTATGCCAACGCACCCGGTGTGAGCGTTGTCGGCGACGAGGCCGTCGAAGACCGCAAGTCCTCGAACAACGAGGAGTTCGGCGAAGAAGGCCGGCAGTGGGGCGTCTCCATCGAGGCCAACTACGACCTCAGCGACAGCATGAAGCTCACCTTCCTCGCCGGTCACCGCTATGTCTGGGCCTACTCCGCGCAGGAGAGCGACTTTACCGACATCGACTTGTTTCACGTGACCACTGTTGAAGGCTACAAGCCCGAAGGCGAAACGGACCTGTTCTCGACCGAGCTGCGCCTGCAAGGTGACGTCGATTTCGGCATGATGGGCCTGCAGGGTCTGGACTGGATGGTGGGCGCCTACTTCTCGAACGAGGACATCGAGACATACACGCCACTAACCAAGGGGCCGCATTTCAACGACAACGCCATCTGGCTGCTGGCACAAGGTCCAAGCCATATTTATGATCGTATCGGTGACGAATACGATCCAAAAAGCGAGGACTACGACCCCAAAGAAGAACCGAGACCGGACTTCGCCGTCAACCGCTTCGATCAGGAGGGCGACTCTTGGTCCCTGTTCACCCACAACGTCCTGCACGTGACGGACACCCTTGATCTGGTGGCAGGCCTGCGCTGGATCGACGAGAGCAAGGACGGCAATCTCACTCAGCTTCAGAGTGCAGACAGTTCCCCAGCCTGTCATAACACGTATCGCTACTACGCCAACGACCTGCAGGATGAATTGGGTGCAGTCCTTGCAGCCCAAGGAGCCCTCGAGACCGCTCAAGCTGGTGGCGATGATGCGGCAATCGCTGCTGCCGGTCAGACATTGGCCACCGCAGGTGCTGCTTACTCTGGTGGAATAACGGCTGCAGCACCCACGATTCTCACAATGTGCTTCCCCTTCACGACGGGCGTCACAATAGATCGAATGGACCTTAGTCAGCTGGCCCAGGGGGTCTTGGGCACCTTGGAAGGCAGCTTCTTGCCGGCGCTTTATGCCGACGACAAGAAAACCTTCGAGGACGACGAGCTCACCTACACGGTCAAGTTGGCTTGGACGCCGGAACTGCCCATTGCCGCGCTGGACAGCATCAACCTCTACGCCGGTTTCACGCACGGCTTCAAGGCGGGTGGCTTCAACCTGGACCCGGCAGCCGGCGTGGGCGGCGCCGACCCGAGGTTTGATTCGGAGGTGATCGACTCCATCGAGCTGGGCATCAAGAGCGACTGGCTCGGCAACCGGCTGCGCGCCAACCTCACCTTCTTCTCGGCGGAAATGGAAGACTTCCAGATCCTCGAGTGGACGGGCATTCGCTTCCAGACCTTCAACGTGGCCGAGGCCACCTCCGATGGCGCCGAGGTGGAACTCTTCTTCAGCCCCATCGATGGCCTGAACACCAGCGTCGCCGTGACCTATGTGGAGGCGGAGTACCCCGATGGTTGCGCAGAAGGACTGACCGGTGGTGTCAGGACAAACGCGATAGCGCTCTGTGGCGGCCCGTTGACCAACGCCTCGGAGTGGACCGGCGTGGTCTCCGCAAGCTGGGAGGACCAGTTGCCCGACCTGCCCCTGCTCGAGGGCCTGTTCGGATCGGGTGCCGAGTACTTCATCTCCGCCTCGGTGCGCTTCGAGTCCGAGCGTCGCACCAGCACCCAGTGGCGTAACCCCAGCATTTTGGATGACACTGGCACCGACGCTCTCTTGACGGGCGACTGGCAGTCCGGCAATGCCAAGATGAACCTGCGCATCGGCTTCAGCAGCGAAGACGGCGGCAGGACCCTGGAACTCTGGGGCAACAACATCTTCGACAGGCAGACCCGCTACGTCACATTCAACCTGCCCCTGCGTGGCAGCGGCACGGTCGGCAACGCCGCCCGGGGAACCTTCTTGGAAGCGCCCGCCACATACGGCGCCACCCTGCGCTTCAGCTTCTAACCCGAAGCTCACCGAACCCAGCCCCTTCATCTTCCAAGCCGCAGCCCGGCGTTTCAGCGCCTCCCGCTTCCAGGCAACATCCCTGCGAAGCGGGAGGGTGCTTCCACCTCCAAAGCGAAGGCTTGTGGCGGCGCGGCATCTCTGCTGTTGAAGCGAAGGCTTGGTGAGGCGGAGCGGTGCTCCACCTCCAAAGCGAAAGCTTGCGGCGGCGCGGCGTCTCTTCTGCTGAAGCGAAGGCTTGCGGCGGCGCGGCGTCTCTGCTGTTGAAGCGAAGGCTTGGTAAAGCGGGGCGGTCGGGCGGCTTCCGCCCATCCCCCCGTCGTTCTGACCCTGACTCGCGCAACGCCCGCACGCTCCCTGACCGGCGCCGCGCAGACGCACCCCGCCCTTTCTTCCGCGCCCCCGGCCCTTCTCTCTCCCCGGCGCATCCCCAGCGTCTCTCGCCGGGCCGTCCTCAGTCAGGACCCCGCCCGTCCAGCCAGCGTGCACACCCCCCGGCGACGAGACTTGCATGCGCCGTCTCCCTGCCCGCACGCCCGCCGCTGCCCTCGTGGATATTCCGCCGGGCCGTCCTCAGTCAGGTTCCCGGCGCATCCACACCGTCTCGCCGGGACGCTCCCGCCGGCCAAACTCAGCCTCTGCCGCTGCCTTCGTGGAGTTTCCACCGCTGGTCCGGCGCCTCGGTCAGTCTCCCGCCCCTCTGCCGGCGCCTCGATGAAGGGCATCATCAGTCCGCGCGCCGGCGCCCGTGCGCCTGCAAACCGGGCGCGGCTTCTCCCTCGACGTGATACGAAAGCCGGACATAAGCGGCGCCGTTCGGCTGACCGCTCTCTCCCTGTTCCTCGGGGCCGCCGAACTGGAGAAACAGAGGCGTGCATGGT
>CAZPIN010000053.1:0-1586 GCA_964586735.1 uncultured Rhodobacterales bacterium | reverse complement strand
GGCAACACCGGCATCGGCCTGGCGCTGGTGGGGGCGGCGCTGGGCTACCGCACGGTGATCGTGATTCCCGAAACCCAGAGCCGGGAAAAGAAGGACATGCTGCGGCTGGCGGGAGCGCGCCTTGTGGAGGTGCCGGCGGTGCCCTACCGCCATCCCGACAACTACGTGCGCTACTCCGGGCGGCTGGCCGAGGCACTGGGGCGTGATGGCCCCGCCATCTGGGCCAACCAGTTTGACAACACCGCCAACCGCGCCGCCCACGAGGAGACCACCGGGCCGGAAATCTGGGAGCAGACCGGCGGGAAGGTGGACGGTTTCGTCAGCGCGGTGGGCACCGGCGGCACCCTCGCCGGGGTGGCCCTGGCCCTGCGCGCCCGCAGCCCGAAGGTGCGAATCGCCCTGGCCGACCCGGAGGGCGCCTGCCTCTACTCGTGGTACACGGAGGGGGTGATGAAGGCCGAGGGGACGTCCATCACCGAGGGCATCGGCCAGGGCCGAGTGACCGCCAATATCGAGGGCCTGGAGGTAGACCACGCCTACCGCATCACGGATGCCGAGGCGCTGCCGTATCTGTACGACCTGCTGCAGAGGGAGGGGCTGTGCATGGGCGGATCGACCGCCATCAATCTTGCCGGCGCGGCGCGGCTGGCGCGGGAGATGGGCCCGGGCCACACCATCGTCACGGTGCTGTGCGACCAGGGCCAGCGCTACCAGTCGAAACTGTACAACCCGGTGTTTCTGCGCTCCAAGGGACTGCCTGCGCCGCCGTGGCTGGAGGCGGGCGGGAGCGACCTGCCGGAGGTGTACGAGGGAGAGGGAGACACGACATGACCGAGGCACTGTACCGCGAGGACGCCTATCTGCGCTCGTGCGAGGCGCAGGTGGTCGAGGCGAGGGAAGACGGCGCCGTGGCGCTGGACCGGACGGTGTTTTACGCCACAGGCGGCGGCCAGCCGGGGGACCGCGGGCAGCTGCGGACCGCCGACGGCGGGGCGTACGAGGTGAGCGGTGCCGACTGGGGGGAGGGCGGCCGCATCTACCACCGCATCGAGGGCGATGCGCCCGAGGCGGGCGCCGCGGTGCAGGCGGAGATCGACTGGGACCTGCGCCATCGCCGCATGCGGATGCACACCGCTATGCACCTGCTGTCGGTTGTGCTGCCGTATCCGGTGACCGGCGGCAGCGTGAACGAGGAAAAGTCGCGCCTCGACTTTGACATGCCCGAGCCCCCCGGCGACCGCGACGCCCTGCAGGCGGCGCTCGACGCGCTGGTGGCGGCGGACCACGCGGTGTCGTACGAGTGGATCGGCGCCGCCGAGCTGGAGGCCCAGCCGGAGCTGGTCAAGACCGTCGGCGTGCGGCCTCCGGCCGACGGCGGGCGGGTGCGGCTGGTGCGCATCGGCGGCGCGGAGTCGCCGGTGGACCTGCAGCCCTGCGGCGGCACGCATGTGCGGACGACCGGCGAGGTGGGGAAGGCGCGCATCGGCAAGATCGAGAAGAAGGGACGCTCCAACCGGCGAGTCAGCCTGCTGCTTGACGACTGAGGGGCTGGCGGCGGATGGGGGGATTCGGGGAAGCGTTCGCCG
>CAZPIN010000052.1:0-7254 GCA_964586735.1 uncultured Rhodobacterales bacterium | reverse complement strand
CCGCCGGGGCAGCGAGTACTGCAGCTGTCGCGCCTGCGGCGCCTCCAGCCAGAAATTCGCGTCTCTTCATGGAGATTCCTCCTCCTGAGTTGGTGAGATGGCCAAGTCTCCTGGCCGCGGCGGCTTTGCAGCCACCTTCCTGCCGCAATGGTAGCCAAACCGCGCCGGGTCGCAACGCCTGCCGCTGCTCCCCGCCGCTGGCGGACTGGTACCCTGACAACGCAAACCGCATCCGGGGCGGCGGGCCGTCGCCACCCAAATTCCCGATAGCCCCTACGCGGCAAGGGGCTGGAGACGCGGGCTTGCCAATTGCCGCTGAGGCCGCATAACGGGTCCGGGCGGCGGGGAGAACGGCGATGGCAGACACTGCGGACACCTTCATCCATCTTCGCGTACGCAGCGCCTACTCGCCGCTCGAAGGCGCGCTGCGAATCGCCGACCTGGTGGAGCTGTGCGCCGGCCAGCGCATGCCGGCGGTGGCCGTTACCGATTCGGGCAATCTCTTCGGCGCGCTGGAGTTTTCGGTCGCCGCCGCGGTGCGGGGCGTCCAGCCCATCATCGGCTGCTCCCTTGGCGTCAGGGAGGGCAGGACCGGCGCGGCGCCGCAGGTGGCGCTGCTGGCGCAGAGCGAGGTCGGCTACGCCAATCTCCTGCAGCTGGTTACGAAAGCGCACCTTGAGAAGGAGGACGACATCCCGGCGGTCAGCGGCGAGGCGCTGGGATCCCATGCCGAGGGACTGATCTGCCTCACCGGCGGCGCCTACGGCCCGTTGGGCGCGCAAATTCTGGCCGGCAACGCGGACAATGCCGAGACGATGCTGCTGGCTCTGCGCGAGCGATTCGGCGACCGCCTGTACGTCGAGCTCCAGCGGCATGGCGACCCGGAGGGCGGCACCGAAACCGAACAGGCGACCGAGGGGCACTTCCTCGAGATGGCCTACCGCCACTCCCTTCCGATCGTCGCCACCAACGACGCCAGTTTCTCCGAGCGCGACTTTCACGAAGCCCACCAGACCCTGCTGGCAATCAGCGCGCTGGCGCCGGAGGACGGCCCCGACCGTTTCACCTCTGACCACTACTTCAAGAGCGCGGAGGAGATGCGCGAGCGGTTCGCCGACCTGCCCGAGGCGATCGACAGCACGCGGGACATTGCCCGCCGCTGCGGATACCGCCCGGCGCCCAGCGAGGCGCGCCTGCCCCGCGTCGCCGACGACGAAGTCGAGCGGCTCAGGGAAGACGCCCGCCGCGGGCTGGAGGCGCGCCTCGATCAGATTGAGCCCGCCGCCCCGGAAGCGGACTACCAGAAACGGCTCGACCACGAGCTGGAGGTCATCGCCAGCATGAACTACGCCGGCTACTTCCTCATCGTCGGCGAGTTCGTCGGCTGGGCGCAGGAGCAGAAGATACCCGTCGGGCCGGGGCGCGGGTCGGGCGCCGGGTCGCTGGTGGCCTACGCGCTGGGCATCACCGGGCTTGACCCGATTCGCTACGGGCTTCTGTTCGAGCGGTTTCTCAACCCCGCCCGCATCTCCATGCCCGACTTCGACATCGACTTCTGCGAAGAGCGGCGCGACGAGGTGATCCACCATGTCCGCGACCGCTACGGCGCGGACCGGGTGGCCAAGATCATCACCTTCGGCTCGCTGCAGGCGCGGGCGGCCATCCGCGACGTGGCCCGCGTGCATGGCATGCCCTACGGCAAGTTCGACAGGCTGGCCAAGCTGGTGCCGAACAACCCGGCAAACCCCATGTCGCTTGCCGATGCGTACCACAGCGAGCCCGACTTCCAGAAGGCGGTCGACGAGGACGGCGATGCCAGGCGCGCCTACACAATCGCGTCCCGTCTGGAGGGCCTGTACCGCAACGTCTCCCAGCACGCGGCCGGCATCGTCATCGGCGACCGGCCCCTGATGGAGACGGTGCCCCTGTACCGGGACCGCCGGCAGGAGATCCCTTCGGTGCAGTTTTCGATGGCGTGGGCGGAGGCCGCCGGCCTGGTGAAGTTCGACTTTCTCGGCCTCAAGACCCTGACCATCCTCCAGCAGGCGGTCGAGATGCTGGCCGAGCGCGGCGTCGAGATCGACCTCGACGACATACCGCTGGACGACCGGAAGACCTTCGACCTCTACAGCCGCGCCGACACGATGGGCGTGTTCCAGGTCGAGAGCGAGGGCATGCGCGACGCGCTGCGGCAGCTGGTCCCCGACCGCTTCGAGGACATCATCGCCCTCGTGGCGCTGTACCGGCCCGGGCCGATGGACAACATCCCCAAGTACTGCGACATCAAGGCGGGCCGGGCCGACCCCGACGAAATCCATCCCAAGGTTGCCGAGGTGCTGCGCGAGACCTACGGCATCATCGTCTACCAGGAGCAGGTGATGGAAATCGCCCGCACGCTGGCGGGCTTCGACCTCGGCCATGCCGACCTTCTGCGCCGGGCGATGGGCAAGAAGAAGCCCGAGGAGATGCAGGCGCAGCGGGAGCGGTTCATCAAAGGGGCGCGCGACATCGCCGGCATGGATGAAGGGGAAGCGAACAAGGTATTCGACCTGGTCGCCCGCTTCGCCGACTACGGCTTCAACAAGTCCCACGCCGCCGCCTACGCGTTGGTGAGCTACCAGACCGCGTATCTCAAGGCCAACCATCCGGTCGAGTTTCTGGCGGCGGTGATGAACTTTGAAATGCATGGCCCGGAGCAGAAGCTCGCCGTGTACCGCGACGACGCCCGGCGTCTGGGCATCGACGTGCCGCCTCCCTGCGTCAACCGGTCAGGCTGGCAGTTCTGGCCATGCGACGGGACGCTGCCTTACGCGCTGGCGGCGCTGAAGGGCGTGGGCAAGGAAGCCGTCAAGTCCATCGAGGAAAACCGGCCCGAAGGAGGCTACGAGAGTCTGGGCGACTTCGCCCGCAGGGTCGACCTACGCAGGGTGGGCAAGGGGGCTCTGGAATGCCTGGCGCGGGCGGGGGCGTTCGACTGCCTGAACGAAAACCGCAGGGCGGTCGTGGAGTCCGTACCCGCGCTGATGCGCTATTCGGAGGGCTGGCAGAATGAAAACGAGTCACGGGCGACGCAGCTGTTCGCCGACGACCAGCTCGAAGTGGCGGAGCCGAACCTGGTCGACGTGGAGGACTTTGACCCCGCCGAGCGCTTCGAAGAGGAACGCCGCACCGTGGGCTTCCTGATTTCCGGCCATCCGCTGGACCAGGACGAAGGTTACCTCCGCAGCCGGAGCATACGGTTTCTGAGCGAGCTTCTTGAAGACGAGACGCCGGTGGGAGAGAACGACTGCGCCGGTTTCGTCGTTTCGGTGGACAGGCGGCGTTCCCAGAAGGGCAACACCTACGCCCGGGTGCTGGTCTCGGACCCTGGCGGGAGCGAGAGGGTGATGGTGTTTGACCGCTTGCTGAGCAAGGTGGAGGACAAGCTCACGCCCGGGACGAAAGTGCTGCTGACTGTCCAGATCGAGGACGGCGCCCGCGGGCGCAGCATCATGTGCCGCGGTATCTCGGAACTTCCTTCGCCCGCCGCCGCGTCCAGCAAGGGCAAATCGGCGCCAAGCAGCGCGAAGTCACAGCCGAGTACTCAACAGGAAGCAGCCCGGCCGCAGATGGAACGGGGAGCTGCCAGCGCAGCAGCGCGCGATTCGGGCAAGGCATCCTGCCGGGCGGGTGCGGGCATTGACAGCGAGGCTGCGGCCGCGATTTCGCCAGTACTGGTCACATCTGGCGGACCTAGCAATGGGCAGCCAGCTCCGGAGCGTCTGGAGTTTGTACTTGACCGCAGGGCAGCGGTGGGGACGCTTTATGAGATGCTGAAAGGGGCCAGTACCTCGAACGGAGACGGTACGCAGGTCAAGCTGACTCTGGATGAGCCACAGAATAACCAGCGGGTGGAAATGAGCCTGCCCGGACGCTATCTCATAACCTCTGACCGCCAGAGGCGGCTCTCGGAAGTCGAGGGTGTGGTATCTGTACGGGACAGGTGAAAGGGAAACGGCATGATTGGCAAGCTGAACCATGTGGCGATCGCCGTGCCGAATCTGGCGGAGGCGATGGAGCGCTATCGCGGGGCGCTTGGCGCAAGCGTCTCGGAGCCGGAAGACATTGAGGAGCACGGCGTGCGCATCGCCTTCGTGGAGCTGCCCAACACCAAGATCGAGCTGATGGAGCCGCTGGGCGAGGAATCGCCGATTCTCAAGTTTCTGGAGCGCAGCCCAGCCGGGGGCATTCACCATGTCTGTTACGAAGTGCCCGACATGGGGAAGGCCGTAGAAATGCTTACCGCCCAAGGCATTGTCCCGCTGGGCGGGGGTGAACCGAAAGTCGGCGCGCATGGCAAACCGGTGGTGTTTCTGCGCCCCAAGGACATGTGCGGTACCCTTGTGGAGCTTGAGGAGGCGTAAGCCTTCTGGATGGGGGCTGAAACGCCATGAGCGTAACGGGCGGACTGGTTGTGTACGCGATGTACTGGTTTCTGGGCCTGTTCTGGATGCTGCCTCTGCGGATTCGGTCGCAGGAAGAGGAGGGAAACGTGGTGCCAGGAACGCCGCCCGGTGCGCCGGTGAGCCATGGCCTGAAGTGGAAGATCGTTGGCGCCACGGTGGTGGCGGCGTTTCTCTGGGCGGTCACCTATCTCATAGTGAGCCTTGAAGTGATCGACGTCAGAGGGGACTTCGGCTAGTGGCCGTTGCAGGGAGCATCGCCCTAAAGCATTTGGCGCGGCAATGCACGTACCTTAGCGGGGCTGCCTGGCGGAGTGGCGAAGCGGGGCAACTTGAACGGTACGGCAGAGCTGAGTATGCTGGCCAGGAACGAAGCCGCCCTATGTGCCGGCAGTAACCCGTTGGGGAGGCAGAGTATGAGCATCGAGCAAGTAGTTCAAGGTGGTCTCTTTACGAGGGACTATCTGGAATACGCCATCTGTGATGACCCGGACTGGCCAGATGTCGATCCTGAAAGATTGGCCGCCGAATTACGGCCTATCTTCGAGCGGTTCCTTGAGGCATCAGAGCCGAACGAAAGCCAGACGGAAGAAGACTTGATTTGGCCGGTGCTCAAGGCATTGGGCTGGACAGACTACTTGCGGCAGCAGAGTCTTTCGGGCAACGGAACGCAAGGAGTGCCTGACGGATTGCTGTTTCTCGATGAAGCGGCTAAAAATCAGGCAAATAGGCACTCCGATCAATGGAGAAGGTACGAGTACGGGGCAGCTGTGGTGGTGTCCGGGCCTTGGACTCGTTCACTGGATGGGATTTCCATGTACACCAAAGGGAGAATTGCACCTTCGATCCAGATGCTCCGACATTTAAGGCTAATCGATAACCGTACCAACGGAGGTCCTCGTTGGGGTATTCTCACGAATGGACGTCAATGGAGGTTATATTTGAAGGGAGCGCAGTCTGCTTCTGAACAGTTTTTCCATATTGATCTGAAAGCTGTTCTGGACGCTAGTACTTTTGATGATGGTGATGCCGCTAAGGCGGTAATAGGGAAGAACAGGATGCACTGGCTTCAGGTGTTTGGCCTGATGTACAGGAAGGAAGCATTCGTCTTGTCGAAGCAAGACCAAAAATCGTTCCATCTACGCGCGCTTAAACAGAGTAGGTGCTATAGGGAGAGGGTGGTACGGCATCTTTCTAAAACTGTACTTGAAAATGTCTTACCCACACTCGTTGGAGGCTTGTTTCAGGAGTCACCTGGCTCGTCCAATCAAGAGCTGCGCGAATCCGCATATATTTTGCTGTATCGCCTGCAGTTTTTGTTTTACGCAGAAGATAGTAATATGCTTCCGATGTGGAACGATAAATACTTGGAGAACAGTCTTCGTAACAGAGTGCGCGACGAAGTTGGACGGTGCCTTGACGGGAGTGACTCAATGTCTTCATCGTCTACACGATTCTGGACAGCAATAATGGATCTTTTCCGTACGATTGAAGCGGGCAACTCTGCAATGGGAGTTCCTCCTTATGGGGAAGGACTGTTTGGTTGGGCACGTGCGCCGCTGTTGGCGAAGGTGCGCTTGGGTGATGATCTTGTTTCCAACATCATTGACGCATTGTCATATGACAAGAGTGCAGGGAAGCGCCGGTACATCAATTATGGAGACCTGTCGGTGCAAAGTCTCGGCTTGATGTTCGAGAGACTGCTGGAACTTGATGTGCAAACTGAATCAGGTGATGATGCCACTTTAATGCCAAGCATCGTTGCAAGAAAATTTGCTGACTCCTACTACACGACAGATGACTTCGCACTGCATGTCATTCGGAAGACATTGGGACCACAAGTGCAGAAACGCTTTCAAGCATTCGAGAAGTGTGTAGATGAAGTGTCCACAAGCGAAGTAATCATCGAAGATGCAATGGCGACTATTAGCGATGTGGATCCGGCCGCCGCAATTCTGGAGTTAAAAGTTTGCGACCCAGAGATGAGATCGGGCAACTTCCTGTTGAACACAATCGATTATCTAACGGATACAGTTATTGACGCGATAGAAGACGCACGGATACTTGCGGAGAGCAAGGGATACGAATTTTATGAATCGCCTTTAATTTTTGATTTAAGAAGATCTCGAACAATGATTGCATCTCACGTTAGGAAAGAGTCCATATTTCCAGACTACGCGCGTTTGACGGATAGACACATAATTCGCCGTACAATCCTAACGAGGTGCATACATGGCATAGACCGGGATGAAATGGCTGTGGAACTAGTAAAAATCTTACTGTGGATGCATACATTCACGGCACACGTTCCTCCGTTATACATTGACCACAAAGTATGTTGCGGAAACGGCTTGCCTGGAAAATGGATTGAAAGCGTAATGGGCCGACTGGGACCACATGTAGAGAAGCGTCAACTTAAAAGATCATTGCAAAACGCATGGGAATCGGCAAGGTGGGCGCGTACGGTTGCTTGTGCCGCTGACTTGGACGTAGCAGGAATCGAATACACGTCGGTATTGCACAGGGAGATAGCGAAGCACACAGATCCCATAAACAGTCTAATGAGCATTCTTTCTATGCTGGAACGGCTTGACTTGTATGACACAGGGAGTATCGAAGCACTTGATAGTTGGCTTGATGGACAATTTGGGGATCCAATAAAAATTGCACAAGGTCAGCAAATCCCGATGTTACCTGCATGTAGAATGCGTCAGATTCGAGAGCGGATCAACGAGTATCCGGAGTTTTTGCTGGGGCCTACGGCGGATAGAGCAGATCCCATTAACGTTTAAACTGAATCACATAACCCGCC
>CAZPIN010000051.1:0-21412 GCA_964586735.1 uncultured Rhodobacterales bacterium | reverse complement strand
TGAAGGCCACGGCGATGATCCCGGCCAGCGACGCCGTGATCAGGTAGAGAACGCCGATATCCTTGTGGTTGGTCGAGCAGAACCAGCGGGTGAAAAAACCCAGCCGCTCCTCGTGATGCACGTCCCCCAGGCCGTGCGCCGCCGCGTCCGCCATGCTGTTTGCCCTTACTTGCCAAGCGCTGGCTGCACCTTAACCGGGCGGGCGCCTTCCTGCAACTGTACCGTTTCCCGGCGGCTCACCCGAATCTGGCTCCGCCAGCGGCCCCAGTCTAGTCAGCCAGCCGTACCGGCCGAGTCGGCAAGCCGCTCATAGCAACGGCGGGCGATCACGGTCGCCTGGATCTCCGCCGCTCCCTCGAAGATGCTCAGGATCCGCGAATCGCACAGCACCCGCGATATGGGAAACTCCAGCGCGAAACCGTTGCCGCCATGGATCTGCAGGGCGTTGTCGGCGGCCGCCCAGGCGACCCGCGCCGCCAGCAGCTTGGCCATACCAGCCTCCAGATCGCAGCGCCGGCCCTGGTCCTTGGCGCGGGCCGCCCGCAGGGCGGTCTGCCGGGCCATGACGGTTTCCGCCGCCATCAGCGCCAGCTTGCGGTAGACCCGCGGAAAGGCCGCCAGCGCGCTGCCGAACTGCCGCCGCTCGCAGGCGTAGCCCAGCCCCATATCCAGCGCCGACTGCGCCACCCCAACCGCCCGCGCCGCGGTCTGGATGCGCGCCGATTCGAACGTCCGCATCAGCTGGCGGAAACCCTGCCCCTCCTCGCCGCCCAGCAGCCCGTCCTCCGCCACCGCAAAACCCTCAAACGACAGCGCGTACTCGCGCATGCCGCGGTAGCCCAGCACGCCGATCTCGCCCCCTTCGAGACCCTCGTCGGGAAACCATCCCCCCTCCTCCCCGCCGCGCGTCTTGGCGGCAAGAAACATCGACAGCCCGCGGTGGTCGGCGCTGCCGGGGTCCGTGCGGGCAAGCACCGTCATAAGGTCGGCGCGGGCGGCGTGGGTGATCCAGTTCTTGGCGCCGCTCAGCCGCCATCCGTCCTCGACGCGTTCGGCGCGGGCGCTCAGGGCGCCCAGGTCAGATCCCGTGTCGGGCTCGGTAAACACGGCCGTCGGCAGCGTCTCGCCCGACGCTATGCCCGGCAGCCAATGGGCCTTCTGGCCGTCGGTGCCGCTGCCCAGTATCAGCTCGGCCGCGATTTCCGACCGCGTCCCCAGGGATCCCACCCCCAGATAGCCCCGCGACAGCTCCTCCGAGACGATGCACATTTCCATCTTGCCCAGCCCGGCCCCGCCATGCTCTTCGGGGATGGTCAGGCCAAACACCCCAAGCGCGGCAAGTTCGCCAAGCACCGAATCAGGGATGAGCTCGTCATTGAGATGCCATCCGTGGGCGCGGGGCGCGATCTCCTCGCGGGCGTAGCGGCGAAACTGCTCCCGCACCATGGCGTGGTCGTCCTCGCCGCCGTCCGGCCAGTCGGCGCCCTCGTCGGCCATGCGCTGCGCCAGCCGCTGGTGGCAGCCGCCCTCTTCGCACCAGGCGGCAAGGAGGCGGGCGGCCTCGCCATCGCGCAGCGCAGCGCCCGCGTCTTCCAGCCCCAATGCCGACGGCCGGGCGTATTCGGTCTGGTTCATCGGCACGCCGCCGGACAGCTGGGCCAGATATTCGCCAAAGCCCGCCGCCAGCAGGTCGCGCTCTCCTTCGCCCAGCGCTCCCGCCTCTTTCAGCCTGTCGGCCCAGTCGATTGTGGCGCGCAGAGCCGCGACCGTTGTGGCCATCCAGGCGTAGACGTGCGCCGGATGCTGCCCCGCGCCCATCCACCGCTCGGCCCCGTCCATGGGCCCGAGCCGCTCCTTGATTGCCTCATCGGCTGCCGCCAGCATCGCCTCTGCATCGGCCAGCCCCGCCCGGCAGGCGTCCAGTACCTCGCCCGCGCCGATGCTGTCGTGTTTTGCCGTCACCGCTGTCTTCGCCTGCCCGCAGTCATTCCGCGCTGGGCGACGCCGCCCGGACGTCGGCGCCGACGCCATCCTCGAATTCCCTGAAGTTGTCGCGAAACATCCCCGCCAGCCGCGCCGCCGCCGCGTCGTAGGCGGCCGGGTCGCTCCAGGCGCAGCGGGGGTCCAGAAGCGCGGGCTCCAGGCCGGGCAGCTCGACCGGCGCCTCGAAGCCAAACCTCGGGTCGCGCCGCATCTGCGCCTCCCCCGCGGTACCGTCGAGAGCCGCCGCCAGCAGCGCCCGGGTCGTCTCCAGCGGCATGCGGCGGCCGACGCCGATTCCTCCGCCCAGCCAGCCGGTGTTGAGCAGCCAGCAGGACGCGCCGCTGCTTTCGAGCCGCTCCTTCAGCAGCCGGCCGTACACTTCGGGCGGCCGCGTCAGAAACGGCTTGCCGAAGCAGGCCGAAAAGGTGGGCGACGGTTCGGTCAGGCCCCGCTCGGTGCCGGCGACCTTGGCGGTGAAGCCGGACAGGAAGTGGTACACCGCCTGCTGCGGCGACAGCCGCGACAGCGGCGGCAGGACGCTGAACGCGTCGCAGGTCAGCATCACAACATGCTCGGGATCGCCGCCGAGGCCATCGGGGCTGGCTCCCGACACTGCCTCCAGCGGATAGGCGCAGCGGCCGTTCTCGGTCACCGAGGAGTCGTTGAAGTCCAGCCTGCCCGTGTCGGGGTCGAGGGTAACGTTCTCCAGCACGGAGCCGAAGGCATGGGCGGCGCGGTGGATGGCGGGCTCGCCCTCCGCCGACAGCCGGTAGGTCTTGGCGTAGCAGCCGCCCTCGATGTTGAACAGCCGCCCCCCGTACCAGCCGTGCTCGTCGTCGCCGATGAGGGTGCGGTCGCCCGAATTCGACAGCGTGGTCTTGCCGGTGCCGGACAGCCCGAAGAACACCGCCGCCCGCGACGGGTCGCCCGGCGCATGGTTGGCCGAGCAGTGCATGGACATGACGCCGCGCGCCGGCAGCAGGTGGTTGAGGATGGTGAACACCATCTTCTTGATTTCGCCGGCGTAGCTGGTGCCGGCGATGATCGCGAGCCGCTCGCTGAACGACAGGGCCACCACCGTCTCGCTGCGGCAGTGAAGGCGGTCCGGATTCGCCCGAAACCCCGGCAGGCTAACCACCGTGAAGTCCGGCGGCTCCTGGCCAGCCCGCGCCGGCTCCGCCGGGGGACGCAGCAGATGGCGGATGAACAGCGCATGCCAGGCGCGCTCGGCAATCACGCGGATGGCCGTCCGCTGCGCCGGGTCGGCGCAGGCCGACAGGTTCTGCACGTACATCGGGCGGCCTTCGACGTACGCCAGGGCCTCCTCCCGCAGCCTGGCAAAATCCTCCGGCTCCATGGCCTGGTTGCCCTGCCACCAAATGTCGTCGCGGTGCTCGGCGTCCCGCACCAGATACTTGTCCTGCGCCGAGCGGCCGGTGTAGGGAGCCGTGCTCGCCACCAGCGGTCCGCCGTTGGCCTGCCGCACCTCGCCGTTGGCCAGCGCCCTTGCAACCAGGGTCTCCACGTCGGCGTCGGCCAGAATCGGTCCGGCCGCCGCCAGCAGCGGCGCCGAAGGGTCGGCGTTGCGGGTAGGCTCGACTGCGGTCACGGTCGGCTCAACTGTACATGTGGCGGGGCGGGCTCGCGTACATGGTTTCGCAATCCGCCCGCAAGCGCAAGTGACGCTTTTCGACGGGGCGGACGCGGCGGGCGCCAATTGTGGCGATGGTTGCGCAATCTGGTCCGCCGCATCAATTAGGAATCACGCAGAGCGGCCCGCGGCAGACGGGGAGTCTCCCCGTAGAACGGGCGGCCGCCGGCAACCGGGAGCAGAACCATGATACGAGTCATGCTGATCGACGACGAGCGAAGCGTGCTGAACGCGCTGGAGTTGGTGATGGAGGACGAGGGCGACCTCGACCCGGTCTCCTTCACCGACCCGGTGGCGGCGATGCACACCCTGCGCAACGACCCGCCCGACATCCTCGTGCTGGACCGGCGGATGAAGCCGATGGACGGCATGTCGGTGCTGCGCAGCATCCGCGAACGCTCCACCCTGCCCGTCATCTTCCTCTCCGAGATGGGCGACGACGAGGACATCACCGAGGGGCTGGAGCTCGGCGCCGACGACTACGTCTCCAAGCGGCACTCCCACAAGGTGCTCGTCCAGCGCATCCGCGCCGTGCTGCGGAGGACCCATCCGGTGGCGGCGGACTCCGGCGAGGGGCGGCCCAGGTCCCTCAGGGTGGGCGACCTGCGGGTGCTGCCGGACGAGCGCCGCTGCCTGTGGAAGGGATCCGAGGTGCGGCTGACGGCAACCGAGTTCCGCATTGTCGAGTACCTTGCCGAGGCGCCGCGCAGCATCCGCAGCCGAGCCAGCCTGATGGAGGCGGCCTATGGAGACCTCAGCGACCTCGACGATCCCTCCGAGCGCCGAATCGACAGCCACATCCGCCGCATCCGCAGGAACTTCGAGGCGGTCGACTTGAAGTTCAAGGGCATCCGCACCCGCTATGGCGACGGCTACGCTCTGGATGTCGACTAGGCGCCTTTCCCGATGAGCATGCGGCGGCGGCTGCTCGCCGCCTGGCTTCTGCTGCGCCGCCGCCTGCGGCGCCTGCGCGTCCGCATGCCCGCCCGCACCACCCGGCGCATCTTCGGGGTCAGCCTTAGCGGCATTCTCATCCTGTTCGCCGGATTCGTGCTGCTTGACCGGACGCCGGCCTTTCTCATCGAGTCCAAGGTGCGGAAGCTGGAGGATCAGGGGCATCATCTCGCCCTCCAGATTCTTCTGTTCCAGAACAGGCCCATCGCTATCCAGGGCGAGTCCGGCAGCATTTACTCGATTGGGCCGCCCCCCTATGGCGACCCAGCCCTGATTGGCCCGGTCGGCTCCGGCGGCGTCCTTGCCTTCTTCGAGAGCCTCACCGCCGAGCCCATGCCCCTTCCCGACAGCGACAACCTGCACGCCTTGCTTGCCCAGCTGCCTCTGACCACGCCGCTGCATGTGCAGCTGCACGACCCGGAATTCCAGCTGATCGCCGACGCCCGCCACGAGCGGTTTGTCAGCGACAGCCTCGGCGACTCCACCGCCGCCTATCGCCTGCTTGCCCGGGCTGGCCGCGCTCTGGAATCCGTGCTGCTCGCCCCCTTTGCCGACGCCCTGGCCAGGCTGCGGGCGCGCATGGCCAGCCCCGTGCTTCAAGACGACATCGCCTATCGCGTCGTCGACGACGTAGGAGGCGACCTGCCGCGGCCGCAGGCTGGCGAAGAAGACAAGGGCCTGGCGGTGCTGGCCATCGCTCCGGAGAGTCCCATGCGGCTGTCCGTAACGCTGCCCATCGTCCAGGTGCAGCGCATCGAGGGGTATCTCACCGTTTCGGAGCTGCCCGGCGAAATCGACCCGCTGCTGCGGCAGGCCAATCTGCGCCTGCTGTGGGTCGCGCTGCTGTCGCTGGTGGTCTGCCTCGTGCTGTCGGCCTGGCTGGCCCGCATCATCGCCCGCCCGCTGGCCGCCCTCGCCGCCCACGCCCAGGCCATCCGCCTCAGCGGCCAGGCCGGACGCCTCGCCGACAGCTGGCCCCACTCGGCGGGCCGCCGCGACGAGATCGGGCAGCTGTCGGAGGCGCTGGCCGGCCTCACCCGTTCGCTGACCCGCCGTTCCGAGAGGACGCGGGAATTTGCCGACATCGTCGCCCACGAGCTTCGCCAGCCGGTGTACTCCATCGGCGCAACGGCGGAAGTACTGCGCGAGAATCTGGAGCGAAGCCGGACGGACGGCGAAAATGGGCCGCTCGACGCCAAACTGGAGAAGGGCCTGCCCATCATCACCAACGCCGCCGCCCGCATGAACACCCTCGTCACCGACATCTCCAACTTCGCCAAGCTCGACCCCACCCTTGCGCAGAAGCCCCTGTCCGAGTTTGATATATGCGAGCGCGCCCGCGCGGTACTGGAGGAAATGCGGGCTTCCGCAGCCGAGCGGGGCGTAACGCTGGCGGCCCGTCTGCCGCCGCGCCCCGTGGCCGCGGTAGGCGAACAGCAGCATCTGGAGCGGGCGATGATCAATCTGGTCGACAACGCCGTGTCCTTCTCGCCGCCGGGCGGCACGGTGACCCTGGGCGTCGCCGCCCTGCCGGGCCGCGCGCGAATCACCGTCGACGACGAGGGTCCCGGCATACCGCCGGACCGCCGCGAGAAGGTGTTCGACGCGCTGTACAAGGAGCGCGGCGAGGAGCAGGACAGGGACGCCCACTCCGGACTGGGCCTCAGCATCGTGCGCGACGTGGTGGCCCATGCGGGAGGCAGCGTCTGGGTGGAAGACGCGCCCAGCAGGCCGGACGGAGGCGCCGGAGCCCGCGTGGCGATCGAGCTGCGCTCCAGCTTCGACGGCCGCGTGCCTTCTTTGAGCCCCGCGTGAGCTACGGCATCCTGATCGTCGCCCACGGCTCCCTCGCGGAGTCGCTGCGTTCGGCCATCGAGCACGTGCTTGGCGAGGTGCCTGATCTGGACGTCCTGGGACTGGCGCCCGACGGCGACCTCGACAGCGCCCGGCGGCAGATCTGCGACGCGGCGAAGGCCCTCGACCGCGGCGGCGGCGTGGCGGTGGTGGCGGACCTCCATGGCGGGTCGCCCTGCAACGCGGCCGAGACGGCGCTGCGCGGGGCGGCGACGGACGCGGCGCTGCTTTCCGGCGCCAACATCCCCATGCTGCTCTCCCTGGCCCGCAGCCGCGATATGCCGCTGGCCGAGGCCGCCGAGGCGGCCGTCGAGGCGGGACGGCAGTACATCCAGCTGCGCCCGGTCGACTGCGGCCCGGAGGAAAGCGGCGGCCATGCCTGAGCGCGTCATGCGCATCGTCAACAGCCGCGGCCTGCACGCCCGCGCCTCCGCCAAATTCGCCGACGAGGCCGCCCGCCACGACGCGGCCGTTACCGTGCGCCACGACGGCGAGGAGGCGGACGGCGACTCGATCCTCGACCTGCTGACCCTCGCCGCCGCCAAGGGATGCGACATCACAGTCCAGGCCGAGGGCCCCGATGCCGAGGCGGCGCTGGACGGGCTGGAGAATCTGGTGAGCGCGCGCTTCGGCGAGGAGGATTGACAGCGGCGTTGCAATTGCGAGTCAGTCGCATTATCTTGCCCGGTCACGCCGTCGGACGGGCAATCTCTGCCTGTCGGCGATAGCGCCCGAAGCAGGAGTACCGCGGCCATGCGCAGCGAAGCGCGGTCATGATCGCCCGCACCATCGCCATCGCCAGGCCCGCCATCGCGTCGGGCGCGCTGCACCGGCTGCTGGCCGTCATGCTGCTTGCTATGGCCGCCGCGGCTCCGGGCGACCTCGGCGCCATGACCCGCGCCTCCCTCGTCGACGCCTACGTGCAGGTCTCGGTGTTCGTCGCCGCCACGCTGCTGCTGTTCTACGGCCTCGAGCGCTACCTGCGGATCGACGCCGCCGCGCTGCTGCGCCGCCACCAGCGCTGGCAGGTGCCAGCGGCCGCCGCCCTCGGCGCCCTGCCCGGCTGCGGCGGAGCCATCTTCGTGGTCGCCGCCTACGCCAGCGGACGCCTCGGCTTCGGCGCGGTGCTGGCCGCGCTCACCGCCACCATGGGCGACGCGGCGTTTCTGCTGCTTGCCACCCGCCCGGACATCGGCGCGCTGGTCATCGCCATTACCTTCGCCGTCGGCACCCTCTCCGGCTGGATCGCCCACGCGCTGCTCGACGACCCTCTGCGCGCCCGCCCCATGCGCTGCAAGGCGATGATGGCCGTGGGCCGCCTGCGGCGGCGAGACGTCGCGTTCGCCGGCCTGAGCCTGCCCGGTCTCGGCCTGGGAGTCCTGGCGCTGGCACAGGTGGACCTCGCGGCGGCGTTCGGTCCCGCCGTAGAGATGTTCGCCCTGGCCGGAGTCGCCCTGGCCGCTGGCATCTGGGCGGTCTCGCCCGTGCGCGGCATCACAAGCCCGTCGGACCACCCCCTCACCCGCAGCGCCGAGGAGACGTCGTTCGTCACCATCTGGGTCGTAGCCGCTTTCCTCCTTTACGAATACGCCGCCGGGCTGCTTGGACTGGACCTGGCGGTGGTGGCGGCGGCCGCCGCGCCCGTGGTGCCGCTGCTGGCAGTGGCGGTTGGCTTCATACCCGGCTGCGGACCGCAGGTGCTCATGACGGCCCTGTACCTCAATGGCGTGATTCCGTTCGCCGCCCTGATCGGCAATGCCATCAGCAACGACGGCGACGCCCTGTTTCCCGCCCTTGCCATCGACCGGCGGGCGGCGGTGCTGGCCACCCTCTACAGCGCGGTGCCGGCGCTGGTGGTGGCGTATCTCTTCTACTTCCTGCTGCCCTCCTTCTAGCCGCCCTTCCGCCGTCCGCAGACACCGCTGAACCGTGACCGAGGAAGCTGGCAGCAACCTTCCCGAGTGGAGCGTCAGCGACCTCTCCGCCGCCATCCGCGGCGAGCTCGAGGACCGTTTCGGTCGCGTGCGGGTGAAAGGCGAAGTCGGACGCGTCAGCCGCCCGAAGTCCGGCCACGTCTACTTCGACCTGCGCGAAAACGACGCCACGCTGGCGGCGATCGTCTGGCGCAGCCGAGCGGCGAGGCTGAGCTGCTCTCCTGAAGAGGGCATGGAGGTCGTCGCCACCGGCCAGATAACTGCCTACCAGGGACAGTCCAAATACCAGCTGAGCGTGGAGGAGGTCGAGCACGCCGGCGTCGGCGCCCTGCTCAAGGCCATCGAAGACCTGCGCCGCAGGCTGGCGGAGGAAGGGCTGTTCGACGAGGAGCGCAAGCAGCCCGTCCCCCGCATGCCGGAGGTCATCGGGGTCGTAACGTCACCCTCGGGAGCCGTGCTACACGACATCCTGCACCGCCTTCGAGACCGCTTTCCGCGCCGGGTCATCGTCTGGCCCGCCTCTGTCCAGGGACCTAATTGCCCCGGCGAGGTGACCGGGGCCATCGAGGGCTTCAACGCCCTGCCGAAAGACGGGCCCATTCCCCGCCCCGACCTGCTGATCGTCGCCCGCGGCGGCGGCTCGGTGGAGGACCTCGCCGGGTTTTCCGACGAGTCGGTCGTGCGCGCCGTCGCCGCCAGCGAGATTCCCGTGATCTCCGCCGTCGGCCATGAAACGGACACTACCCTTATCGATTACGTCGCCGACCTGCGCGCACCTACCCCTACCGCCGCTGCCGAGCGCGCCGTGCCCGTACGGGAACAGCTGCGCGCCAGTCTTGCCAATTTGGGCGGGCGCGCCGATACAGCCTGGAGGCGCATCTACGAAACGCGGCGGCTCGAACTGGAGTCGCGCAGGGCGACGCTTCGCCCGGCGGAGGAGCTTCTTTCAGCCCGCATCCAGCGGCTTGATGCCGCCTGCGAGCGGCTGCCCGGCTCCCTCGTCCGCCACGCCAAAAACGCTGGCTATCGCCTCGAGGCGATTCGAGGACGGCTGGACCGAGGATGGCGGCAGACGCACCAGAGCCATCTGCAGCGCCTCGACTCGCCGCGCACGACGCTGCCCAGCCGCGATGCCTATCTGCGCCAGCTCGACCAGCGGCTCACCCATGCCGCCAAGCCCCTGCGGCCAGCGATGAGCCGCCGTATCGAAAGCCTCGAATTGCGGATGAAGCAAGCCCAGCGCATGCTGGAGACGGTCAGCCACAAGAGCACCCTGGGCCGGGGCTTTGCGCTGGTGCGCAAGGCGGACGGTAGCGTCGCATCAAGCGCGGACGCGCTGTGTCCAAGCGACGCCCTGGAGCTGGAGTTCCGGGACGGGAGAGTCGCCGCGACGGCGGGAGAGCGAATCAAGCAAAGCTGATTCAGCGTTGCCAGACGGCACGGCGCGGCTAGGGTGGCGCCAAGCAAGGAAGCGGGGCGCGGAGCACATGGCGGAATCCGTACTGGGCATCATCGGCGGCAGTGGGCTGTACGCCATGGAGGGTCTTGAAGACGCGCAGTGGAAAGACGTGCAGTCGCCTTGGGGCCAGCCCTCTTCGCCGGTCCTCATGGGCAGGCTGCACGGACGCGATGTCGCGTTTATGCCGCGCCACGGACCTGGGCACAGCATTTCCCCTTCCGGCATCAACTACCGCGCCAACATCGATGCCCTCAAGCGCTGCGGCGCGCGGGAGGTGGTGTCCGTGTCGGCCTGCGGCTCCTTCCGCGAAGAGATGGCGCCGGGCGACTTCGTGATTGTCGACCAGTTCATCGACCGCACCCGAGGCCGTCCGTCGTCGTTCTTTGGCAACGGCTGCGTTGCCCATGTCTCTCTGGCGCATCCAGTCTGCCCCCGTCTCGCCGGCGCGCTCGAAACGGCCGCCCGCGACAGCGGAGCGCAGGTGCATCGGGGCGGCACCTATGTGGCCATCGAAGGACCGCAGTTCTCCACGCTGGCCGAATCGCGCTTCTACCGTGAGACCATGGATTGCACCGTCATCGGAATGACCAATCTTCCCGAAGCGCGTCTAGCCCGGGAAGCGGAGCTCTGCTACGCGACGCTGGCGATGGTCACCGACTACGACTGCTGGCATCCCGAGCACGGCGAGATCGACATCCCCAAGCTGCTGGCCACCATGAAGGGCAACGTCGAAAAAGCCTGCGCCACGGTAGACGCTTTGGCGCAAAGCCTGCCTGCCGAACGGGATGACCCGTGCGAAGCGGGCTGCGAGCGGGCTTTGGAATTCGCCGTGCTCACCGCCCCGGAGCACCGCGACTCCGACCTTGTCGCCATGCTCGACGCCGTAGCCGGGCGGGTGCTGGACCGATGACGGGCATCGAAAGCTACATCCGCACCGTCCCTGACCATCCCAAGCCCGGGGTGCAGTTTCGCGACATCTCCACCCTGATCGGGAATCCCGAGGGGCTGCGGCGGGCTATCGACGGCCTTGTTGCGGCGTTTCCGGACGCCAATCCTTCCAAAGTCGCCGGCATAGAGGCGCGGGGCTTTATCCTTGGCGGCGCGGTAGCCAGCCAGATGCAGGCGGGTTTCGTCCCGCTGCGCAAGAAGGGCAAGCTGCCGCTGGAAACCGTCGAGATCAGCTACGATCTCGAGTACGGCACCGAGTCCATCGAGATTCACACCGACGCGGTTGCCCCCGGCGAACGGGTACTGCTCATCGACGACCTGATCGCAACGGGCGGCACTGCCATCGCCGGCATCGAGCTGCTGCAGGGCCGGGAAGCGATAGTAGTAGGCGTAGGCTGCGTGATCGACCTGCCAGAACTCGGCGGCAGCGCGAAAATACGGGAGCTCGGCATACCCCTGGTCGCGCTGTGCGCCTTCGAGGGCGAGTAGCGCGGACGGCTTGTGGAGGCCCGCGTAGCGCTACGTGTCAGCTCCACAGACACGACATTGGCAGGACCATGAATTTGTCCAAGTACGAAATTGCCTGATGGTGCTCGCACAATATGATCCCCCGCACGAACCTGTCGCCGCACGCGTCGGCAAGCACCCGCATCCCTGAAAAGTCACGGGGCGATACGTTGGCGCTGGCCTTGACTTCTATGCCCACTACGTTGCCTGCTTCGTCCTCGACGACCAAGTCAACTTTCCTGCCGTGCATGTCCCGCATGTGCATGAATTCATAGTTCTCGTCGCTCCATGTGGCCTGCTTTGCCAACTCCGAGAATACGAATGTCTCGGCAATGGGACCAAAGATGGCCCTGTCGCGCTGGATCTTTTCCGGTGACGCCTTCAGCAAATACGCAAGCAGCCCTGAATCAAGAAAGTATAGTTTGTACGCTTTTACTGAGCGCTTTAGCGCGCTCGCATGCCAGCTTGTCAGTATCTGGAACAGGTAAAGATCCTCGAGCAGACACATATACTTTTTTGTCGTTACGTGATTCATGCCCAGCGCCCCGCCAATTTTCGAGTAGTTGACCGTCTTGCCGGAAAACAATGCCAGCCTGCGCAGCAGCTGCTCCATCTGCCGCGGCTGGTTGATTCGGGCGATGTCCGGTAAATCGCGCTGCAAGATTGTATCAATGTGTTTCTTGTACCATAGCTGCTTGGACCTTCTATTTTCTGGCCCCAGCAATATTTCGGGAAATTCGCCGGCCAGTACCAGCTCGACAAGATCTGGCCCCGACACTCCCTTATTGATCTCAGGCAGATCTCCGGCGAATACCGTATCAAGAAACGTGCCGCTGCCACCTCTGATCTCGGGCTGTGAAAGGGGCAAAAGCCGCTGCAGGGCCACACGTCCAGCCATTGATTCCTTAACTCTCGGTATCGTTAGGTAATTGGCGGACCCCGTCAGCAGATATCGGCCTTTACGGGGATCCCTGTCCACGTCGAGCTTGATTGCGCGGATTAGGTCGGGGACAATATGAAACTCGTCGATGACTGCGCGGTCGTAGTACTTCAGAAAGCCAGTAGGATCGGACTGCGCGAATGCACGCGTCATCGGGTCGTCAAGAGACAAATGGGGCATGTCCTTCGGTGCCACCGCCTTGGCCAGCGTGGTCTTTCCTGCCTGCCGGGGACCGCCAAGCCAAGTCACGCGGCTGTACTTCAGTGACTCCTCCAAGCCTGACTTTACCAAGCGCGGCACTATCCCGTTCGGTACTGCAACTGAGTGTCTCATGGCTTGGCCTCCTGCGCCAATATGCCTGAACCGGTAGATTGAAAGTATAGGAGCGGCTCATTGAAAGTCAAGAGACGGAGGATTGAAAGCACTTGGACGGTGAGCTGAAAGTATTAAGGTGGTGAATTGAAAGTACATTGGCGGCAGATTGTAAGTCACTGGGCGGCGGATCGAAAGTACAACTCTCGCAGATTGGAAGTGACAGCCCCGCAGATTGAAAGTGCCGGCTCCGCAGATTGAAAGCGGCTAGTGAGCGAGAAAGACCTTCGCCCGAACAACACCTTGCCAGCAAAGGCTCTAGCATGCACACAGGCACTCGGCTACGCTTGGTTCTCCGTTCAGTGATCATCGCCCCATGTCCAGTCTCATCGCGGCTGCTGAAGCACTCCTCCTTCCCAACACTCCTTCCTTGTCGGCGAACTTGTGCGGGTGCCCATCAGGGGCATTGCTGTAGGTGGGAGTCGCCATCCTTCGAGCGGATACGATAACCAGCGACTCTGCCATCATGCACCCAGCCCTCGCCTTCCGCCGCATGGTAGAGGGCAGAGTCACTGGTGAACCTCCTGCCCAACGCCCACGCAGCAGATTCTCTATGCAGTCTTGTGGCGCACTATCAGCGGCTTTGCCCTCGAATGCAGCACCGAGTCCATCGAGATTCACACCGACGCGATAGCCCCCGGCGAGCGGGTACTGCTCATCGACGACCTGATCGCAACGGGCGGCACCGCTATCGTCGGTTTATACCAAAGGACAGAAGTAAGTACTCATGAAACCGTATTGATCGTGCGCATTTCCGGAGCTACAAGTCCGCTTGACCGCGGGCAAGCCGCCCGCCCAGCAAGGAGAGCATCACCATGGCAGCGCCCCTGGACATCACCCGCACCGACTTCTCTGCAGCCGACCTGCGCAAGCTGGCCAGCACGGAGGCGGACCCCCGAACGCGAACAAGGCTGATCGCCATCGCTATGGTCATCGAAGGCTACACCCGGGGCGTCGCCGCGCGCGCCGGCAACGTGGACACGCAGACGCTGCGCGACTGGGTGATCCGCTACAACGGCGAGGGCGTCGACGGACTGCGGGACCGGCCCAGACCGGGGCGGCCGCAGAAACTGGCTCCAGAACAGCGGGAAGACGTCAGGCGGATGGTCCTTGACGGCCCTGACATGGACCAGGACCGGGTGGCCCGCTGGCGCCTGCTGGACCTGTGCCGCCGCATTCTTGCCGACTTCCGCGTCGCTATGCACCCGCGCTCGGTGGGGCGGCTGCTGCGCAGGCTCGGTCTGTGCCGTCGGGTTCCGCGTCCGTATCATCCAAAGGCCAACTTCGCCGTCCAGCGCCTGTTCAAAAAGTACTTTCCCGCCATCGTCCGGCGGCGCCTTCCTCCGCAGGCGGCGGGCAAGAAGGTCGAAATCTGGATTCAGGACGAGGCCCGCATCGGCCAGCAGGGAGGTATGACAAGGATCTGGGCAGAGAAGGGGTCGCACCCCTGCGCGCCGCGGGACACCCGCCGCCAGTCGCTCTATCTCTACGGCGCGTCCTGTCCCCTGCGGGGCGTCGCCGCCGGCATGATCGGCCCCAAGGCGAACACCGAGATCACGAACCTCCACCTCAATGAAATCTCCCTCCATGTAGAGGAAGGGAGCTTCGCGGTTTTGCTTTGGGACCGGGCGGGTTGGCACTTAAGCAACGGGATTGTGATGCCGGACAACATGGCGTCGCTGCTCATCCCCTCGTATGCGCCTGAGCTCAACACGATGGAGCCGGTCTGGAAATTCTTTCGCTCCAACCACTTCGCGTTCCAGATCTGGGACAGCTACGAGGAGATCGAGCAGGCAGTCGTGGACGCCTGGAACCGATTCGCCAACAATCCCGGTCTGATTACCTCGATCACGAGCAGGGATTGGATGACGGTTGAAATTTAGGTCCGTTGGTATTAGAGCTGCTGCAGGAGCGAGGAGCAAAGGTGGAAGGCGCGGGCTGCGTGACCGACCTGCCGGAGCTCGGTGGCAGCGCGAACATACGGGAGCTCGGCGTACCCTGGCCGCGCTCTGTACTTTCGAGGGCGAGTGGCACTTTGGGCAGATTGAGTCGGCCCGCTTGGCGCCACACGTCAGCTCCACAGGCACGATATTGGCAAGACTACGAACTTGTCCTGATACGAAATTTGCTGGTGAAACTCGCACAGTATGATCCCCCGAATGAATCTGTCGCCGCACGCCTCCGCAAGCACCCGCATTCCTGAAAAGTCGCGGGAAGACACGTTGGCGCTGGCTTTGACTTCAACACCGACTACGTTTCTGGCCTCATCTTCGATAACAAGATCGACTTCCCTACCGTCTCTGTCCCGCATATGCATGAATTCATAGCGTTTGTCGCTCCACGTGGCCTGCTTTGCCAATTCTGAATATACAAATGTCTCGGCGATGGAGCCAAAGACAGATCTATCCTCAATAACCATTCTTGGGGACGCATTCAGCAAATACGCAAGCAATCCCGAATCCAAGAAGTACAGCTTGGACGCCTTTACTGGCCGTTTTAGGCGGTTGGTTTGCCAGCTAGGCAGTGTCTTGAAGAAGTAGAGGGCTTCGAGCAGCCGCATGTACCTCTTTGTCGTTACATGGTTCATCCCCAACGCCCCACCAATCTTCGAGCAGTTGACTATCTTGCCGGAATACAAGGCCAGCATGTGCAGCAGCTGTCCCATCTGCCCTAGCTGGTCGATTTTCGCGATGTCCGGCAAATCGCGCTGCAAGGCTAACTCAATGTAACCTTCGTACCATAGTCGCTTGAGCATTTCTGTCTCCCGCTCCAGCAATACTTCGGGAAAACCGCCAGCCAACACCAGCTCGATGAGATCTGGGCCAGATACATCCTCATTGACCTCGGGCAATTCTCCAGCAAATACCGTATCCAGGAACGTGCCGTTCCCGCCCCTAATCTCGGCCTGTGAAAGAGGCAGCAACCGCTGTAGCCCCATGCGCCCTGTCAACGACTCTGAAACTCGCGGTATCGTTAGGAGATTGGCAGAACCCGTCAACAGGAAGCGACTCTTTCGGCGGTCTCTGTCCACTTCGAGTTTGATTGCATTGATTAGACCGGGCGCAACTTGGACCTCGTCAATGATTGCACGATCATGGTGTTTCAAAAATCCCGTCGGATCAGACAACGCGTAGTCACGCCACGCCGGTTCATCAAGAGATACAAAAGGCATGTCCTCTTGTGCCACTGCTTTGGCCAGCGTGGTCTTTCCTGCCTGCCGGGGACCGCCAAGCCAAGTTACACGGCTGCACTCCAGCACCGTTTTCAGCCTTGACTTCGCCAAGCGCGGTACGTCCCCGTCCGGCCCTGCATCTGAGCGTCTCATGGCTTGCCCCTCTTCCACTGCGGTTTGTCTGGCAGATTGAAAGTATAGTGCCCGCTGATTGAAAGTCAAGCCCCCGCGCATTGAAAGCGACTGGTGAGCGGGAAAGACCCCACCAGAACAACACCTTACCAGTAAAGGCTCTTGCTTGCGCACAGGCACTCGACCACGCAAGGTTCGTCGTTCAAGCGGTCATCGCCCCTAGACCCTTCTTGGGGCGGCTTCTGAGCCGCTCCTCCGTCCGCGCGTCTCCTTCCTTGTCGGCGTTCGTGTGCGGATGCCCTTCAGGGTCGATGCTGCTGGTAAGAGGCACCATCTTCAGAGCGGGCACGATGGCCCGCGATTTTGCCACCATACACTCGGCAAGCTATCCCCCACCGCCAGACAGAGGAAAGGAGCTCTGGCGGGCCGCCTGCCTCGTACAGCCCGACACCCACCCATCTGAATATCCAGACAGTCTCGTGCCACGCGATCCGCAGTCATGTCGCGCACGTTCTGCTTTGCCTGCTGGCAGTGGAGTGCGCTATATCCACAGGCTGGAGATTGGCAGCATGGTCATTCGATCACCGAAGTCTCCCCGCACGTAGTGATCAAACAGAATGTACCCCCGAACAAACCTGTCGCCGCATGAGTCCCTCAGCATCCGCAGGCCCGCAAAGTCAGATGACGAAACAGTTGACGATGCCTTCACCTCGATTCCAACAACCTTTCCCTGATGATTCTCAATGACGAAGTCCACCTCTCTTCCTTTACCAGTTCGCATAAAGGTCATCTCATACCAGCCTTTGCTCCATCCTGCCATCTTCTGCATTTCGGAGAAAACGAACGACTCGATTATCGGTCCCAGCCAGGTTCGGTTTTCCTCAAGCATGTCGGCTGTCTGCCTGCGCAATGACGCCAAAAGTCCAGAATCCAGAAAGTGAATCTTTGGCGACTTCGTCAATCCCTTTATCTTGTTTGTTCGCCACGGCTGCAGGGCCTTTATTAGAAAATGGCGCACGTAGATGCTGGTGTACTTTCTCGTCGTTACGTGATTCATACCCAGCGCTGCGCCAATTTTCGTGCAGTTTGCAATCTGTCCCGAATGGTGGGCTAGCACCTCCAGCAGTTTCGGCATTTCACTTAGCTTTTCAATCTGATGGATGCTCTTTACATCGCGCTGCACGATTTCTTCTGTGTAGTCATTGTACCACCTCCAGCGGCGCATTTCGTCTTGATGCCGCAGGGCGCCCGGATAACCTCCCGCCAGCACGGTCTCAATGAGATCTCTACCCATCACCAGATCCTTGGGGTCTGGAACCTCGTCATCGAATATCATATCAAGGAAAGTTCCCTGCCCTCCCCGTATTTCTGCCTGGGACAAAGGCAGCAAGTGGACCGTCTCCATGCGGCCTACCAGCGAATCCGACAGTCTCGGCACTACCATGAGGTCGGACGACCCCGTTAGCAAAAACTGCCCAGGTGTCTGATTTCGGTCCACCTTCATCTTGATCGCCCGCGTTAGTTCTGGCGCCATCTGAAACTCATCAATGACAGCGCGGTCAAATTTCTGCAGAAACCCTAGTGTGTCAGACAGTACATTGTTCAGTATAGATCGGTCATCGAGGGTCACAAACGGCATGTCCCCGCTTGCAACCTGCTCGGCCAGCGTGGTCTTACCAGCCTGGCGCGGACCTGAAATCAGCACCACGCGAGATTCGGCGAGGGCCGTATCCACGGCCCTTCGCGCCAATCGTTCGTATATCTGCATGATCTCACCCCCACTTCGATACGATACTTCTGGTACCCTTCACCGATCATACGCGGCATGCCCTGCCGCTACGGCACTAGGTTGTTGGGTGTCAACATAGAACAGAAGCATCTGAAAGTCAAGCTAGGGAAATTTTGAAAGCGTAACCTGGGTAAGTCTGAAAGCGGCAAGCAGTACAAGCTGCCATTCTGCCTTCGTTTTCTCAGTATCGCCCTATAACCGTATACGTTGCAAAGGCTTACTACCCATTTGAAAGGCCGGCTGCGAGAAGTGAGTGCTCGAAGCGCTTGAGGAAAATTTGAAAGTATAGATAGGAAAATCTGAAAGCTGTGACAGGGAAAATCTGAAACTCGAGCCATTCTACCCAGCCGCCATACACCTCTTGCTGCATGCGGATGCCGCCTGCCTCGGCCATTCCTCTATCTCCTTGTCAAGCAAGGCTCAATTCAGTGCACAAGAGCTCGCCCACACGTCGAACTCCGCTCAGCGGCCGCCGCCCGAAAAGCCTGCCTCTAGCGGATGCAAGATTGCCCTCCGCCCGTACGCCTCCTTCCCAGTCGATGAGTATGTACAGGGAGCCATCGGCTTCCTCATTGTCGGCGAGGAACAACATTGTAAGCGTAAGCGTGATGGTCAGCGCCCCGCCGGCTTGCCCCCCACGCACAGTTCCGCCTCCCGCGCCAGTCGTCCGTACATCTGCTTGATCTCACCCTCACTTCGATGCGATACTTCCATTGCCCCCCACGAATCACTTGCTTAGCAGGCCCCACCGCTTCGGCGCTGAGCATTGGGGTGCCAGAATAGAAGGAGAAATCTGAAAGTCAAACTAGGTAAAATTTGAAAGCCATACTGGGATATTCTGAAAGTAAGAGGCAGTACTGGCATTCGTCATACCTCCTTCTTTCCCACTATAGTTCATAACTGTATATTTTATATAGTCTAATCACACTTTTTCGAAACTAACTGCAGGGGATGGGCCTTCATCGCAGTTGGTAAAATTTGAAAGCGTGAATAGGTAAAATCTGAAAGCACGAGTGGGGTAAATCTGAAACTAACAGCATCCCGCCCCCGTCGCCATATGCTCCAGGCCGCTAGCAGACACCGGGTACCAGCCCCGACACTCCCTCTATCCCCTTGTCAATCAAGATTCTTTTCCGCGCACAGGTACTATCCCGAGCATCGCTCTCCGCTCAGCGGCGGTCGCCCCAAAAGCCTGCCTCTGGCGGGTGCAGTATGGACCCCTCCGCCTGTACGCCTCCTTCCCGGTCGACCCGCATGTACAGAGGCCCATCCAGGTCCACGTAGTCGGCAAGGGGCGCCATCGTCAGCGCCGGCGCGATGGCCAGCGACCCCGCCAGCATGCATCCAACAAACACTCCCAAGCCAGCCTCTCGCGCCGCCTGGCAAAGGGCCAGCGCCTCCGTCAGCCCGCCTGCCTTGTCCAGCTTGACGTTCACATAGTCGTAGCGCTGGCTTACCGCCGCCAGGTCCTCCCGCGTCCGGCAGCTTTCGTCCGCGCACAGCGGAGCTACCCTCTCCAGCCCCTCCAGCTTGCCGTCCTGTCCCGCAGGCAGGGGCTGCTCGATCAGCTCCACCCCGGCGTCTCCCAGCACCGGCATCAGCTCCTCAAGCTGCGCCAGGCTCCATCCCTCGTTGGCGTCCACTACCAGCCGCGCCTTGGGCGCCGCCTCGCGCACCGCCAGCAGCCGCTTCGCCTCGTTCTCGGCGCTTCCTCCCATCTTGATCTTGAGCAGCGGCCGCTCCCTCGCCTCCTTCGCCTGCCGCGCCATGGCCTCCGGCTGCCCCAGGCTGATGGTGTAGGCGGTGGTCACGGGTTCCGGCGGCTGTAGTCCGGCGCGCTCCCACACCGGCACCCCCGTGCGCTTTGCCTCCAGGTCCCAAAGCGCGCAGTCGAGGGCGTTGCGGGCGGCTCCCCGCAGCCCTCCCGCCACCAGCGATTCGCGGTCCAGCTTTCCGCCTTCCTGCGCGTAGCGCCTGACCGCCGCCGCAGCCGAATCGGGCGATTCGCCGAATCGGGAATACGGCACCGCCTCGCCCCGGCCGACATGGCCTTCGCAGCTGGCCTCGACCACCAGCGTTACGGCTTCGCGGCGTACGCCGCGGGAAATGGCAAAAACCTGGCCCAGCGGCCAATGCTCGCAGCGGACGTGCAGGTCGATGCCGCTCTCAGCCAAACTTCACCTCGAGGATCTCGTAGTAGCGCTCGCCGTCGCCGACCTGCAGCTCCACCTCGTCGCCCTTGCGCTTGCCAATCAGGGCCCGCACCAGCGGCGCCCGGATGCTGATCCGCCCCTCGTCGGCGTCGGCCTCGTCCTCGCCAACCACCATGAACTCGCGCTCCGTGTCGGCTTCGGAGTCGTACACCTTGACGGTCGCCCCAAAACGCACCGTGTCGCCGCTCTGCTCGGCGGGGTCGATGACGTCGGCGCGGGCGATCTTGCCGCCCAGCTCGGCGATGTGGTGGTCGATGATCCGCAGGCGCTCTCGCGCCGCGTGGTACTCGGCGTTTTCCGACAGGTCGCCATGGGAGCGGGCCTCGGCCACCGCCGCCACGGTCTCCGGGCGCTCCTGCCGCTCGAGCCGGTCCAGCTCCCCGCGGATTTTCTCGTAGCCCTCCGGCGTCACCGGATAGCGGTCGTCGCTCATGGCTGCCTCCGGGCGAGACTGTCAGGATGCCGCCTGGCCGACGGCGCGGGCGGAGTCCGAAAAGTAAGACTGCAGCGAGGCTACGGCAAGCGGCTGGCCGCGGGCGACCCCGATCGCCTCCACCGCCGCCCGCGCTCCGGGCAGCGTGGTGAAGTACGGAATCCCCAGGCGCATGACCGCCTCGCGCAAAGACAGCGAGTCGCGCACCGTACGCTCCGCCTCGGTGGTGTTGAAGACCAGCGCCACCTCCCTGCTGCGGATTCGATTGAGGATGTTGGGCTCCGCCTCCGACACCTTGCGCACCTCCTCCGCCTTGATGCCGTGCATGGCCAAATGGGCGGCCGTGCCTGTCGTCGCCAGAATTTCGAAACCCATGGCCGCAAGCCGCCGCGCCGGCTCGACGACAGCCTCCTTGTCGCCGTCGCGCACCGAAACGAACACGCGGCCGTTGGCCGGCAGCGAGCTGCCGATAGCCAGCTGGCTCTTGAGAAACGCCAGCGGAAAGTTGCGGTCCAGCCCCATCACCTCGCCGGTAGACTGCATCTCCGGCCCCAGAATGGTGTCGACGCCGGGAAAGCGGGCGAACGGAAACACCGCTTCCTTGACCGCGGTGTGGGCAATGTCGGGATCCTTCAGCCCGAACGCCGCCAGCTTCTCGCCGGCCGCCAGGCGCGACGCGACCCGTACGATGGGCACGCCCACCGCCTTGGCCACAAACGGCGCGGTGCGGGAGGCCCGCGGATTGACCTCCAGCACGTAGACCGACTTCCCCTGCACCGCGTACTGGACGTTCATCAGCCCGACCACGCCCAGGTCCCGCGCCAGCATCCCGGTCTGCCTGCGGATGTCCTCGATCACCTCCGGCGCCACGGAATACGGCGGCAGGGCGCAGGCCGAGTCCCCCGAATGCACCCCGGCCTCCTCCACATGCTCGAGGATGCCGGCGACATGCACGTCCTCGCCGTCAGACAGCGCGTCGACGTCCAGCTCCACGGCGCCCTCGAGGAAGGCGTCGATCAGCACGGGATTCTGCCCCGACACGCCAATGGCCGCGCTCATGTAGGCGGACAG
>CAZPIN010000050.1:0-2039 GCA_964586735.1 uncultured Rhodobacterales bacterium | reverse complement strand
GTGGGCCTTGATGTGAGATTGGAAGATTCTACGAGCAAGGGGCGAATCGACATGGCGGTTGTGGAGCAGAAGGCCGTGTACCTGTTCGAGTTCAAAGTGAGCAAGAGCGGTTCTTCGGGTGAAGCGCTTGGTCAGCTTCGCTGGAAGAAGTACGCGGACAAGTATCGAGGCCTGGACCGGCCGATACACCTGGTTGGAGTGGAATTCAGCAGCGAGAAGCGGAACATTGAAACGTTTGAAACGGCGCTGGCGTAGTCAGCCGACATGGCTTCTGCAACACACTACTCTAGGCTGCCCCCTATATTTCGCTCTATCGCCCGATGCGCAAGCTGCCGTGATCGGCCAGATAGCCGACATGGGGAATGTAACTGCGGCGGACGGCGAGAAGATCGAACCTGAACATCCCATGGCGCGGTCTCCGGTTAGCCGGCCCTCTCGTTCTCAAGCGCGAGGCACATGCGGTTTTCGAGGTGCCCCTGCGTGCAGCCCGTGCGCACCTGTCATGCTGACTGGCCATCGGCGGCGCTGCGCCGCGACGCGGCAATCCGCCCGTCCTCGACTTCACGGTCGCCCCGAGCATACCGGTGCATCCCGTGGTCAAGTCCCAATCTTGCTGGATAATCTGGCAGGGGCGGCGGCCCGCCGCGAAGCGGCGGGGAGGCCCGTAGACTTCTCGTACTCCTCCGAGAGATCCACGCGGATCCGCTCAAGCTGACGCGCCTCGAACTCGAATACCCGAAAGGGCTTCCAGCGGGTCGCCGCCCGCCACATCGCCCCAAACATCAGCTTCTGTACCGCCCGCTCGCCGAAGGCGTTCGGTATCACCTTCAGCCTGCGCCGCTCCTCGTCGAAGGCCGCCTACGCAGGCGACCTGCGCGTCCGGCCCCTGCCGCTGCCCAGCAGCTCGTCAAGGCTGATGGCACCGAGTACCCGGTCAATCCAGCTGTCGAGCTCCTCTGCTGGGGTCGCATCAAGCCTAGCTTCCAGTTGCTTCGGCACCGAGCCAAACTTTCCCCGAATGAAGTCCAGGATCGTTTTGGCCCGACCCTGGTCGATGAATCTGGTCTGGGCGTCCAGGATCATCTTTGTTCCGGCTCTCATACTGATCTTCCGTACCGTCTCCTGCCGAAATCCACGACTGCGCTCCTTGCCCTCGTGGCCAGCTGGCGGACCGCGACGCCCCACTGCCACCCGCTAATCCGGGCGGCGCCGACGAAGGCCGCCATCTGTACTGGCGTGCCCGCGGGGGAAGCGTCGGAGAGGAGACCGCCTACGCAGGCGACCTGCGCGTCCGGCCCCTGCCTCTGCCCAGCAGCTCGTCAAGGCTGGTGGCGTGGGCTACCCGCCCCAGCCAGCCGTCGAGCTCCTCTGCAGGCGACGCGTTCAGCTTGGCTTCCAGTTCCTTCGGCACCGAGCCAAACCTCTCCCGAATGAATTTCAGGATCGCGTTGGCCTCGCCTATGGCGATGCCCTTATCGATGAATCTGGTCTGGGCGTCCAGGATCATTTTTGTTCCGGCTCTCATACTGATCTCCTCCCGCTCCCGAGGGGTGAACACCATCGCCTTCAGGTCCTCAAACCGCTCCGGCTCTTCGATGTTGTCACCAAGGTAGTATAGGACGGTTTGACTTGCCAGCAAGTCCCCTTCGTGCATGTGCCATCTGGCCGCGCCAAAGTAGCGCAGAGCCAGCCAGCCCTCAACCTCCCGGGCGCGCAGCAGCCCCAGCGAAGTCCAGTACGCTTCTTCCTTGAACTCCCTCTCGGAGTACTCCGCCTCCAGCCGACTGTACAGATACTGCCGCATGTTCAGCACGTTGAAGGGCCCGGTCGTGAAGCAGACATCCCGCCTGTCCTTTGGGGTGTCCAAAGCCTCGGCGTAGGAAAGCGGCTGCCAGTGTTCGCTTACGCCATGCACAAACACGTTCGCCTGGACCTCCAGCGGCGTGCGGTAAAGCAGTCCGTTCTTCTTCGTCAGATTGTGGACGAGCTGGGCGGTGGCGCTGCCCAGATTGGGGATCACCATTCGGCGGTAGCCGCTG
>CAZPIN010000049.1:0-11394 GCA_964586735.1 uncultured Rhodobacterales bacterium | reverse complement strand
CGCAGGGCGGCGGCCTCCGTCACTTCGCCCTTGTCGATACCGCCCCGCGGTATCTGCCAGGCGTCGGCGGGACCGTCGATGCGCTGGCTGGGGAAGACAAGTCCCTCGACGTTCAGCAGGGCCACGCCCACGCAGGGCCGCGGCGGCAACCTTCAGTCCCTCGCCAGAGGAGGGCTTGGTGCGGCTTCCTGCAGCCGAATTTCCACAGGAGATGAAACAGTAACCCCAGCTAAGGTATAGCTCACAGTCACGCGGAGGATGTCATGAAGAACTTCGAGTGGCCGAACGTGTAGGAACGGGCGGTCGAATACATGGAAGTGTGCGCAGCAAGTGCTTGATTGGCAAGGGGTTGACAGCTGCCACAGTCTCTTGTATGCTTGCCAGAGTGCCACCGGTACAGGCTGGCTAGGCTAGGGAAGTTCAGGGAGATTGGGACATGAAGGAAGACAATCGAGATGGCGGCTTGATGGCTGGAGCGGTGACTCTGCTCGATTCGTCACAACAAGCGACCCCCGCCAAGAGATCTCTCAAGCCCACTCGAGATGTGCCGCCTACCTTTCCTCAGAGGAAGGCTAGGGACACTCGACCAACCAAGCGGCATCGAGGCGACTCTCGTGTTTCGCCCTCCAAGAAACAAAGTGCCAGTAAGCAGTTGAGAAGCGAAGCGCCGGAAGCTCGCGACCATCGAATCTCAGCTGCTTCGAGTGGTGCTCGGACGGAAAGCTCTGCTAAGTTGTTGGAGAAAGACGTTAATGACCCGCATCTGCTAGCCATGGTAGAGATAGAACTCATGAGAGCCGAGTTACGTGTGTACTTTCTTAACACATATCCGGTCTTAGACGCGAAGGCTGTTCACCGTCAAGCTGGCTGCAAGGGTGCTGATGAAACGAGGAAGGCTAGAAACTGGCGGTCAGCCGGGCGAATAATTGGGTTGCCGATTGTCGGCAGTACGGTGTATCCCGCATTTCAGTTTCAATCAAACGGACAGCCTTACCCACTCATTCGGAAAGTGAACAGCGTCTTTCGAAAGGATTGCACGGATTGGCATCGCGCAACCTGGCTTGTTTCGCCAAATGAGCGGCTTGACGGAGAAACTCCTCTTTCGGCCATACAGAGAAATGACCCGATGGTTGTAGAAGCTGCTACTCACGCGTATGAGGTGCCTGTAGGGTGACCAGTTTGGTAATTCCCGAGTCAGCGGTTGCATCAAGTTACTATGCAATTGCTTCATGAGAAAGCATATTCCGTTGCCATCAATTGGAGTTTGATGGCGTTGACTTCAACCCAGGCGTTGGACCGGTTAGCCGCTTCACTCCTCTCTTTTCACCCGCTGGGCAAGCTATTCCAACATTATATGCGGCGGAGAGTTTTGATGCAGCATTATACGAAGTGCTGTTTCGGCAGGAATCATCGCCCGCAGGCAATATACTTGCTAGTGATATCTTTAACGTCGGCGTAAGCTGCATTTACGTGCACCGTGAGCTATCATTGGTTCGTTCTCGATGCCACTCCGAACTGCAAAGGCTGGGAGAGACGTTGTAGCCGCCCAAAGTGGGTTTGTGTTTGACTCGAAATTTGCCTAGTTGCCAGTCTCGGCACACGACCAGCGGCAAAGCGTAAGTTGCAGAGTCGGATGCCTGTGCATGTGTGAGTGCTAACGATATCCGACATACCAAAGCTTGGAAAACTACGCAGCTCGGCCCGTGGCTGTTGGACTGTGCAGGCCCGCTCAGGCCATGGACTCGATACGCTTGATTCGCAGCATCCGTGCCACCACGATGGATATACCAGCCATCGCAAAGGACAGGAGGGCGCCCATCTTCGCCGCGTCCTGCGTCATGCCCGGCGGGAAGGCGACCGTAGCGACGAACAGCGACACCGTAAAGCCAATCCCGGCGATCGCCCCCACCACGAAGACGTCCTTGCCGTTCATGCCATCCGGCATGCCAAGCTTCAGGGTATGGGCGGCAAACTCTCCGAACAGCCATACGCCGAATGGCTTGCCAATGAATAGCCCCGCCAGCACCAGCCAGGTCGCGTCGCCAATCGCCGAGAACTCCACCCCGGCGTTGGCGAACCCGAACAGAAACAGCACCACTTCCACCGGTATCTTCAGCCCGTGCTCGATGCGGGTCAGGAGGTCGCGGTTGAGGTGCTGCTTGGCGTCCGAGAAGATGCCGAACGAGATGTCGGCATGGGGTATGGCGGGGATGACGGGTATCAGGCCCAGCACTGGGTGCAGTCCGGCATTCTGGAACCCGTACCAGCTCAGCGCGCCGGCGACTGCATAGGGCCAGAACGAAATCTTCTCGCGTACGAAGGATGTGATGGGGCGGGAATCGTCGCCCTTGTCGAGGTGCCGCGGCAGCAGGTTGAACAGCAGATAGGCACCCGCCGACGCCGCTACAGACAGCAGAAGCCACTGCAGGGCGAGATCTTCCTGCGGGTAGAACACCGCAATGATGGCCAGGCCAGTCGCGTCGTCCGCGATCGCCAGCAGCAGCAGAAACTTCACCGCCGGATGCCCCGGTCCGAAGACCAGCCGCCCGACCAGATAGGAAAACGCGATGTCCGTTGCGGTTGGTATGGCCCAGCCGTTGCTTAGCGCAGCGTACTTGCCAAGAAGAAATGCGCCCAGAAGATAGATGCCGGCCGGGCCGATCATGCCGCCGGCGGTGGCGATCAGTGGTGTCAGGGCCTTGCGCCCGCGCAGGCTGCCGCCCTTGAGAATGACCGCGTCCCAGACCTCCTTGCCGGCGATGGCGAAGAAGAAGGCCATGAGGATGTCGTTGATCAGGAAGTGGAGGGTGAGGACCCTCTCTCCATCCTTCATCTTGCCGATGAATCCGCCTTCCCACAGCTTGTAGTCCACCAGCTCGTGGTAGGAGTGGGGTTCGACATTGGCCCAGACAAGGGCGATCAGCGCGCCGCTGAGCAGCAGCAGCGAATACTCTTCCAGAAATCCCCAGACTCGATACATGGATCTGCCTTTGCCTTCCTGCTTCCGCTGATGGGCGCCATTCCCAGAACGGCGGCGGCGCCTGCCCCACCATATAGGCATCCTGCGCCGACTGCCATACTCTGCCGCGCATGACTCCATCGACGCCGTCCGCCGTATCGAGGCGCGTGGCCGCCTGCCGCGCCTGCGCGGATGATTTTGCCTCGACCAGGGACCGCCATCAGCCTCGGCCAATACTGCGCATCTCCAGCCGCGCCAGAATCTGCGTCTGCGGCCAGGCTCCGGGACGTCTGGCCCATGAGAGCGGGCTGCCTTTCGACGATCCTTCTGGCGACCGCCTGCGGGCGTGGATGGGCGTGGACCGGACCCTCTTCTACGACGCCAGTCTGTTCGCCTTCGCGCCGATGGCGTTCTGCTTTCCCGGCGCGGTCAAAGGCAAGGGGGATCTCCCGCCGCCGCCTCGCTGTGCGCAGCTCTGGCGCGAGCAGGTACTGGCAAGCATGCCCCAGATCGAATTTCTTCTGCTGGTTGGCGGCTACGCCCTGCGCTGGCATTTGCGGGAGGAGGGCAGTCTTGCCGAAGCGGCGCGGGGGTGGCGGCGGCATCTGCCCGGTCTCATGGCGCTGCCCCATCCATCATGGCGCAACAACGCCTGGCTGCGCCGCAATCCCTGGTTCGAGCAGGAAGCGGTACCCGCACTGCGCAGGCGTTTGCGAGAGATTCTCGATTCAGTGCCGCCGCCCGAAACCGGTCGCAGGCAAGGGTAGCGCGGGGCAGGGCAGACCTGCCGCCTGGCTCGTGGTGGCGCTGGGCAATGGGGGAAATGGCGCGCCGGGGAGGACTCGAACCCCCGACCCCCAGATTCGTAGTCTGGTGCTCTGATCCAACTGAGCTACCGGCGCGGCCCGCAAGATGTATTCCCATTTGGCGCTTCGCGCAAGGCGGCTCGGCGCGGCCGGCGGTCAGTCAGGCACGATCTTTCCGGGATTGAGGAGGCCGTCGGGGTCCAGCGCCTGCTTCACCCGCCCCATGACGTCCCAGCCCGCTCCGTGCTCCGCCAGCATGTGCTTGCGCTTGCCCTGGCCCACTCCATGCTCGCCGGTAACCGTGCCGTCCATGGCAAGGGCCCTCTCGGCGAGACGGTCGGCGAGGCGGGCAGCCTCCTTCCGTTCGTCTTCGCTGTCGGGGTCGACCAGGATGGTGAGGTGGAAGTTTCCCTCGCCGGCATGGCCTACCAGAGGCGCGTCTAGGCTGGAGGCGTCGATGTCGGCGCGGGTTTCGCGCACGCATTCGGTCAGCCTCGATATGGGCACGCAGGCATCGGTGACGTAGCCTTCGGCTCCCGGGCGCAACGCCTTCGCCGCGTAGTACGCCTCGTGCCGGGCCCGCCACAGACGGTTGCGGTCCTCCGTCGCGGTGGCCCACTGGAACTCCCCGCCGCCGCAGGACTCGGCGATATCCTCGAACATCTGCGACTGCTCCTGCACCGAAGCCTCGGTGCCATGAAACTCGAGGAACAGGGTAGGGGTCTCCTCGTAGCCGAGGCCCGAATGCAGGTTGCTTCCCCGCATTTGAATGTCGTCAAGCAGCTCGATGCGGGCGACCGGAATGCCGCACTGGATGGTGAGGATCACGGCGTTGACGGCCGACTCCAGATCGCGGAAGGGGCACACCCCGCTGCCGACGGTCTCGGGCCGTCCGTGCAGGCGGAGGGTCAGCTCGGTGATGATGCCCAGAGTGCCCTCCGAGCCGATGAAAAGGCTGCGCAGGTCGTAACCGGCCGAGGACTTGCGCGCCCGCCGCCCAGTGCGCACCACCTCGCCGCTGGCAAGCACCGCCTCAAGGGCCAGGACGTTTTCGCGCATGGTGCCGTAGCGCACGGCGTTGGTGCCGGAGGCGCGGGTGGCGGCCATGCCGCCCAGGGTGGCGTCGGCGCCGGGGTCCACCGGAAAAAACAGCCCGGTGTCGCGCAGCTCGGCCTCCAGCTGCTTGCGGGTAACGCCGGGCTGCACCACCGCGTCGAGGTCGTCGCGGTGCACCGCCAGCACGCGGTTCATGCGGGTCATGTCCAGCGACAGTCCGCCCCTGGCCGGGATGACGTGTCCCTCCAGCGAGGTGCCCACGCCAAACGGAATGATGGGGCAGCTGTGCGCGGCGCATGCGCGGACGATGGCCACCACCTCCTCTGCGCTTTCGGGGTAGGCGACGGCGTCGGGCGGCGCGGCCGGGTGATGCGCCTCGTCGCGTCCATGGCGCTCAAGCTCGGCGGAGCTCATCAGCAACCTTTGGCCGATGACCTGTCTGAGGCTTTGCTCAAGAGAAGCCGCTAGCATGGCGTTGACCTCTGGCGTAATTTCGGCTGCGCGGCGTCGCGGGCGGCGAGCTGGCTTTCGCAGACTATGCTGCAGGTTTGCCTGGCAGCCAGTGTGCGGACAGCGCCTCTCGCCAGCGCGGCTTCATTCTACCCTTGAGACTCAAGGGTGCGCAGCACGGGAGCAGCAACCATGACCCATCTCTCATCGGCCCTGAAACTCTCGGCGGTACTGATACTGGCGGCCTCCGCCACCGCCCATGCTCAGGGTGCGCGCCTCGGCTCGCTGTCGGCCGTCACCGGACCCATTCCGGGGCTGGTGGAGAAGATCGTCGAGGCCGAGCAGCTTGCCGTGCGGCAGATCAACGAGGCTGGCGGCGTGCTTGGCGGCAAGCTCGAACTGGTCATCGCCGATTCCGCGTGCGACCCGAAGGTGGCGGTGGACGCGGCGCAGAAGCTGGTCAATGTCGACCGGGTACACGCCATCGTCGGCGGCATCTGCTCTGGTGGCACCATCGCCGCCGCCGAGTCCGTCACGGTGCCAGCCGGGGTGGTTTCGGTGTCGCCGTCGGCAACCGCCCCGGCTATCACCAGCCTCGACGATGGCGACATGGTCTTCAGGGTCGCGCCGTCCGACTCCTACCAGGGCGTGGCCATCGCCCAGCTGGCCCGCAGCGTCGGCTACCAGCGCATGGCCTTGACCTACACCAACGATGACGCCAATCGCGGCGTCGCCGCAGTGTTCCGCGAGGCGTATGTCGGCATGGGCGGCGAAATCACGGCCGACGTCATGCACCAGCCCGACAGGCCCTCGTACCGCACCGAGCTGGCCACCCTGAGCGCCAGCGGCGCCGAGGCGCTGGCGCTGTTCGCCTATTCCAACGGCAGCGGAATCCTGATTCTGCGCCAGAGCCTGGAAAACGGATTCTTCGACCGCTTCGTCGGCTCCGACGCGATGGTCGACCCCGCCGTGATCGAGGCGGTCGGGGCGGACGCGCTTGCCGGCAGGGCGGCGTTTACCTCGGCCGCCGCGGAAACGGGCTCTCCCAGCTTCAGGATGTTCGAGGCGGCGCTGTCAGAGGCGGGAGGCGATCCGCTCTCGCCCTATACCGCGCATGGCTACGACGCTGCGTTCCTGCTCGCCCTTGCAATGGAGCATGCTGGCTCCACGGACCGCGGCAAGCTGGCTTCGTCGCTGCGCGCGGTCGCCCAGGCCCCGGGCGAGATCATCCGCCCCGGCGAGTGGAGCAAGGCCAAACGGCTGCTGGGCGAGGGGCGGGAGATCAACTACCAGGGCGCGGCCGGCGCGCACGAGTTTGACGCCAGCGGCGACGTCGCCGGCTCCTACAACCGCCACGACGTAAGCGCGGCGGGAGAGTTCGTAGCAACCCCTCTTGAATAGGGACGCTGCGCCCGGAAGGCCCAATTTGCAGTGGCGGAACCGGACGGGGCGGCGAAGCGCGGAGGAGGGGCTTGCGCAATTCGCAAAGCGCTGCCGCACGGCCGCCGTAATTCTTGCTATATGGTAGGTGGCGGCGGCTGGATGCGCCGCGAAACCCAACCGGACTCCAGCATGGAGGATGTCATGCGCAAGTATGTAGCAACCGCGGCTCTAGCGGCCGCGCTGGCTGTCGCCGCAGGCGGCAGCGCCAATGCCCAGGGAGCCAAGATCGGCTCTCTCTCGGCCGTTACCGGGCCCATACCGGACTTGGTGGCGAAGATCGTCGAGGCCGAGGAGCTTGCCGTCAGGCAGATCAACGGGGCCGGCGGCGTGCTCGGCGGGAACCTGGAGATGGCGCTCGCCGATTCGGCCTGCGACCCGAAGGTGGCCGTCGACGCGGCGCAGAAGCTGGTCAACGTCGACCAGGTCACCGCCATCGTCGGAGCCATCTGCTCCGGCGGCACCATCGCCGCCGCTGATTCGGTAACCGTGCCGGCCGGCGTGGTGTCGGTGTCGCCCTCGGCGACGGCACCGGCCATCACGGATCTCAACGACAGGGATCTGGTCTACCGCGTGGCGCCGTCGGACGCCTATCAGGGCGTAGCCCTCGCCAACCTGGCCGACAAGCTGGGCCTGCGGCGGGTGGCGCTGACCTGGGCCAACGACGACTACAACAGCGGCCTTGCCGAGGTGTTCAGCGCGGCCTTCACCGAGCGCGGCGGCGAGATTGCCGCCCGGCTGATGCACCAGCCCAACAAGCCCTCCTACCGCTCGGAGCTGGCCACCCTTGGCGCCAGCGGCGCGGAGGTGCTGGTGCTGTTCGCCTACTACAACGGCAGCGGCATTCTGATCATGCGGCAGAGCCTGGAGAACGGCATCTTTGACAAGTTCATGGGCGCCGACGGCATGGTCGACGACAGCGTGATCGCCGAGCTCGGCGCCGATAGCCTCGCCGGCAAGGCGGTGTTTACGGCCGCCGCCGCCGACACCGACTCGCCCTCCTACAAGGCGTTTGCCGACGCCCTGAACGCCGCCGGCGGCGATCCCGAATCGCCCTACACGGCGCAGGGGTATGACGCCGCCTTCCTCGTGGCGCTGGCCATCGAGCACGCCGGCAGCGCGGACCGCGGGGCCATCGCCAAGTCGCTGCGCGCCGTCGCCAGCGGACCGGGCGAGGTGGTCCGGCCGGGCGAGTGGGCCAAGGCCAAGCGCCTGCTGGGCGAGGGCAAGGCCATCAACTACGAGGGCGCGGCGGGAAGCCAGGACTTCGACGCCATGGGCGACGTGGCCGGACGCTACAACCGCCACGACGTGACGGCCGACGGCAAATTCGAGGCCAGCCCGCTCGAGTAAGCTATGGGGCGGCGCGGGCGCATGGCAGCCCGCGCCGCGCTTTGCCAATTGAAGTGGTCGCCGGAAACTGCCGACGTTTGGACCGCGCGGTTTCCCTGCGCTAAGCCTGCTCCGCGCCCAAAGGCGGCGTCAAGCCACGCGTGATACCGCCAGCCAGCTGCTGCCCGTCGCGGTCGGCCTTCGTGGATTCCTGCGGGCGTTATGCCCCATCACCTGCCGGTCTTGGACGGCGCAGCGACGGCTCCGTCACTTGGCCATAAAACCGCCGTCGATGGGCAGATCTATGCCGGTGATGTAACTGGACTCGTCGCTGGCCAGAAACAGCGCGCCATTCGCGATTTCCCGCGGCTTGCCAAGGCGCTGCATTGGCGTAATGGACACCACGTAGTCGGTGGCCTCCTGGGGCTGGCTCTGCGAAAGCGGGGTGTCGATCAGGCCGGGCGAGATGCTGTTCACGCGGATGCCGTCGCCGACATAGGTCATGGCCGCGTTCTTCGACATGATCAGCACCGCTCCTTTGGTCGCGTGGTAGACATGCGCGCCCGGCAGCGCGACGCTGCCAAGGATCGATGCGATGTTGACAATCGATCCCGACTTCTGCTTCTGCATGGCCGGATACACCGCCTTCATGCCCAGCCATACGCCGGTCTGGTTCACCGCCACCACCCTGTCCCAGCCTTCCTGATCCTGCTCATGCGGCGGCTCGTACGCGATGACGCCGGCGTTGTTGACCAGTATGTCGATGCGTCCGTGGTCGTTCACCGCCTGCGCGGTGACGCGGTCCCAGTCGCCGGCGTTGGAGACGTCCAGCTCGACGCCAATGACGCCTTCGGGGTAGACGTCCTTGGGATTGCTGGTGCTGCCGGCGTAGACGGTCGCGCCTTCCTCGGCGAACCGCTCGGTGATTCCCAAGCCGATGCCGCGGGACGATCCGGTCACGATCGCCACTTTTCCTTCGAGTCGCATGAGTTGCTCCCTTTGCATGCTGAGGTCCCGCTGGATGCCTCGTGCAAGGGGCTCAGCGGCGAGAAGAAGCGCAGCCTCGCCAGAGACCCGCTCCGCTTGGCAATTCACCGCAGTCTGGGAATGGAGTCAAGCGATTCGGCTTTGGCGGGGCACGGTCCCGTACCGCCAGCTTGGCGGAGGCCGTCGCTTCGACTGGTCAGCCTGGCGGCGCGCGCGCCGCGCTGTCCGCGCTGTCGGCTTCCTTGAGTCTGCCGCCTTTACCGCCCCTGCGTTCGGGCAGGATTCCTCCGGGATACCGCTGCAGGATGACCTGCAGGAAAAAGCCGACCAGAAACACCCGCACGTAGGCAAGCCGCACCGACAGCTCGGCGGGCAGCAGGCCGGCGATGATCTCGGTGCCGGACCAGATGGTCCACAGCAGGAAAGCCCCAAGGATGGCGCCGCGGTTGTTGCCGCTGCCGCCGGCGATCAGCATGACCCACACCAGAAACGTGGTCGTCAGAGGCTCGGCCGCCTTGGGGTCGATGAAGCGCAGATAGTGGGCGGTCAGCGCGCCGCCGAGCCCCATGAAGGCGGCCCCCAGCACCATGGCCTGCAGCCGCCGCCGGTCGACGTCCTTGCCGATGGAGCGGGCGGTGCCCTCGTTGTCGCGGATCGCCGCCATGGTGCGGCCCCATGGCGAGTTGGCCGCCTGCTCAAGCAGCAGGTACACCACCGCCAGGCAGGCCAGGACGATGAGCAGAAACCCGAGCTGGTCGAGGGGCTCGGGCAGCCAGGTCAGGGGCCGCGGCACATGCGCCACGCCGCGCGGGCCGTTGGTCGCCCACACCTCCACGGACAGCACGAGGCGGACGATCTCGCTGATGCCGATGGTGGCGATGGCCAGATAGTCGCTGCGCAGGCGCACGCAGATGCGGCCCACGGCCCAGGCCAGCGCCGCCGACGCCACCATGGCCGCCGGCACCGCCAGTATCACCGGCAGGCCGAAGCCGCCCAGATGGTAGGGCGAGCCGGGGGTGGTGAGGATGGCGCTGGTGTAGGCCCCGACGGCGAAGAAGCCCGCCACGCCGACGTTGAGGATGCCGGCCACGCCCCACTGGAGGTTGAGGCCAAGGCACAGGATGGCGTAGATGCCGCCCATGGTCAGGAGCGACACGCCGTACAGCGCCAGGCCGTAGAGAGTCGCGCCGTCCATCAGAACTGCCTCCCGGCGAACAGGCCCTGGGGCCGCCAGACCAGCATCAGCACCATGACGGCGAAGGCGACGCCCTCCTTGTAGCTGGGCGAGATCAGGGGCTCGCCGCCGATCCAGGGATAGGCGACCAGCTCCTGCACCACGCCGATGACGAGGCCGCCGGCCATGGCGCCGTAGGGGCGGCCGATGCCGCCCAGGATCGCGGCGGCGAACACCGGCAGCAGCACGTGGAAGCCCATGGTCGGGCGCACCAGCGTGTCCATGCCCAGAAACGTGCCGGCCGCCGCCGCCAGCCCGCCGGCCAGCATCCACGTGACGACGATTACCCGCTCGGTATCGATGCCGGTGAGGCGCGCCAGCTCCGGCGAGTCGCTCATGGCCCGCATCGCCCGTCCGGTGCGGGTGTAGGCGAGCAGCGCGTGCAGGGCCAGCATCAACCCGGCGGCGCAGAGGATGATCACCGCGTGGCGCGGCAGTATCCGGATGCCCTCGGCCAGCACGTACGGCTTGGCGATGGTGCCCGCCGAGAAGCTCTGCAGGTCGACGCCCCACACCAGCTGGATCACCGAGCGCACCATCAGTGCGATGCCAAGGGAAGCGATCAGCAGCACCACCGGCGCGCCGGCGCGGAACGGGCGAAGGCACATGCGGTCGAGCGCCACCGACACGGCGCCGGTAATCAGCATCGACAGGGGCAAGGCGGCCAGCACCGGCAGGCCGGTCTCCTGGCCGATGGTCAGGGTGAGATAGGCGCCGAGGGTCATCAGGGCACCGTGGGCGAAATTGGCGAAGCGGAGGTTGCCGAAGGCCAGCGAGACGCCGATAGCCCCCAGAGCGTAGATGCAGCCCAGCACGATGCCGGGAATCAGGTAGAAGCTGATGAAGAAGGCCATGGTCAGCCGCCGAGGAACATGCGGGCGATTTCGGGATTGGCGGCTAGTTCGGCGCCGCCCCCCGTGGCCCGGTTGCGGCCCTCCACCAGGACATAGCCGCGGTGCGCCATCTCTAGGGCCTTGCGGGCATTCTGCTCGACCATGAGGATGGGCGTGCCGCGCCCGTGCACCTGGCGGACGATTTCGAACACCTCGTCCTGCAGCGCCGGCGACAGTCCGGCCGAGGGCTCGTCCAGCAGCAGGAGGCGCGGCTCGGGCATCAGCGCCCGGCCGATG
>CAZPIN010000048.1:0-1894 GCA_964586735.1 uncultured Rhodobacterales bacterium | reverse complement strand
ACGGCGGCCCTTGAAGCCATCCGGAACCTTCGACGCCTCGTCAACGGAAGGCGGGACTCTGGCGGCAGCGGGACCATGCAGCACCAGCGCAGCCACCACCACGACGGACCTGCCATGAAACCTGCCGCCCCGCCTGATCACGTCGTGCTGGACCAGATACGCGGCGCTGCAAAGCTGCGCCTGTGCCATGGGGTCGTAGTGGTGCTTGTGCTCGTGGACTTCGACGACGGCTGTTCCGTCCAGCTCCGAAGCCAAGATGCCGTCAATCTCCCTTCGCCCGCCGCCTTGGCGGATGACCGTTGCGGGCAGCTGTTCAGGCTCGCCCATCCGGCTGACCTCAAGGCCCGCCAGATAGGCGATCCACCGGCTCAGCGCGCGTCGGCTTCGAGCGTTGCAGCACACGACGCGATACGACATTTCGTGTGGCTGGCTCCAGAATTTCGGTTTTTTAGCGGGCATTGGAAGTCTCCCAGTCAGAGCGCGAATCGGCAGGATGCCGACTCTTGACGCGAGCCAAATCTTGGATTGGTCTTTGGTACGATGTCAAACCGCGGTTATGAAAATTCACCTAATCCCTTGCCAGTAAAGGGCTAACAAGCGCCGCGTGCTGTTTTTAAGACCGTCGAAAAAGAGCGCCCAAACGACACCATGCACTCTTCGCGGGAAGCGGCGCGGGGTGATTCGCTCCTGCCCGCTTTCTCTTCGCTAGGGGTGATTCGCCGCTGGGGGCGTCGCGTCTTCGACTGCGACCGCCCCATACCACAGCCAGCTAGAGATGTCAACCTGCGGCAGCCCGAAGTTGTCAAGGAGAGTCGGTGGCTCCAGCGGGATAGCCTCCGGCGCGGAAGCCAGAGTGGCCATGCGAGGTTGCGCCACCCTTGCGAATCTGGGACAGGCTTGCCACCTGGGTTTGCCAACTCGCTCCATTGGGTGACAAGGCAATCCAACTTGCCGTACTTCTCCAGATACTTCGCTAGAATGCGCCGCCAAGCGAACCACCCTGAGGCGCAGCGCCTCGTCTTTCCTCCATACACCCCGCGCGTGCCGCGCCCTGGCGGCCGCCTCCACCAGCAAGGGATGGATCCCATGTCCGACATCGAAATTGCCCGCGCCGCCAACGCGCTTCCCATTGAAGAGATTGGCGGCAAGATTGGCCTGTCGCCAGACCAGCTCGCACCCTACGGCCGCGACAAGGCAAAGATCCTGTCCTCTGGCCTCGCATCCAGTCCGTCCGGAGACGGGGGCAAGCTGGTGCTGGTCACCGCTATCAACCCCACCCCGGCAGGCGAAGGCAAAACCACCACCACCGTTGGCCTGGTCGACGGGCTGAACCGAATCGGCAAGCGCGCCGCCGTCTGCATCCGCGAGCCTTCCCTTGGCCCGTGCTTCGGCATGAAAGGCGGAGCCGCCGGCGGCGGCAAGGCGCAGGTGATTCCCATGGAGGACATCAACCTGCATTTCACCGGCGACTTCCACGCCATCACCTCGGCGCACAACCTGCTGTCGGCGATGCTCGACAACCACATTTACTGGGGCAACAGCCTCGGCATCGACACGCGGCGGGTCAGCTGGCGGCGGGTGCTGGACATGAACGACCGCGCCCTGCGGCAGATCGTCACTTCGCTGGGCGGCGTCGCCAACGGACATCCGCGCGAGGCGGGCTTCGACATCACGGTCGCCTCGGAGGTCATGGCCATCCTCTGCCTCGCATCGGGCATGGAGGACCTCCAGCAGCGACTCGGCGACATCATCGTCGCCCGCCGCCAGGACCTCACGCCGGTCACCTGCCGCGACATTGGCGCCGAAGGCGCCATGGTGACGCTGCTTCACCAGGCCATCCAGCCCAACCTTGTGCAGACGCTGGAGAACAACCCCGCCCTGGTACACGGCGGAC
>CAZPIN010000047.1:0-3233 GCA_964586735.1 uncultured Rhodobacterales bacterium | reverse complement strand
GGTGACCCGGGCGGCAGCCGAGCGGCCAAGCGCGCTGTCGGCGCCGCTCCTGCCATCCACCAGTCTCCAGTCGACTTCAAGGGCAGAGGCGGGCGCGGAGCCAACGGTGATATCAAAGCTGACGGTACGGCTTTCAGGCTCGTAGGTGGGAGGGCTTGCCTCGATGGCAACCTGGCCGGCAGGCTCGCTGATTGTGCCCTCGACGGTGACTCCCCCAACAGTGACGATCACTGTCTCGCCGCTGTCGTCTTCGTCGCCTTCATCGACAATGTCGCCAATTGCCGTGACTGTTATCGACTGCGGCGCAGTGGATCCGGATGGGAAGGAAAGCGTTTCAGGCATCGCGGTGTAGTCCAAGTCTACTGTGGCAGTACCGCCTAAACTGTAGGTAACACCGGTCACCGCTTGGGAAGGCGCGCGGGTTGGCGTTACCGTGAAGACCAGCCGGTTGGCGGCGCCGGCATTCGCGCCGGAAGCAGGCTCGAGCGCTGTGGCAGTCGTTGCCATTACGGTGAAACCCAGCACCGCGCCAGTCCAGGTGCTTGTCTTGGTTTCGTCGTAGCCGTCGTCGTCGGTGAACGTCACTGCCACGCTGAGAAACTTCCCGTCGTCGGCCGCCACCGGCGTGTAGGTCTGGGAGGTCGCGCCGGAGATGTCCGCTTCACCCGTACCTGACGCATCGTCCGCGCTCTTCCACTGGTAGCGCCAGTTTGGCGTGGTCAGGCCGTTCACAGGGTCGGCAATGCCATCAGTGTCAGCTGACAGCTCGACGCCCACCTGCGGCGCTGCGCCGCCGTCGACAGTCACGGCGCCCGTCGCGGCCGTGTCGGGGGCGGCTGGGCCTCCCCTACCGCCCCAACCCAGGCGCTCTGCAGGCTCTCGTCGACGCCTCCGCCGTCGGTGTACGACACCACGACCTGGATGTACTTGCCCAGATCGGTCGGTGTGAGCGTGTAGGTGGACGAAGTCTCGCCGGAGATGTCTTCGGCGCCCGCCGTGCCGGCCGCGTTGTTTGCCCGCCGCCATTGGTATTCAAAGGGCAGCGTGGCCGGACCGTCGGCGTCGGTGATGCCCGTCGTGTCCGCAGTCAGCTCCTGGCGGACCCGGACCGTGCCGGAGATCGACGGCGGTCCGCCGACTGGATCGCTGTTTAGCACCTCCTCCCAGTCGCTCTCAAGGCTCTCCTCGGTACCGCCGCCATCGGTGTACCTGCTTACACCTTTACATCATCCACGCATGTGCTATATAGAGCAATACCTTCTTCACCATGGGAGTCACCATTATGGCACATAATCTTGCAGCGAAGGTTCGGGGCATGAGCCTTCCAGAATTCATCAAGGCGTTCGGCACCGAAGAACAGTGCCGCCAGGCGCTCGTCGAGGCGAAGTGGCCAAAGGGCTTCATTTGCCCGTCCTGCGGCCATCGGGGGCACAGCGTGCTCAAGGGAAGGCGCGGCCTGTTCCAGTGCAACCGCTGCAAGAGACAGGTCTCTCCAACGGCGGGAACCCTGTTTCATGCCACCAAACTGCCTCTCACCACCTGGTTCCTTGCCATGCATCTGGTCGCGACCTCCAAGAACGGAATCTCGTCGGTGGAGCTTGGACGGCACATCGGCCTCAAGCAGCAGAGGGCCTGGAAAGTGAAGCAGAAGATCATGCACGCGATGGAGCGGCGGGAGAGGGATCTTCCGCTGCGCGGCCGGGTCGAAATGGACGACGCCTATCTCGGCGGGGTGCGGCCCGGAGGCAAGAGAGGACGCGGCGCCGCAGGGAAAACGCCATTCGTGGCGTTGGTTTCCACCACCGACGAGGGCGTCCCGATCTGCATGAAGATGGTTCCGGTCAAGGGGTTCCGCAAACGCGAAATTCGCCGCGGGGCGCCCCAGTGGCTGGACCGGAAGGCTTCGGTGGTGACCGATGCGCTGAGCTGCTGGGGCGTGCTCGGCGAGGAGGGGTTCAGCCACGAGACGGTTCGAACCGGCGGCGGCCCCGGCGCAGCCCGCATGACGCAGTTCTGGTGCGTCAACACGGCTCTGGGAAACATCAAGAGCGCGATCACGGGAACCTACCGCAAACTGGGTCCCGGCTACGCCGACCGGTATCTTGCCAGCTTCGCCTGGCGGTACAACAGGCGCTACAGCCTCGAGGAGATGGTTCCCTGTCTGGTGCAGACGGCGGCGCTCACTCCGCCCATAACCTACAAGCAGCTATTGGCTGGATGAGATAGGGGTGTAAGCAGGTCGGTGTATGACACCACGACCTGGATGTACTTGCCCGCGTCAGCCGTGGTGAGGGTGTAGGTCGACGCCATTGCCCCAGCCCCGGCAATGTTATCGGCATTCACAGTGCCAGCCGAGTCGTCCGCCCGCCGCCATTGGTACGTGAAGTCGGCGGCGGCTGCTGGCACCCCGCCATCGGCATCGGTGATGGTACCGGGCGCTGCCGTCAGCTCCTGATCGACCCGGGCCGTACCGGTGATCGTTGGCGGCCTGCCGACGGGGTCACTGTTAAGCACCTCCGTCCAGGCGCTTTCAAGGCTCTCGTCGGTGTCGCCGTCGTCGGTGTACGACACCACGACCTGGATGTATTTGCCCGCGTCAGCCTCGGTGAGCGTGTGGGTCGCGCCAGTGCCCAGATCGGTTGGGTTTCCCGTTCCGTCAGCGTTATCCGCCCGCTTCCACTGGTAGCTGAATTCCAACGGCCCCGTACTGTCGGCGTCGGAAATGCCCGTCGTCGATGCCGTCAGTACCGTACCTACCACGGGTGCGGTTGTGGTGTATGTGATCGTCGGCGGCCCGCCCGTGGGGTCGTTATTAGTTCTGGCCGTCGCCGTCCATTCACTCGACACGCGCTCCGTCTTGCCGCCGCCATCGGTGTACGACACCACAACCTGGATGTACTTGTCCAAGTCGGCCATGGTAATGGCCTGGGACGGGTTGGTTCCCAAATCCATCGGGTTTCCTGTGCCGTCAGCGTTATCCGCCCGCTTCCACTGGTACGTGAAGGTCAGCGTGCCCGGACCGTCAGGGTCGGAGATGCCCGTCGTCACCGCCATCGCGGTCTCCCCCGCATCCAGATTTTCAGAGAATGTCGGCTGGCCGACGGGGTCGCTGTTCATCACTTCCGTCCAGGCGCTTTCGAGGCTCTCGTCGGTACCGCCACCGTCGGTGTACGACACCACGACCCGAATGTACTTGCCCGCATCAGCCGTGGTGAGTGGATGGGTCGTGGCAG
>CAZPIN010000046.1:0-6731 GCA_964586735.1 uncultured Rhodobacterales bacterium | reverse complement strand
CGGTACTCGCCACCGGCGGGCTGGGCGGGCTGTACTCCGTGTGCACAGGACCGCCGCGAATCCGCGGCGAGGCTTTGGGCATGGCCGCGCGGGCTGGCGCCGAGGTAGCCGACGCGGAGTTTGTCCAGTTTCATCCCACCGCCATCGATTCGGGGCGCGACCCGGCGCGGCTGGCCACCGAGGCGCTGCGCGGCGAAGGGGCGGTACTGGTAGACGGCGAGGGGCGGCGGTTCATGCAGGACGAGCACCCCGATGCCGAACTCGCCCCTCGCGACGTAGTCGCCCGCGCCATCCACCGCATCCGAAAGGCTGGCGGACGGGTTGGCCTCGACGCCAGGGAAATCTTCAGCGGCCAGGCCGATGCCTTTCCCAACGTCGCCGCCTACTGCCGCGAAAGCGGAATCGATCCGGCACGGGAACCTATTCCAGTGTGTCCGGCCGCCCATTTCCACATCGGCGGGGTGCGCACAGACTCCTGCGGGCGGACGTCGTTGCCGGGTCTGTACGCATGCGGCGAGGCGGCGGCCACCGGCCTGCACGGTGCCAACCGTCTGGGGTCCAACAGCCTGCTGGAAGCGACGGTCTTCGCCAACCGCGTCGCCGCCGAGCTGTCCGGCTTGGAGGCAGACAGCGCGCAGCCCGCGGCAAGCCCGATGCCGCCAGACGAGGCAAAGGTCGACATGGACGCTCTGCGCGGGATGATGAGCAAAGACGTGGGTGTGCTGCGCGACAAAGAGGGACTCGTCGATGCTTTGCGCGCGCTTGCCAGCATGGATGCCAGTCACAATGCGGTGGCGGCCGCTACCCTCGTAGCAGCCTCGGCGCTGCGGCGCCGCGAGAGTCGGGGCGCGCACTGGCGCGAGGACTATCCCAGCAGCGGCGACAATTCCCTGCCCCGCACCATCACGCTGGCCGAGGCGGAACGCATACGCGAGGAGTGCCTGCCATGAGCGAGAAGACGCCGGATCTGCCGCGGCACATCGTCGAACCCATTGTCCGCGCCGCGCTGCGCGAGGACCTTGGCGACGCTGGGGACATCACCACTCTGGGGGCGGTACCTGCTGGCACGATGCTGCGGGCTCGCATGGCAAGCCGGATCGAAGGGGTCGCGGCCGGCCTGCTGCCCGCCCTGCTGGCGTTTGAAATTGTGGACCCGGTAACCAGCGCCAAAGTCGCGGTATGCGACGGAGACCGCGTCGGACCGGACCAGGCGATGCTGGAGGTCGAGGGAACCGCCGCCGCTGTGCTAGCAGCCGAGCGGGTAGCGGCCAACTTCATGCAGAGGCTGTCAGGCATCGCCACCGCGACCCGCAGCATTGTCGACGCCATCGCCCATACCCGCGCCAAGCTGCTGTCGACTCGCAAGACGACGCCAACACTGCGGGCGCTGGAAGCGCACGCTGTACGCGCCGGCGGTGGCGGTAATCACCGGCTTGGCCTGTACGACGGTATTCTGATCAAGGACAACCATCTGACGGCAGTCGACGGAAATATCGAGGCTGCGCTGCGCCGGGTACGCGAATCGGCAGACCGCCGCCGATGGGTGCAGATCGAGGTGGACAGCCTCGAGCAGCTGGAGACCGTGCTGGCCAGCGGCCTCGCCGATTCGGTACTGCTTGACAACATGACGCCCGAAGTACTGCGCAAGGCGGTGGAGATGGTAGACGGACGGCTGGTCACCGAGGCATCCGGGCGGGTCGACATCGAGTCCGCCGTCGCCATGGCCGAGGCTGGCGTGGACTACATCTCCAGCGGCTGGATTACCCATTCTGCCCCGGCGCTCGACATCGGCCTCGACGTAAGCGGCACGGGATGAGGCATCCTGTTTGACCATGAAACACTGCCAGAAAGCAGCGCACGGCATGGGATGGGCCGTGGTCGCGTCGCCGTACCTGCAAGACTAAAAGCCTTGTACGCAAGTGCGCACCATAGGATGAACCGCCAGACTGCACTGGCAGTGTACCGAGTACCAAACTTGCCGAAACCGGGCTTGACAGTGCGCCCCCATGTCTGTACAGTAGATTCGACTTGGAAGCAGGGGCCTGATTGCCCGCGTAGGAGAACCTGCACATGAAGAAGAAAGGGTTGCCGAAGGGTGTCCAGGAATTCCGCGAGATTCGGGAACTGGGATACTACTACGTGGACAAGACGGGCTACATTGACCTGCTGATGCAGGAGGAGAACAAAACCGTCTTTCTGTCCCGGCCGCGCAGATTCGGCAAGAGCCTGTTTGTCGATACACTGCGGGAAGCGTTTATGGGCAGCGAGGAGCTGTTTCGGGGGCTCGACCTGCACGACAAGTGGGACTGGTCAACTCCGCATCCGGTAATACGCCTTGACTTCTGCGCAGGTCATTTTCTCAGTCCCGACGGGCTTCGCAAGATAGCTGTCGACTTGCTGAAGGCGTGCGAAGAAGAAGCCGGGCTGGACTCCAGCGAACCGGACCCCGTGGTGCGGCTGCGCCAGCTAATCCGTAGTTTGCACAACCAGACAGGGCAAAAGGTGGTACTTTTGGTGGACGAATACGACAAGCCAATTCTTGATACTCTTGAAAATCAGGACCTTGCTGTAGCCAACCGCAATCTCCTCAGCAACATATTTGCAGTGACCAAGCAGATGGCGAGTTCATTGCGCTTCTGCTTCATTACTGGAGTAAGCAGGTTTACCAAGACTAGCCTGTTTTCAGGGGTGAACAACCTTGAAGACATAACGATCTCCCCCGAGTACTCGTCCATTTGCGGATACACTGAAGCGGACCTTGACCGCATATTCGCCCCTGAGGCTGAAGGGCTGGACCGAGAAAAGATTCGCGAATGGTACAATGGCTACAGCTGGCTTGGAGACGAAAAGGTCTATAACCCATACGATATACTGTATCTGCTTGCAAAGAGGAAGTACCTGCCTTGGTGGTTTAGAACAGGGACGCCAAAGTTCCTGATTGAGACATTGAAAAAGAATGAAGTGATGTCGGTGGACTTGAGTCACCCACTGGCGCATAGCGAGCTACTCGAGTCATTTGACATAGACAATATCGACCCCAAAACGCTGCTGTTTCAGACTGGCTACCTTACGATAGTTGACGAAGAACTTGACGAAGATGATGAAACTTCCTACAGACTCGACTATCCTAACCGGGAAGTCCGTCAATTCCTCAACCGTCAGCTGCTGGAAATGCAGTCGCCTAGCACATCAACGAAGCTTCAGAATGAGCGAGGGCAGCTGACAAAATATATGTCGGCGTGCGACGTTGAGAGATTAAAAACGCATTTTCAGGCGATTCTAGCCGGATTGCCAAAACAGTGGCATGCTCCTGTGAACCTTGCGCAGTACGAAGCCTACTTTGCCAGCGTGTTCTATTCGTACTTTACGGGGGCGGGCCTTAAGGTACAGGCAGAAGTTGCAACCAACGAGGGGCGAATTGACATGGTTGTGTCGGGGTCATCTTACGTGTACATCTTCGAATTCAAAATGGTGGAGGGCAAAGGCAGTGGTGAGGCTATCCAGCAGATTCTGGACAAGGACTACGCACGGCAATTTCTGGGAAAGGGTAATCCCATCTATCTGGCAGGGGTTGAGGTCAGCAAAAAAAACAAGCAACATTGTTGGATTCAAAGTGATTAAGCAGGATGAAAGCGGGGAAAGTCCAGCGACACAATGACGCTGGCGGGACTGCTGGGCATTGACGCCCTCTTCCTTCTCTTCTACCGACGAAGGAATTTCGCAACTGCACCCAGACCGAAGCCGCTCTGCTTGGCGAATCGCAGCCCCGCTTTCCGCAGTCAGCAGCGGCGATAGCCGGCACCCGGCTCATTGCCACACACATGTGTACACGTTCAGGTCGACGGCGGATAGGGCAGGCACCAACCGGGACAGGAGCGGGCTACATCTCCAGAGGCTGGACCGCCCGCTCAGCGCCAGAGCCGGACATCGGCCTCGACGTCAGCCGCGCAGCATGAACCGAGGCGCCTGCCTACCTGCCCTAGCGAGTCGGGCGGTAGAACACATGCGTGTCGACAGTGCGCACCTCTTCCATCTTCCGCGCCCAGGATGGCCGCACGTAGGTGGCGTGGAAGTACGTCGCTCCCGCCGTCAGCGGCCTCGTGCCGCCGCGCAGCATGCCCCAGGCCAAGGCGCGGATCGACTCGTACTCCTCCCAGTTGCCGACTGCCTCAGGCTTGCCGTCGCAGTAGTAGGAAAACTGGCACCTATGCAGGCGCGGCGACACCGGGTTGTAGCCCTGATGGACCACCTCGCAGACCGTGTCGGGAAACAGGTGCGAGTCGCGGCGGTTGAGGATCACCTCCGCCACGGCCACCTTGCCGGCGATGTTCTCGCTGCGGGCCTCGAAGTACATCGCCTCCGCGAGGCAGGCGAGATCCTCTTCGCTGGCGCCCTGCGCCACTGGCGTGAGGCTGGTCGATCCCTGGGCGCCGCCCTGCTGGGCCGCCCCCATGGATACCGTTGCCGCCAGCAAAAACGCAGCCGCGCCCGTTGCGCGCACCGTGCTTGCCAGCGCAGTTGCTATCTTGCACATGCTCTACCTCGTTTCTGTCACTGGCGCGTTTCGTCCGCGCCTTGTGCCAGCCGCTGTTGCCGCTATATATAGTGCGAATCGCGGAGCGTTCCAAGCGGCCGCGGCAACACCATACAGGCAAACCGCCAGCAGCAAATGGGGGCAGGCATGTTCAGCAGAACAACCAGCGACTCGGACGACTACGACAGCTTCGAGACAAGGACGGACATGCAGTCCGCCGCTACCGATAATTCGGCCGAGTCCATCATCGGTCAGGGCCTTTCGGTCGTGGGCAACATCAGCACCGATGGCAATCTCCACATCAACGGCGACGTCGAGGGAGAGATCCGTGCCAGCGTTCTCATCGTCGGCAAGGACGCCTCCGTCCGCGCAGACATCTTCGCCGACGACGTGGTGATCAGCGGCTCGGTGGTCGGGGCGATCCACAGCGACAAAGTACGGCTGGCCAACACGGCGGTCGTTGAGGGCAGCATCCGCCACCGCCTGTTCGCCATCGAGGCCGGCGCCCGCTTCGAGGGTACCGTGCAGCACGCCGACGAGACGCTGACCAACCAGACTGGCGCCTCCCCCTCCTGGGAGTCCGAGAGCTCCCCGGGCGAGAGGGAGTCCGAGAACGACAAGGACGAGTCCGGCGACTACAGCTCCTAGGCTTCCTCGCCTCCCTCCTCGGCTACCCGCCGCGCCAGCTCCGCCTCCATAAAGGCGTGGATGTCGCCGTCCAGCACGGCGTCGGTGTCGCTCTCCGTCAGATTGGTGCGCACGTCCTTCACCATCCGGTGAGGCTGCAGCACGTACGAGCGGATCTGGTGGCCCCAGCCGATGGTGGTCTTGCCCTCCTCCAGCTTCCTGCGCTCCTCGTCCTGGCGCTGGCGCTCCATGTCGTAGAGCCGCGACCGCAGCACCTTCATCGCCTGCGCCCGGTTCTGGTGCTGCGACTTCTCCGACGAGACCGCCACGATGCCAGTGGGGATGTGGGTGATTCGCACCGCCGAATCGGTTTTGTTGACATGCTGGCCGCCCGCCCCCGAGGCGCGGAACGTGTCGACCCGCAGGTCCTTCTCGGCGATGTCCACCTCGACGGCGTCGTCCAGCACCGGCACCGCCCAGACTCCGGCGAAGGACGTGTGGCGGCGGTTCTGGCTGTCGAACGGCGACATCCGCACCAGCCGGTGCACCCCGTTCTCGGTCTTGCTCCAGCCGTAGGCGTCCTCGCCGATGATCTGCAGCGTCGTCGACTTCAGCCCGGCCTCCTCGCCGGGCATCTCCTCGATCACCTCGACTCCGTAGTCGCGCCGTTCGGCCCACCGCCGATACATGCGGCACAGCATCGCCGCCCAGTCGCAGGACTCGGTGCCACCCGCGCCGGCATTGATGGCGATGAAGGCGTCGCCGCCGTCATGCTCGCCCGACAGCATCGCCTCCAGCTCGCGCCGCCCGGCGCGCTCGCGCAGCGCGTCGAGGCCGGACAGCGCCTCGGCCTCGGCCTCCTCGTCCGACTCCTCATGCGCCAGCTCGGCCAGTGCCTCGAGATCCTCCAGGCTGGATTCGAGGTCGCGGTAGTCTTCGGCGAACCGCGACAGCCGCTGCCGCGCCCGCATCAATCCCTGCGCCGCCTGCGGGTCGTCCCACAGCCCCGGCTCCTCGGCCTGGGTGTCCAGCTCGGCCAGACGGTCGGCGATGGTGTCCCAGCCGATTCGGGTCCGCAGCAGGGACAGCGATTTCTTTACGTCCTCCACCCGGGAGGCCAGCTCCGCCCGCATCGCTCCGCTCCTAGTAGAGTCCTCCGGTGCCCGCCCGCACCGGCTGGTAGTCCAGCACGGCCTGCGAAGCCACGGGTACGCTGCCCGCCCGGAACGCTTCGCGCACCACATGCGCCCCCGCCTCGCCGGGCCGAACCGGCCTGCCGGTGTTTCGGTCCACGCTTGCGTGAACCACGCCGGAAGGCTCGGGAAATCCGCTGCTCGTGAGGTACGGCTCGACGCTGCGGAAGAACTCCCCCACCACCGGGCCGCACAGCGTCCCGCCGAAGCCGCTTCTTCCCAGCGTCTGCGGCTGGTCATAGCCAATAAAGCAGCCGGCGACAATCTCCGGGGTGAAGCCGACGAACCACGCGTCGCGCTGGGAGTTGGTGGTGCCGGTCTTGCCGGCGACCCGCATGCCCTCGACCGCCGCCCGCCGCCCGGTGCCCCGCTCGACC
>CAZPIN010000045.1:0-1767 GCA_964586735.1 uncultured Rhodobacterales bacterium | reverse complement strand
TCAGGGGTGCAGTTGACCATGCCGAGTGCCTTGACGCAACGCTTCACCTTGTCGAGACTGCCGATCTCCCGCTTTATGGACGCCAGCAGCTGGATGCCCACCAATCGTGCCGCTTCATATCCCTGCTCGGTGGTCAGATCGCCGCCCACCTTGCCGGTGACCATCTCGCTGGAGCCGGCACGACGCGGACCGTGGCCGGAGACGAACAGCAGGTTGCCGACCTGGACCGCGGAGACGTAGTTGGCGATAGGCGGCGATGGCTGGTTAAGGTCGATGCCGAGCTCGGCGATGCGTTGTTCTGCGGACATGTTCGGGGATAGGCTCCTGACTAGTGGGCTGGCACGCCGAAATCGCGACGCTGCCGAATAGATAGCAGGATAGCAGATGCTGGTAGGCGCTGGCGGCACTGGCCAGGGAGGCACCAGTGGACAGGTCAAGATAGCGGCGTCGGCGAGCGAGGGCTGGTCTGACGAATGCCTGACGCTGCGGCGGGAGGATGGGCGTCCGCCACATCGCGTAGAGCTGGCGGCGGGAATCCCGTAGGCGCATGGGGCGCGTGAGTTAAGGCACAAAAAAACCGTCCCCTTGTGCACAGGGGACGGCGGCCCAGCGAACCACCGCTGGGGGGGTATCCCTTAGCCTAATCCAAAAGATGCCTTCGTGTCAAGCGGTCGGTGTTCGTACCGCTGAATCGCTTGAATGGCGCTGCGAAATCGCTCAAATGATCCTCGGGAGGTAACGCTTGGATCGAACAATCGTCAACTTCGACGCCATGAACCTTGTTCACTGCATGAACGACGCAAGCGAACGAGAGCGAATGCCCAGCGGTCCGGCCCTACGGCGTTCGCCACGTCGCATGGACTTGGCGGCGGGAATCCGGTAGGCTTAAGGCGCGAGGCAGAGTTACAAACGCGCCGATCCCCAAGAAAAAGGGCCGTCCCCCTGTGCACAGGGGAACGGCGGGCCAGCGCGTCAAGCACTGGGGGGGTTCGTCTCCATTGTAACGTTGCGAATTGAGCATGTCAAGTGATAAAGGGGAGAACCATTGGCCCAGCTAGAACGCGTTATGGCATACGTTGACGGACTCAACCTCCATCACGGGATCCGTCATGCTCAGCTTGACGGGTATCTGTGGCTAGACATTCCCAGATTGGCGAGGTCATTGTTGCACAGGAGGCAGAGATTGGTGGGGACGAAGTACTTCGTAGCCCGATTCGCAGCTCAATATGGCCACGACGCGGCTGGCCTCCAGAGCACGCACCTTGGGGCTCTGCAAGCATTCGGAGACTTGGAAATCATCGAAGGCCGATTTCAGACGCACCTTGACAGGTGCGGCGAGTGCGGACTCGAACGTCCGCGCCACGAGGAGAAAATGACGGACGTCAACATCGCCGTCGAGCTGGTACTCGACGCGGAAGATGATCTGTTCGACACCGCATTGCTCATCACCGCCGACGCTGACCTCACTGGACTAATTGTCAGACTCCGGAATCGCCACCCAGGTAAGCGGTTCGTCGTCGCATTTCCGCCAAGGCGCGCATCTTCTGAGTTGAAGAAGGCCGCAGACGGTTTCCTCCATGTAAACCGGTCGGTGCTCCGGGCGAGTCAGCTGCCGGACCAGGTGCCTGCCGGCGACGGGCACTTGGTCGTGCGTCCGACTGAGTGGTCTGTCGGCTAACCGGCGGCGATGGGTTTAGGAGAGACTGCGCTAGGCGCTCACTCCGCTACGACAGAGCCGCGCCAGGCATCCACCGTTCCAAGTCGCCC
>CAZPIN010000044.1:0-2933 GCA_964586735.1 uncultured Rhodobacterales bacterium | reverse complement strand
GGGCTGCGCATGGACGCCGCCGGGCGCGAGCGGCTGGATGCATGGTTAAGGACGCGTCTGGCGGCGCGGGAGGAGACGGAGACATGAAACGCTATCTGCTGGCCCTGGACCAGGGCACCACGTCGTCGCGGGCGCTGCTGTTTGACGGGGAGAGGCGAATCGCCGCCTTGGCGCAGAAGGAGTTTCCGCAGCATTTTCCCCACTCGGGATGGGTGGAGCACGACCCGGAGGACCTCTGGACCACCACCATCGAGACGGTGCGCGATGCCATGCGCCAGGCGGACGCCGAGGCCGCGGACGTGGTAGCCCTCGGAATCACCAACCAGCGCGAGACGGTGGTGGTGTGGGAGCGCGACAGCGGCCGTCCCATCCACAACGCCATCGTCTGGCAGGACCGGCGCACCGCCGATGTCTGCGCCCAGCTGCGGGAGGAGGGACTGGAGGAGACTGTACGCGGTACCACCGGCCTGCTGCTGGACCCGTATTTTTCGGCCACCAAGATTCCCTGGATTCTCGACCATATGAATGGCGCATGGGAGCGGGCGCGGGCCGGAGAGCTGGCCTGCGGCACCATCGACAGTTTCCTGATCTGGCGGCTGACTGGCGGCCAGGTGCATGCGACCGACGCCACCAACGCCTGCCGCACCATGCTCTACGACATCCACAAAGGATGCTGGTCGCCAGAGCTGCTGGAGCGGTTTGGTATCCCGCAGTCGATGCTGCCGCGGGTGCTCGACAGCGCCGCCGACTTTGGCTTCACCGAACCGAACCTGCTGGGCGGGGCCGTGGCGATTCGCGGCGTCGCCGGCGACCAGCATGCGGCGATGGTGGGGCAGGCGTGTTTCGATGACGGCATGGTCAAGGCCACTTTCGGCACCGGATGCTTTGCCCTGATCAACACTGGCGACCGGCCCGTGCCGTCGCGCAACCGGCTGCTGACCACCATCGCCTACCAGATCGACGGCAAGCCCTGCTATGCGCTGGAGGGGTCGGTGTTTGTCGCCGGGGCGGCGGTGCAGTGGCTGCGCGACGGACTGGGAATACTCGACAGCGCCGCGCAGTCGGGCGAGCTGGCGGCGCGGGCGGACCCGGAGTCCCGGGTCTATCTGGTGCCCGCGTTCGTTGGGCTGGGCGCGCCATGGTGGGATGCCGACTGCCGCGGTGCCATCCATGGCCTGACCCGCGCCACCGGACGGGAGGAATTCGCCAGAGCGGCCCTTGAGAGCGTCTGCTTTCAGGTGCGGGACCTGGTCGAGGCAATGCGCGAGGACTGGGGGAAGTCCGGCGAGTCCGTGCTGCGGGTCGACGGCGGCATGGTAGCCTCCGAGTGGATGATGCAGCGGCTGGCGGACCTGCTGGGAGCTTCGGTTGACCGTCCGACGGTCATCGAGACGACGGCGCTGGGCGCCGCCTGCCTCGCTGGCATGGGAGCGGGCATGCTGGCAGGCCCCGGCGACGTCGCGGAGTCGTGGAGGCGGGACAGGCGCTACGAGTCGGGCATGGAAGCCGCCGAGCGAGAGTCGCTCGTCGCTGGCTGGAAGGATGCGGTGCGGCGCACCCTTAGCGAAGGTACCGTCCGCGGATAGAAGCGGATTGCCGCGGACAGAATGCCGCCAGATGACTGGCGGCGCGGAGAGATGGCATGCTGACAATAGCCCAATCGATTTCGCGGCTTGGCACCGAGACAGCCTTCGAGGTGCTTGCCCGCGCCCAGCGGCTGGCGGACGAAGGCCGCAGCATCGTCAATCTTGGAATTGGCCAGCCGGACTTCCGTACGCCGGACCATGTGGTGGAGGCTGCCGTCAAGGCGCTGCGCGACGGCCATCACGGATACACCGCGGCTCCCGGCGTTCCCGCCCTGCGCGAGGCTGTTGCAGCGGACATTGCCAAGTACAGGGGCATGGAAGTGGATCCGGGCCGCGTCGTGGTGGTGCCAGGGGGCAAGGTGACGATGTTTTTTGCCATTCTGATGTTTGGCGAACCGGGAGCCGAAATCCTGTATCCCAATCCGGGGTTTCCCATCTACGAGTCCATGATCCGTTTTGCGGGCGCCAAGCCGGTGGCGGTGCCCATCACCGAAGAGACGGGATTCGCCCTGGACCCGGAGGCGGTGCTGGAACGGCTGACGCCGGCGACTCGGCTGCTGATTGTCAACATGCCGGGCAACCCCACCGGCGGCGTCACCGGCAGGGATGCGGTGGACAGGCTGGTGCGGGGGCTGGCGGAGCATCCGCAGGTGGCGGTGCTCAGCGACGAGATCTACGGGCGGATCGTGTTTGGCGACGAGGGCCATGTGTCGCTGACCGGCTATCCGGAGATCGCCGACCGGCTGATACTGCTTGACGGCTGGAGCAAGACTTACGCCATGACCGGGTGGCGGCTCGGCTACGGCGTGTGGCCGAAGGAGCTGGTGGAGCCCGCCACCCGTCTTGCCATCAACTGCCACTCCTGCGTGAACGCCGCCACCCAGTACGCGGGAATCTCCGCCCTTGAGGGGCCGCAGGACCAGGTGGACGAGATGGTGGAGGCGTTTGAGCGGCGCAGCCGCATTCTGGTGGAGGGCCTCAACGCGCTGCCGGGTGTCTCCTGCCCAATGCCGGGCGGAGCCTTCTACGCGTTTCCCAGCATCGCCGGCACAGGGCATGACGCCCGGAGCTTTCAGAACGGGCTGCTGGAGGAGGCGGGCGTGGCGACAGTGGCGGGAACGAGCTTCGGCCGGCACGGCGAGGGCCATGTGCGGCTATCCTGCGCCGCTAGCGACTCGGACCTGGGCGAGGCCATGGAGCGGCTGGGGGCTTGGCTGGAAGCAAGTGCGGGAAAGGGGGGTTGACAGGTGGGCGTAGTTGGGCCTAGAAGACTTCCCTTGGCAGCTGACCTGTGCTACGGTAGCGGGCAGCCGAAGAGGAAGTCGGGCACGCCATACTGCATTGTGG
>CAZPIN010000043.1:0-4097 GCA_964586735.1 uncultured Rhodobacterales bacterium | reverse complement strand
TTCGTAAGCCATGTCGCCGTTGATCGTAACGTCGATGGTCTTGGCAAGAGGGCTGTCGGTTGGCCCAAAAGTGAGTGTGCCAGAGGCGTTTGCGACGGTGTAGTCCGTACCAGCCGTCCCTGTGGATGTAATGGCGTACTGGACAGTTTCAGAAGCATCCGGCGCCTCGTGCGGCGCAACGCTGAAGCTCAGCGTCTTCGTTCCCGAATCGCCCTCGTCGATGGTGGCGGGCGACGTAACCGAGACAACGGGAATCGGTACTTCCTCCACAAAGCCGCTGATCGAAAACTCCAATCTAGTGTTCGAGGTACTCCAAGCGCTATCGGCCGTGGTATATCTTACCCTGCCACTCGGCAAGGACCAGCCAGCAGCGCCGCCAGAGTCCACGTTTCCAGAATTCGTAAGTACCCAGTCTGCGCAGGTAATGGTTTCCGTGTCTTCTCTATCAACATCAACAAGACCTCCTACAAGAAAGTATGTGGTGTTGGGCGAAAGGATTGTTTCGGTTTCTGAAACAGCATCAGCTTTGGGCGTGCTGTGACTGTCGTGGCCGACGCTGAAAACAACCCTGTTTCTCCCACCCACCATCTCTCTTGGAAAATCTGTCTGTGACCCCGGCGTCGAAACGAACCTCCACTCGTGCAGGATATTGGAAGCCTCAGTACCATGTATAGTTGACGGATTCGCGACGCCGCTCGAAACTCCTTCTGCAATTCTGAACACAAAGGTAAACTCTGCCTGGGTCCGGATACAGTGCAGTATTTCAAAATTTGGTGCAATGCTGTCGATGGTATAGCCGTTGGGCGACGATCCTGTAAGAAACGGCTGGGTAATCCACGGAGAGTTGTGCAGGACGGAGGCTGGATCTAAATTCGTTTGGCCCAAGTTGCTGATCAGAACAACCGGGGTCGGGTCATCCATCGACTGCGCAATTGCGCCATGCGTCCCCATGCCCGCAAGCATCAGCAGGCATCCAGTCGCCCATACGCATGCTGCCATCCAGCGCGGCATTCCGCCGTTTCTTCGGCGGCTCATGATGCCGCTCCTCTGGCTGTCCGGCTTTGCCGAGGGTTTCCGGCATGCCTCTCCGCCTCGCCATCTGGAGGGGGGGCAGGTGACCGCTGCTGCGACCGTATGCCACTGTACTACTCATTGGATGCCTCCAGTTGATTCTTGCCGGGGATTCTGCCGCTGCCTGACGATCAGATCAGCGCCTCAAGTTTCTGCCCTCGTACCGCCACGCGCCGCGTCGCTAAGGCAACGCGAGTGGGCGGCCGCCCAGAAGGCAGGCTGCGGCTGGGCCAGACTGCGGCGTGGCAATCTCCGTGCGTCAGACTTTGAGGGCTTCCATACCCTACAGCCGCCGCTGCCTGACTCGCGACGTACCATGCCAGATGTCATCCCGCTTGGCAAGCCGCATGCCACGCTGGATCATGGCGAGACTTCTCGGCCGATGCCAACGCCATCCAGCCGGGTGTTCAAGCTAGGCAGCGGCTTCGGACAGCCCCGCTCCCCTCGATAGCACGGTGGCTGGCATGCCGGCCAACGGTGCCCCGTTGACCCCAAGTCGCCAATACCCCAAATGTCCAGACGACGCTCCCCGCAGTCGCTTCCCTGCAAGATTTCAGCGCGGCGGGTTCTTGTTCTCTAAAGGCCCAGCCGGGCCTCAAGCATTGTGCGGCGCTCTACGTCCTCGCCGTTCTCGTCGCGCTCCCCGTAAAGTTTCATCTGAAACCGCTCAAGCGACGTCGGCATACCGCGTAGCTCGACGCCAATCTGCACGCGCCGGTCGCCGTCACCAGTCTCCATCTCGCTGTATGGCGATGCCAGCGCCAGTTCGCCAAACGCGCCCACGCCGTAGCCCAGCCGCGCCTGCAGCGATGCGCCAGCCTCCGCAGTGCCTCCATCGTCCGCATCAACGCCCGGTGCAGCGCCGCTCCAAAGCGAATCGGCGGCGCCCATCTGCGGGACATTCCAGCGCGGCTCCAGAGACAGCCGCAGGCCACGCCCGCCTCGACCGGGCGCGTAGGCAACGTCCAGCCCCGCTCCCCATTCACTGAAGCCTTTCTGCGAATGCAGCAGAAGCAGGCTGACGCGTCCCGCCATCTCCAGTCCGCCGTCCGCCGAGGCGTAGCGAAGCTCCCCTGCCACGTCCGCACCGGCGCCTTCCTCGCCGTCGCCGCTGTCCATTCGCGCTCCCAGTTCGAAGCGATTCGACACCGTGCCGCCGCTGGCCGTCTGCCGGGTCGAATCGCCCTCCAGCGCCAGACGTATCCGCGACGCCTCCGCCGCGAGCTCTTCGAAGCCGGCCGCCTGCTCAGCGGTCATCTCCGTCCTGAAAAGGTCTCCCCGTATCGCGTAGTCGAACCTGCCCCTCTTCCTGGAGGCACCCTTCGCGCCCAGAGCCAGCATCGTCATGGAGACGTCCGTCTCCACCGCGCTGCCTCCATCGCCTATCTCCGCCGTACCCGACCCGGTTCCAAAGCTGCCCCAGATGCCCAGCCCCGTCGCTCCCATCCAGTGCATGTACGGAGTCACTCCCGTCAGCGACATTTCGACGGCGCCTTTGCTTGACTGCCCATCGCCTTTCACCGCATAGTCCGAATCGCCAGAGAAGCGGCTCAGCGCCACGCCCGCCAGATACTCTCCGCTGCGCCAGTCGACGCCCGCAAGCATCACTTGCGCCGAACCTTCCACCGACGCTCCATCCTCGGGCTCGCTCTCGTAGCTGGCCATAGACCCGCCGCCCCAGACACCAAGCGGCCCTCTCCCGACGCCGTCGCCAATGACAAGCGAGAAACGGCTGTTATTCATGGGGTTTTCACCATCACGCACTATTGTCCGGCTGCGCCAGGAGGCCAATTCGCCAGAAGCGCCTTCGGCGAAACCGTCGCCATCGCCAGCCTTGGCAAGCGGGGGCTGGACAGCTTCCACGCCAAACAGCCTGGCGGTTTCCCGCGCCACCCTGCCGGCGTCGCCGCTGGACAGGGCCACGGTGTCTATGGAGCGTCCCCCTATCCGAGCCGTCGATGTGACGTCACCCGACCGGTGAAGATTGGCCCGCTGCCAGATCCCGCCGACGATGCCCGTAGCCACGGTGCGGCCGAAGCCAGCAAGCGCGTGCCTTTGAAGCTTGGTCTCCCGCTCGTCGAAGCGCCGCGCCTGAAACACGACTGCCACGGTCGTAGTTGCTGGATCAGGACTTGTGCCGGACAGCGCGCCACTTAGTACCTGGGCCCCTCTTGCCTGGCTGATAGCGCAGGTGCCGGTACCGCAGTTAAGGTTGGATATCTCGAAGCCCAGCTGGTCGGAGGCGTCCACCGCCTCGCTAAGCGCCGCCATGACTTCGACTTCATCCTGTCCCACCGCCAGCCTCGTGCTGCCACTAGCAAGCTCATCCACATCATATGTCCGCGAATCGCCGCTGCCTGTTTCCCGGATACGGGTAACCCTCCAGTCGAAGGCAACGCCAAAGCTGCGGCCAGCGCTTGGTACGCTTACCTGAAAAACCGATGTCGTTGTCCCGTCCACTTCCTGCGTCTGCCCGTGCTCAACCGATACAACGGCAGGCGCGGCCTGGGTGATGGTCGCATGAGCCGCCGCCAGCACCGCGCCCGCGGAACTGAGAATCCTGACGCCAACCGTCTCGCCACCGTCATCGACGATATCCGGGTTGACGGTAACGCTGACCGTTCGGACGGTCACGCCCTGCGAAAACAGCAGCTGGCCTGCCGTCGCCGAGCCGCTGTCAGTCTGAGAGGTGGCGTCGGAGAAGTCGATGTCCAAGATAGCCGTGCCGCCATTCAGCGCGTAGTCGACCGCCACGTCCCTTGTCCAAGTCCCCGCCAGCGTCACCGTGAAGTCGATATCGGCGGTCTGGCCAGCAGCGGGCTCGGCGACGGACGCCGGTACCGCGGCAACCGTCACTTCATAGTCGTCGCTGAGGATGGTGCCTACCCAGTCGGTCTGCGATATCTCCGCCCCGCCAGTGGCGTTGGACAGGGTCAGCGTCACCGTCTCGTCGGGCTCGGCGGTGCGGTCGCCATTGATCCTGATCTCGACGGTCTTTTCAGTTTCACCGGGGCTGCCGCCGGCTG
>CAZPIN010000042.1:0-8301 GCA_964586735.1 uncultured Rhodobacterales bacterium | reverse complement strand
CCTTGATGCGGTCCGCCATCTGCGCCACCACCGCAAGGTCGTGGGTGATGTAGATGGCGGCGGTGTTGAACTGCTCGACGATGTCTCGGATGGCGGCCAGCACCTCGATCTGCGTGGTGACGTCGAGGGCGGTAGTGGGCTCGTCGAACACGATCAGGTCCGGGCGGCAGGACATGGCCATCGCCGTCATCGCCCGCTGCAGCTGGCCGCCCGACACCTGGTGGGGATAGCGGAAGCCAATCTCGTCGGGGGTGGGCAGGCGCAGCCGCCGGTAGAGATCGATGGCATCCTCCTCGGCGGACTGGCGGCTGGTGACGCCGTGCTGCACGGGGGCCTCGCAGCACTGGTCGATGATCTTGTGCGCCGGATTGAAGGACGCCGCCGCCGACTGGGCAACGTAGGCGATGCGGGCGCCGCGCAGGCGGCGGCGCTCCTCGGCCGAGGCGGCCAGCAGGTCGATGCCATCAAACGCCACTGACCCGGCGCTGATGCGGCAGCCGTCTCTGGTGTAGCCCATGGAGGCCAGCCCGATGGTGGACTTGCCCGCTCCCGACTCGCCGATCAGTCCAAGCACCTCGCCCCGGTGCAGGGTCAGGTCGACGCCGTGGACGATTTCCGTCCACTTCTCGTCGGCAAGACCCTCGATGCGCAGCCCGCGCACCTCCAGCAGCACCTCGCGCGGAGGCGGTCCGGCCTGTCCGGCCTGTTCTTCAGCCTCCATGGCGGTTCTCCCCTTCTACTCTTGTTCTATTCTTTCAGTCCGCTGGCCTGCTTGAGCATCCAGTCGACGATGAAGTTGACCGCCACCGTCAGCAGTGCGATGGCTGCGGCCGGCAGCAGCGGCGTGATGTCGCCGAAGGTGATGAGCGTGGCGTTCTCGCGCACCATCGTCCCCCAGTCGGCGGTCGGCGGCTGGATTCCCAGTCCCAGGAAGGACAGCGCCGAGATCAGCAGAAACACGAAGCAGAAACGCAGGCCAAACTCCGCCACCAGCGGCGGCAGGATGTTGGGCAGGATCTCGCGGGTGATGAGCCAGACCAGCCCCTCGCCGCGCAGCCGCGCCGCCTCGATGAAGTCCATCACCACCACGTTGGTGGCCACCGCCCGGGCCAGGCGGTAGACGCGGGTGGAATCGAGCACGGCGATGACGAGGATCATGTTGATGATGTTGGTGCCGACGATGGTCAGCAGCAGCAGGGCGAAGATCAGCTGCGGAATCGAGATCATTACGTCCACCAGCCGCGACAGGGCCTGGTCGACCCAGCCGCGCACCGTCGCCGCCAGCAGGCCCAGCATCGAGCCGAGCAGGAAGGCCAGGAACGTGGTGAGCAGCGCGATGCCGACCGTGTTGCGGGCCCCGTAGACCAGCCGGGTGAACATGTCGCGGCCGATGTTGTCCGTGCCAAGGATGTACGTGCCGCTCCAGGGCAGGTACTCGCTGTCGACCACGTCGGTTTCGCCGTATGGCGCGATGATGTCGGCGAAGATCGCCACCAGCACGTAGACGCACACCACGACCATGCCGAACCACGCTGTCGGCGGCGCGGTGCGCAGAAGCTTCATGAAGTCCTGGACGCGCATGGCCTAGCGGGGGTGCATCAGCCGCGGGTTGCTCAGGATCGAGATGATGTCCGCGGTGAGGTTGAGCAGTACGTAGGTGGCGGCGAAGACCAGGCAGGAAGCCTGCACCACGCTGATGTCGCGCTTGGCCACCGAGTCGACCAGCAGCTGGCCGAGGCCCGGATAGACGAACACCACCTCGACGATCACCACCCCCACCACCAGATAGGCGAGGTTGAGGGCGATGACGTTGACGATGGGGGCCAGGGCGTTGGGCAGGGCGTGGCGGACGATGACTCGGACGTTGCGGATGCCCTTTAGATGGGCCATCTCGATGTAGGGGCTGGCCAGCAGGTTGATGATGGCGGCGCGGGTCATGCGCATCATGTGGGCGGTGACCACCAGGGTTAGGGTCAGGGCTGGCAGGAAGGTGCGGTGCATCTTCTCCAGCAGTCCGGTCTCGGGGCCGACGTTGGCGATACCGGGAAACAATGGCCCTGCCAGCAGGTAGATCAGGATGTAGGCGACGAAAAACTCGGGGAACGAGATCGACGACAGCGTGAAGATGTTGACCAGGCGGTCATAGAGGCTTTCGCGGTAGAGGGCGGCGAGCACGCCAAGCATGAGGGAGAGCGGGATGGAGATGACCGCCGCGTAGGCCGCAAGAAACAGGGTGTTCTCGAGCCGCACCGAGATCAGCTCGGAGATTTCGCGCTTGTTGGCGAGGGACTGGCCGAAGTCGCCCTGCAGGGCGTTGAACAGCCATTCGAAATAGCGGACGTACCAGGGCCGGTCGAGGCCAAGCTGCTCACGAAGGGCGGCGACGGTTTCGGGGGTTGCCGCCTGGCCCAGAAGCTCCTCGGCCAAGTCGCCCGGCAGCAGCTCGACGGCGCTGAAGATGACGAACGAGACAACGATCAGGGTGAGCAGACCGAGGCCGAGGCGCTGAAGAATGACGAGAAGGAGCTTGTCCATGTGTACTGCGCACCTGTCCGCTTCAGTTGGTTGGGCGGAACTCTAGCGGCGGGTTTGGCGGCGCGCAACCCCTCAGGCGGGAGGCGGCAGGGTGACCAGCTCCTCGGCGACCGTCGGATGCAGCGCCAGCGTGCGCGCCAGGTCCTCCCGCGTGGCCCCCATGCGCATGGCGATGGCCAGGCACTGCATCATCTCCGCCGCCGCGTGGCCGCCAAGATGCGCTCCCAACACCCTGCCCGATTCGCGTTCTGAAATGACCTTGATGAAAGCCTCCTCGCCCGTCCCGCCGAGCGCCTCGAACAGCGGCTTGAACCGGCTCTTCTGCACCGCGACCTCGCCACCCGCATGCTCGCGGGCCTGGGCCTCCGTCATGCCGGCAGTGGCCAGCTCGGGGCGGGTGAACACCGCCAGAGGCACCACCGCCAGGTCTGCCCGCGTCGGGGCGCCCTCGTACACCGTACGTACGAACGCCTCCGCCTCGCGAATCGCCACCGGGGTCTGGTTGACGCGATTGCAGACGTCGCCCACCGCGTAGACGCCCTCCTGGCTGGTCTTGCCATAGTCGTCGACCTCGACCCGGCCCTGGCCGTCAAGCCGCACGCCCGCCTCCTCCAGCCCCAGGCCGTCCGTGGCGGGCGCGCGCCCGGTGGCGTAAAGCACGAAATCGGCATTGACGGACCCGCCGCCCTTGAGGTCGACTCGGCGCACTCCCCCCTCGGCCTCGGTCACTCTCTCGACGTCGGAGTCGAAACGCAGGTCGACTCCGTGGCCGCGCAGGCCCTCGGCGGCGTAGGCGCGAAGATCGTCGTCAAAACCGCGCAGAAACAGCGGTCCGCGGTACAGCTGGGTAACCTCCGCCCCCAATCCCTGGAACACCGCCGCGAACTCGCTGGCGATATAGCCGCCGCCTACCACCGCCACACGCTGCGGCAGCCGCTCCAGCTCGAAGACGTCGTTGGAGGTGCCCGCCAAATCCCGGCCCTCGACGTCCGGCACCAGCGGCCAGCCGCCCGTCGCCAGCAGGACGGTCTTCGCCTTGACCGTGCCACCCGCCGCTAGACGTATCTCGCCCGGCCCGGCTATCTCGGCGCGGTCGTCAACGATGGAGACTCCGGCGCGCTCGAGGTTGCGGCGGTAGATGCCCTCCAGCCTCGCGACTTCCCGGTGGACGTTGCCGATCAGTACGCTCCAGTCGAATTCAGGCGACGGGAAATTCCACCCAAAGCCCGCGCCCGCACGCGCCGTCTCCGAGAAGCCCGAGGCGTAGACCAGCAGCTTCTTGGGCACGCAGCCGCGGATGACGCAGGTGCCGCCGAATCGATGCTGCTCGGCGATGGCGACGCTGGCGCCGCGCTCCGCCGCCCTGCGGGCGGCGCGCACGCCTCCCGAGCCGCCGCCAATAACGAACAGGTCCACTTCGCGCGCAGTCATGAGCCGCTCTCCTCCTGTGACAATTGGCCGGAGGGCTTCTGTTTCACATGAAACTCGACGACCTCAACACCGCCATCGTCCTGCCCCACTGCTAGCGTATCGGCGCGGCGCTGAAACAGCCCCACCGCCAGCACCCCTGGCACGCCGCGCAGCCGCGTCCGCAGGCGGTCCGGGCCGGGGATGCTGCCCAGATTCAGGTCGAGGATCCAGTTGCCATTGTCCGTTACGTACGGTCCCTCCTCCGTGCGCCGCAGCGTCGCTACGTCCCCGGTGTAGCCCTCCTCCATCAGCAGGTCGGTGAGCGCGGAAACGATGCCTCCCGACCCCAGCCGCAGAATCTCCACCGGCAGCGGAAACCGCCCCAGCGTCTCGACCCGCTTGCCGCCGTCGACCAGAATCGTCACCTTGCGGGAGCTGGCGGCGAAGATCTCCTCGCGCAGCAGCGCGCCGCCGCCGCCCTTGAGCAGGCGGCCCTCGGGGTCCACTTCGTCGGCGCCGTCCACCGTCTCGTCGAGCTGCATGGGGCGGCCTATCCAGTCGCGCACCTTGAGTCCGCATCCCTCCGCCACTGCCTGGGTGCCGCTGGAGGTTGCGTAGAGTTCGGCTTTGTCGGCAAGATCTCCCATCCCCGCGGCGAGCGCCTCGACAAACAGCGCGGCGGTGCTGCCGCTGCCCAGCCCCAGCTGCATGGGGGCTCCATCGCCAGTCTGCTCAAGGACCGCTAGAATGCGGTCCGCAGCCCAGCGGGCCGCCGCCTGCTTCGCTTCGCTCATTCACCGTTTCCTTCCGCCCGAGACCGGAGTCCCGCCATGAGACCGTCCTTGCGACCGCGCATGCTAGCGACTCGCGCGCGGATTGCGCTGGCGACGCCGGCAAGGTGTGCGCTGCGATGATTGACCTTCGGCTGCTGCGGGCCAACCCGGACTCCATTGATCGGGGGCTGACGCGCCGCGGCATGGAGCCGGCCGCTGCGGAGCTGCTGGAAATCGACGCCCGCCGCCGCTACGCCATCGAGGAGCTTGGCGGGCTTCAGGCGGAGCGCAACGAGCTTTCGAAGCAGGCCGGCGAGGCCCAAAAGTCCGGCGACAAGGAGACTTTCGAGAGGCTGCGCGAAAAGGTGACGGGGCTGCGCGACAAGATCCAGGAACTCCAAAAGCATGCCGATGAGATCGGCGAGTCCCTGACCGCGAGGATGTCAGAGATACCCAACCCGCCCGCCGACGACGTGCCGGACGGAGACAGCGAAGACGACAACGCGGTGCTCAAGACTGTGGGCGACCCCACTCCCAAGAGCGGCAAGCCGCACTACGAGCTTGGCGAGGCTCTGGGGCTGATGGACTTCGAGACGGCCGCGAAACTTGCCGGGGCGCGCTATGTGGTGCTGCGCGGCGCGCTGGCCCGTCTGCATCAGGCGCTCGGACGTTTCATGCTGGATACCCATGTCGACCAGAACGGCTACGAGGAGACTTGGGTGCCGTGGCTGGTGCTGCCCGACATACCGTTTGGCACGGGCCAGCTGCCGAAGTTCAGCGACGATCTCTACGAGACGAGCCGCGGGCAATGGCTTATCCCTACCGCCGAAGTGCCGCTGACGAATCTGGTGCGCGAGAGCATCCTCGACGCGGAGAGCCTGCCGCGCCGATACGTCGCCTGGACGCCATGCTTTCGGGCCGAGGCCGGCGCGGCCGGCCAGGACACCCGCGGCATGCTGCGCCAGCACCAATTCGAGAAGGTGGAGCTGGTATCGGTGACCGTTCCCGAAGAGTCTGTAGCCGAGCATGAGCGCATGACCGCCTGCGCCGAGGGAATTCTCGAAACCCTTGGCCTGCCCTACCGGCGGGTCGCCCTGTGCACCGGAGACATCGGCTTTTCCGCCGCCAAGACCTACGACCTCGAGGTGTGGCTGCCCGGACAGGGGCGGTACCGCGAGATCAGCTCCTGCTCCAACTGCGGCGACTTCCAGGCGCGGCGCATGAACGCCCGCTACCGACACGAGGACGGGGACAAGAAGACGCAGTTCGTGCACACCCTCAACGGATCCGGCCTTGCCGTTGGCCGCGCCCTGATCGCCGTCATGGAGATCGGCCAGACCGAGGATGGCGGAATCGACCTGCCCGAGGCGCTGTCGCCCCACATGGGTGGTGCCCGCCGCATCGGCCCAGACGGCGCGCTGGTCCATTAGGCGCCGGTACTCGACAATGCGCGTACTGGTCACCAACGACGACGGCATCGCCGCGCCCGGAATCGAGGTGGCCGAATCCATCGCCAGACAGGTGGCGGGCGCGGACGGCGAGGTGTGGACCGTGGCCCCCGAAGCGGACCGCAGCGGCGTCAGTCACTCGCTGACCTACACGTCGGTGGTGGCGCTGCACGAATTGACCGAGCGGCGCTACGCCACCACCGGCACGCCCACGGACTGCGTGATACTGGGCACCGAAGTGGTGATGGCGAAAACGCCCCCTGACCTGGTGCTTTCGGGCGTCAACTACGGGCGCAACGTAGCGGAGGACACCGGCGTGTCGGGCACCGTAGGCGGCGCGCTGGAGGCGGCGATGCGGCTGATACGAGGCATTGCCCTGAGCCAGTCCTATGGCCCCAAGTGCGACCCGGAGGATCCGTGGGCGTCTGCCCTCGAGCATGGGGCGGAGGTAGTTAATCGTATATTGTCACATAGTTATCCGAAGAATTTGGGCTTCAACGTTAACTTTCCTGCAGTGCCCAGAGGCCAGACCAAGGGCATCCGCCTCGCACGTCTTGGCAGCCGCGGCGGCAGTCCGATGCGGCCCAAAGAGGCCGAGTCTCCGAGGTCGCGGGGACGGTATTTCTGGCTTGCCTATGACCCCCTGGACCTTGGCGAAGCCGACGACACCGACCTTGCGCTGTGCGCACAGGGGTGGATTACGGTAACGCCGATTCACAACGATCTGACGGCGCATGACTGGATGGGCGAGGAGACGGCGAAGGCCATCGAAAGCTAAGGATGGCGCTTCTGGTCGGGATGGCGTAGCCGACCTGTAGCTGGCTGGTTGAACATGGCGAAATGCCGCATCGCCATGTGATGCTGAAGCTGCGCTGGCAGCTATCCCTTGGCGGGAGCCGCGATCAGCGAGGCAAGGTCGTCGGCTGTCAGCAGACGGGAGAGCCAATCGTTGATCTGCTCTAGCTTAGCCGTTCGAATCTGCCTCTCCAGCCTTTTGGGCACGCGGGGAAATTTCTCTCTTGCCAACTGCAAGAATATCTTTGCCTGAGTTTGGCGATTATCCTCGCGCTCCTTCTCGCGGGCCTCCTTGCTAGCGACCATCTCGATGTAGTTCACCTTTGCCTCCACCTCTGTTCCGTGTGGGCTGTTCAGCGCGACTGCTCAATCAAGCTCGTCTCTGCTCGCACCCAGCTTGCTGCAGACGTAGCCAAAATGGTAGATCGCAAATTCGGTCGTGTTAATACCCTCAGCGATCATGTCCACGTCCCCCTGGCTCGCCGATTTGTCGGTGGCGAGGGCCATAACCAGCAGGGTACTCTTCAGGCGCGAGAAGGCCGAATGTGTCTCCTTGGGATTATCTCTGACTGCAAACAGGATGTAGCTGTCAACGCCCCCCGATGGGCGCGAATAGCCGGGGATGTCGCGCTCCATCTCCGCCTTGTTTCGCGGCGCAGTCCATGGTTTCTTGCCTTGGTAGATGACCAGACAGTACACTGGCGGTAGGCTAACAGGCGAATACGTACCACATCGCATGGAAACTCCATTTCTTGGAAAGTTATTCATGTCATTTTCCTTTCTCATGTATGCCTTTGGTTCTGAAATCCGTTTCTCGTCGACTTCCGTCACAGTCGTTTCGCTCGAAAATACCATCTTGTCGATACCGCAGATTCACCGTTTGATTAGATACTGGCTCAGGAGGGCCATTAATTGAGAATACCAATTTCATCAGCGTGTAACTCTGATGCCTGCTCTAAGCGCAGTGTCTGAAATTCTTGTCAGAAACTCGTCATCAGATTTCACTGAGTAAGTTTGTTGAACAATCAAGTCATCCTCTCGGCAACGGTCACCGAACAGGAGGTACACGATTGATTCACTATCTTGACGAGAACGCCATGCTATGCCACACGCGCTAGGATTATCACGCCAAATTCTTGCAACGAGTACACGGCATGCATCGTAGCTGTCTTCGTCAGGGGAGAACAGTTCATTTTCATCGATAGAGCAAATCCCATTAATGTTTGAACAATCAATTATCATGGGCTGATTCAATTGTCATGGTTTGATTCAATTTGATACGTATATTCTATCAACTTATTTTATTGACCGGGAAAATTATACGGTATGGTGTCTCCATC
>CAZPIN010000041.1:0-11072 GCA_964586735.1 uncultured Rhodobacterales bacterium | reverse complement strand
GGTCCTGTCGAATACCGAGAGGCTGCGGGCATTCTCCGACTACCTGCCGGAGGAAGTCGTTGGAAAGTATGACGATTCGCCTCCGGTGATACTGGGCACAAAGTTTCGCAGCGAGACTCTGGGAACCTGCGAGTGCGACTTCCGATACGAGAGGACCTGCAAGCCCGAGCCGGATGGCCCGGAGAAGATCACGCACATCATCGAGTTCAAGTCAGAAAACGACCCGAACGCTCCCTTGCAGCTGATGCAGTATGCCTCCGCATCATGGGAAGAGCATGGTACAGGCAGCGCGGAAAGGAAGCGGGAGCTGCACCCCATCGCCTGCGCCATCCTGCACACTGGCAAAACGCCGTGGAATGAAGCAGTCTCGATGCATAGCAACATCAAGGGAAACGAGAAGATGGGGGACTGGAAGTGGCACATTCCGTACTGCACATTGGATCTGGTAAGCCTGACGCCCCAAGAGACGATTCGCAGCGACCGCAACCTCTCAGCCTGCTTCTTCGCCGTCAGCTTCGCTCGGCGGCGCGAAGACAGTTTCAGGGAATGCGTGGAGAAGTCGTTCGAGCTGCTGGAGGAGGGATCAGACCTCGAGACCGGCCGATTACGTGCCATCTCGTATGGAATTTCAATTCTAGAATTGTCAGTCATGGCTGTCCTCCATCCTGATGTACGCCTTCGGTTCCGTGATCCATTTCTCGTCGATCTCCACCAAGATGGCGGTCACCAGGCGCAGCACCGACTCCACGCTGGGAAACACCCGCACCGAGGCGGTACGCCGCCTGATCTCCTGGTTCACCTACCGCTCGACGGCGTTGGTCGTGCGCAGCCGCCTCCTATGCCGTTCGGGTATGGTAAACACCGCCAGACCCTCGTCAACGTTCTCGTCCAGCCAGCTGGCCAGCTTCGGCGCCTTTTCACGGTACCTGGCCACAAGCTCTTCTTTGGCCCTCTGCGCGGCGGGCAGGTCCAGGGCGTTCCACACGGCCCGCAGCTCGCCGCCGATGCGCTTGCGGACCGCCGCGCTGGGGGCGTGGTGGATGGCGTTCTGGGCGGGCCGGATACTCGAAGCGACCAGCCTTGACTCGGTGTTCGAGGGAGATGCCAACGGCGCTGTCGTCGCCGAGCTTCCCACCGACAAGCCCAGCCGCAGGTAGAAGCGGCATAGCCTTGTCAGCACCGCTTTGTAAGTAGAGCGTACCCAGTATCACCCGCTGACGGCCAGCAGCGCAACGCCAGCCAGCACCACCAAGGCAGAAAGGATCCGTCTCCGCCAGGGGCGCTCTCCAAGCCAGACCACGCCGATCAGAGACGCCATGGCCACGCTGGACTCGCGGGCTGCGGATACGGCGCCAATCGGCGCGATGGTCTTGGCAAACAGCACAAGTCCATAGGCGACAGCCGACAGCGCGCCGCCCACGAAATTGACCGCCAAGGCGCGCGGCTCGAAGGTCTTTCCCCAGCGCAGCCAGACAAGCAGCGGCCCCGGCGCCTCCAGCAGCATCAACCATGCGATGTAGCTCCACGGCACGCCTGCCAGCCGCACGCCGATGCCGTCCACCACCGAGTAGCAGGCAATGCAGGCGCCGGTTGCAAGCGCGGCGGCGGACGCCTTGGCGCTGGATGCTATGGCTCCAGCCGACAGCAGCAGTATGCCGATGCTGACCACTCCCACGCCGGCCAGCGCGGCTGGCGCAAGGGACTCGCCCACAAACATATAGCTGCCCGCTGTAACCAGCACGGGCGCCGCGCCGCGGGAGATGGGGTAGACGTGGCTGAGGTCGCCAAGCAGGTAGGCGCGGTGCAGAAACGCGAGATACCCCCAGTGAATCAGCGTCGATGCCGCCAGCCAAGGCCAGGAGTCGGGGTGTGGAAGGGGTAGCCAAATCGCCGCCGCCAAGCCTACGGCCGCCTGGCCGGCGGCGATCGCGGCAAACGCCGAGAGCCTGGCGCGATGCGCTTTGAGCATGGCGTTCCACAGGGCGTGGAGGAGCGCTGCCACCAGCACCACGGCCAGCGCGAAGCCTGACATGGCTTCAGTCCAGTACCGCCGTTTCGAGGATGGCCAGCGCCTTGTGGAGGTCGTCGCGGTTGATCACCAGCGGCGGTGACAGCGTCAATACGGCCCCCTGGCTCACCTTGAAACTCAGCCCCGCCTCTAGGCACTGGTAGAGTATCCGCTCGGCGGACTCCGCATCAGGCTCCCCATCGGGGTTGACAATTTCCAGGCCCATCAGCAGTCCCCGTCCCCTCGCCTCGCCGATTCGCTCCGATCGCTCCGCAAGCTCCTCCAGACGCTCAAGTGCGCTGGCGCCAAGTTCGCGGGCGCGGTCGACAAGGCCCTCCTCCTCGATGATGGCGAGGGTCGTGAGGGCGGCGCGGGCGGTGACCGGATTCTTCTCGTGGGTGTAGTGGCCGATGGCCCAGTCGCCGGCGACGTCGAGGTCCCGGCGGGCAATCACCGCGGCGATGGGTAGCGCGCCGCCCCCCAGCGCCTTGCCGAGCACCGCGATGTCGGGGACCACGCCCTCGTGCTCGAAGGCGAAGAATTTCCCCGTCTTGCCCAGGCCGGTGGGTATCTCGTCGAAGATCAGCAGTGCGCCATGGGCGTCACAGGTGTCGCGCACCCGCTGCCAGTAGCCCTCGGGCGGGATCTGTGGAGTCGCCCGCATGGCCTCGGCAACCACCGCCGCGACGTCGGTTTCGCGGCCCAGCGCGTAGGCGACCATGCCGGCGCAGGCTAGGCCGCAGCTGTCGGGGGAGGGGTGGCCGTAATGGCAGCGGAAGCACTGGTAGGGAGCGACATGCTCGGCGCCTGGCAGCAGCGGACCGGCGATGCCCGAACGGAAGGTGTGCTCGCCGCCGACGCTGGCGGCCCCGAAGCCGGCGCCGTGGAACGAGTCCCAGAAGGACACCGTCTTGAACCTTCCAGTGGCGGCGCGCGCCAGACGCAGGGCGACCTCGATGGCGTCGGATCCCCCCGGCGTCAGCAGCACTTTGCCCAGATCACCCGGCGCCCGGTCGGCAAGGGCCTCGGCAAGCTCGACGGCGGGCTCGCAGGTGAAGCGGCGCGGCGCGAAGGACAGCTCGTCCAGCTGCTTCTTGACGGCCTCGATCAGGCGGGGATGGCCGTAGCCGATGTGGTGCGCCGAGTTGCCATGGAAGTCCATGTAGCGACGGCCGTCGACGTCCTCGATCCAGATGCCCTCGGCGCGGCGCACGGCCGCCAGCACCGGAGTCGAGAGACTCTGGTGGACGAACGCCCGCGAGTCCCGTTCGACAAGCGCGTGCGCGCTTTGCCAGGACTCGCGGGCGGGGCTTCGGTTGGAGTCGCCTTCCGTGTGCGGGGAAGCGGAGGCCGCCATGGACAGCCGGTCCCGCGTCGTCTCTACGGCTTTTCGCCGCGCGCAAGCCGGGCGTTGATATCCTCAATCACCGGCTCGATCTCGGCGATGCTGTCGATCACGTAGTGTGCGCCGGTCTTGCGCAGGATTTCGCGGGTGACTTCCGTTCGCCGCTCGACCTCGTCGGGAGACAGCTGGTCTCCCTGCTCGGGCGTGTCCACGTCCATGTAGTTGGAGTAGCGGGCAACGCCCACGCCCCAGCAGCCGGCGTTCAGCGCCTCGCCGACGCCCGATGTCGTATCGTCAACCTTGACCACCGCCTGAATGGGGTAGACGCCGAGAAGGTCGAGGTTGCGGTACACCATGAAAGGCCCTGGCCGCGCCCCGTGCTCCACCTCGTCGCCGGCCACCGACGCGTCCGGGCGGTAGCCCTGCTTGGCGGCTTCCTCCTCGAGAATGTCCACCATCGCCCGGGTGAAGCCGGTGGTGGAGCCGATCTTGATTCCGCTGGCCTGCATCCGCTGGGTGACCTCCGCCACGCCTGGCAGGAGGCCGGTGTAGCGGCGCAGGCAGTCCAGCTGCATGGGCACGAAGTCGGCGAACATCCCGTCCACTTCCTCCTGCCCCGGCTCCTTGCCGTGGACGCTGGCCCAGCGGTCGCGGATCTCCGGCACTTCGGTGAGGGCTTTGATGTGCAGGTCCTTGCGCAGGCCCATGGGGCCGCGCGCCTCGGCCATGGAAATTTCGACGCCGTGTTTCTTGAACACGTCCACGAACACCACCGCCGGCGCCACGACGTAGGCGTCGGCTGTAGTGCCGCTCCAGTCAAGTATTACGGCCTTGACCTTGCCGCGGTACGACCGTGAGTAGACGAAGTCCGCCATGAGAATTCTCCTGATTTGAAAGCAGGGACGCGGCTGCCGCGTTCCCAGACGGGCGATACTAGCGAGCTGCAAGCGTCTTGTCGGGGCTGCTTCTCCGTTGCAAAATTTCCCGCTACGAGGCGGCGTCCTGCTTCGATGCGGCCGCGTCTGCCCGCCTGCGCTGCTCAAGCGCCTCGGCGCCGGGGGCTGGGCTGTCGACCTCCATGTCCCGCAGGACAGCCGCGACGGCTTCCACCAGCCGTTCCATAGTGCCCTCCTCGAAAGCGCCGATGCAGCCGACGCGGAAGCTCTCGACTTCCGTCAGCTTGCCCGGGTAGATGACGAAGCCTTTCTCCTTGAGCCGCAGATAGAAGTCCTCGAAGCGGAACCGGGGATGCGCCGGCGAGAGAAACGAGACAATGATGGGCGACTGCCAGACGTCGGGCAGCAGCGTCTCAAACCCCAGCTGGCGCATACCGTCGACCAACACCCGGTGGCGACCGCTGAAGCGGGCAAACCGCGCCTCGGCGCCGCCTTCCTGCTCGTGGATGCGCAGCGCCTCGACGGCGGCGGCGACTACGTGGGTGGGCGGCGTGTAGCGCCACTGGCCGGTGCGCTCCATGTAGGTCCACTGGTCGTTGGCGTCGAGGCTGAGCGAGTGGCAGCTGCCTACCGCCGCCTCCAGGTCCCGCTCGCGGGCGAGCACCATGCCAAAACCCGGCGCGCCCTCCAGGCATTTGTTGGGCGATATGGCGATGGCACGGCAGTCCAGAGTATCGAGGCCGCAGGGCAGGGCGCCGAAGGAGCTCATCGCGTCGACCAGCAGTATGCGGCCCGCGTCCCTGACCGCGCCGGCGATGGCCTCGACGGGGTTGCGGATGCCGGTGGTGGTTTCGCAGTGCACCACCGCGACATGGGTGATGGTGGCGTCGGCCGCGAGCGCGTCGGCTACGTCGGCCGGGACCGCCGGCAGAAAGTCGCCCGTGTCCATAACGGCGTGGCTGCGGCCGATACGGTGCAGGGTTTCGACGATGCGCTGCCCGTAGGCGCCGTTGGCTAGCGCCAGCACGCGGCCGCCGGGCGGCACGAACGTACCGAGCATCGATTCGACGGCATAGGTGCCGCTGCCCTGGATGGGCACGCAGACGCCGCCGCCGGCAATGGCGGAGACCCGCGAGCGCAGCTCGGCGGTAAGGCCGCGAAACTCCGCGTCCCAGGATCCCCAGTCACGCGCCATGGCGCCGCGCACGTCGGCCGCCGTTGTAAGCGGGCCCGGAGTGAGAAGAATGGGGTCGACCATGGAGTCGCATCCAAAGGCTTTGGCTGGCATCATGCACAGAAGCCGCCACGATACTACGGCAAGACGCGAAAGCGGACACGGGCAAGTGCGCGGGAAGGGCGCCATGAGACTGACCACCACCTGCATCGGCGCCTACCCCAAGCCTGCCAGCCTGCCGCTGCGCGACTGGTTTCAGGTTGGCCACGGGCTGACGTCGGAGGCCGGGGAGGTGACCCGGCAGGCGTCGGCGGTGGTCGAGTCGAACGAGCACGAGGAGGCGTTCCGGCAGGCCACCCGGCAGGCGGTGCTCGACCAGCTCGAATGCGGCGTCGACATACCCAGCGACGGCGAGCAGCGGCGGGAAAACTACATCCACTATCACTGCCGGCATCTGGCGGGATTCGACTTCGACAATCTTGTCCGACGCGAGCTGCGCGAGGGCGCCTACGCCGCCGATCTGCCGGCCATCCGCGGCCCGGTTGCGCCCATGGATGGGAGTTTCCTCGACCGCGACTACCGCGACGCCCAGCGTCACAGCGACCGGCCGGTCAAGATCACCCTGCCGGGCCCCATCACCATCATCGACACATGCGCCAATATCCATTACCGCGACGAGCGCGAGCTGGCTTTCGACCTAGCGGACGCGCTCAACCACGAGGTCCGCGCTCTCGCCGCGGCTGGATGCCGCCACATCCAGATTGACGAGCCGCTGTTCGCGCGCCAGGTCGAAAAGGCTCTCGACTACGGCATTGAGTGCCTTGAGCGCTGCTTCGACGGGCTGGACGGCAGCGTCACCCGAATCATGCACATGTGCTGCGGCTACCCCGACCATCTGGACGACGAGACCTACCTCAAGGCCGATCCCAAGTGCTACTTCCAGCTGGCGCGGGCTGTCGACCGAAGCAGTGTACACCAGGTGTCGATCGAGGACGCTCACTGCCGCAACAGCCTCGGGCTGCTGGAGGAGTTTCAGTCGTCAACGGTCATCCTGGGGTCGGTGGCGGTCGCCGCCAGCCGGGTCGAGACTGAAGAGGAGATCGGCCAGCGCCTGCTGGAAGCGCTGAAGCACATTGACCGCGGCCGTCTGATGGCGGCGCCCGACTGCGGCCTTGCGATGCTGGGGCGGGATCTGGCGATGCGGAAGCTGACGGCGATGTGCCGGGCGGCGGGCGGAGTCTGAGCCGTGGCGCGGCGGGTGCTGCTGGTGGTGTTTGACCAGCTACGGGCGGACTGCGTGTTCGGCGCGCTGGGCGGCATCGCCCATATCCCCAGCATGCGGCGGCTGATGCGCGAAGGCGCGAGTTTCACCAGCCATTTCACGGTGGCCGTGCCCTGCGGTCCGGCGCGGGCCAGCCTGCTGACCGGCCGCTACGCCATGAACCACCGCTCGGTGCGCAACGGTACGCCGCTTGCCGCCGGCATATCCAATCTTGCGGAGGAGGCGCGCGGGGCGGGATTGAGGCCGCTGCTGTTCGGCTACACCGACACCTCGCCGGATCCCCGCGGGCGCGACCCGCTGGATCCCGACCTGCGCAGCTACGAAGGAGCGATGCCCGGATTCGAGGAAGCCCTGTCTCTGCGTGGTGGCGACAACCGCAACTGGTACGACCATCTGGAGCGCCGTGGCTGCGGCAGGTTTCGCAGCTGGCAGGAGGCGTCGCGCACAGTGGGCGGCGGCATCCAGGATCCGGTCGCCTACCGGGCAGAGGACAGCGAGTCGGCGTTTCTGACCGACGCAATGCTGGATGGGCTGACAGCCAGCGAATCATGGCTGGCGCTGGCGGCCTACATCCGCCCCCATCCGCCTCTGGCGGCGCCGGAGCCGTACAATCGCATGTACCAGGCGGAGGACCTGCCGCCGCCGGACGCGCCAGATTCGGTCAAGGATTTGCGGGCCCGCCATCCGCTTTACGCGGCGCGCTTTGACGGCCGGGTGGCGACGGACCTTTATTCTGGATTCAACGGCAAGGCCGAGGAGCTGACGGACGAGCAGACTGGCGCGCTGCGGGCGGTGTATCTGGGGCTGGTGAGCGAGGTTGACGCCCAGCTGGGCCGTCTGCTCGACCATCTCGACTTCACCGGAATGGCCAAAGGCACGCTGGTGATGGTGACGTCCGACCATGGCGAAATGCTTGGCGACCAGCGCCTTTGGGGCAAGGAGTATCCGCACGACAGTTCCTGGCGGGTGCCGTTGATCATCCGTGACCCGGACCGGCCGCAGAGCGCGGGACGGACTGTCGATGCGCTTACCGAATCGGTGGACGTGATGCCGACGGTGCTGGCCTGGCTGGGCGCGGAGGTGCCGGACGGCGTGGATGGACGGTCCCTGCTACCATGGCTGGAGGACGGCGCGTCCAGCTGGCCCGATTCGGTAATGTGCGAGATGGATTTGGGCAATCCCGTGGAGCCAAGCGTATACCAGCGGAGTCTTGGACTGGGACTGGACGACGCCAACGCGGTGATACTGCGTGAGCGGCGGTACAAGTACGTCCACTTCAACGGCGGCGTACCGCCGTTGCTGCATGACCTTGAGTCGGCTTCCGGCGAGCACCGCAATTTGGCCGAGAAGCCTGAATATGCGGACGAGGTGTCGCGTCTGCGCGGGCGTCTGCTGGACCGCCGCATGCGACACGCGGACCGGACGCTAACCCGCATGGCCATCACGCCGCAGGGTGCGCGGCGTGCAAGCGCCGAGTCGCTGGGAAGGGAAGGAGCAGGGCAATGAAACCTGAAAAATGCGGGCTGCTTGTACCGCCGGGAGTCGAGGGATCATGACCGGCCGCCGGGGCGTCGTTTCCTGGTGCCTGTTTGACTGGGCCAACTCCCCCTTTCCGGCGGTCGTCCTGACGTTTGTGTTTCCCGCCTACTTCGCGCAGGCGGTGGCTGGCGAGAACGCCGCCTCGCAATGGGCCTTCATGACCGGTGTTGCCGCGCTGGTTATCGCTTTGGCGAGTCCCGTGCTTGGCGCGGTTGCGGACCATGGCGGTCGCCGCAAGCCATGGCTGGCAGCCTGCACGGTTGCGCTGGCGGCGACCACCGCGCTGCTGTGGCTTGTGCATCCCGATCCATCCGACGCCACGCTGCTGCTTTGGCTGGTTGGCGTCGCGGTGGTGGCCTTCGAGCTGGGCATGGTGTTCCTCAACGCGTTTCTGCCGCGGCTGGCGCAGCCAGGCACCATCGGGCGAGTGTCGGGATGGGCCTGGGGCCTGGGATACTTCGGCGGCATCGGCGGCATTGCCCTGGTGCTGTTTGGTCTGGTGCAGGCGGACCCGCCGCCTTTTGGACTGGACCCGTCGCTGGCCGAGCCGGTGCGGGCGGCGGGACCGGTGGTGGCGCTTTGGCTGCTGGTGTTCTGCTGGCCGCTGTTTCTTTGGACGCCGGATTCGGGAGGAACGGGCCTGTCGCTGGGGAGGGCGGCAAAGCGAGGCCTCGTTTCGCTGCGTGAGACTCTGCGGGCACTGCCCAGGCAACGTACGCTTGGCCGCTTTCTGCTGGCGCGCATGCTGTACACCGATGGCATCAACACCCTGTTTGCCTTCGGCGGCATTTTCGCCGCCCTCGAATACGGCATGGGCGTGGAGCGCGTGCTGATGTTTGGGCTGCTGCTCAACTTTACAGCCGGCGCCGGCGCCATGGTCTTCGGCTGGCTGGACGACAGGATTGGCGCCCGCCGCACGGTACTGGCGGGCCTCGCCGGCCTGCTGGCCACCGGCACTCCCATACTGATCATCGATAGCGAGACCTCGTTTTGGGTACTGGGGGCGCTGATGGGAATATTCATTGGTCCAGTGCAGTCGGCGAGCCGGTCGCTGATGGCGCGGCTGACGCCCGAGGGCAGCGAGAGCGAGATGTTTGGACTCTATGCGCTGTCAGGCAAGGCGACGGCGTTTATCGGGCCATGGCTGGTAGGGATTGTCGTGCTGGCCAGCGGCAGCCAGCGTCTTGGCCTTGCGACGGTGCTGCCGTTTCTAGTCGCGGGCGGCTGGCTGCTGCTGAGTGTGCCGGACGGGGAGGGAAATCCGCGCCACAGGACTCTGGTGCGGCGGTTTCTGCCTAAGGCTGTGTCTCGTCGCCTGCAACAGCGGTAGTGCGGGAGTAACGTTATTCCATACCCGTCGACCGGAGTATGACTTCTGCTCGTTCCTTGATGGCAGTAGACACCTCCTCTCCAAAGCGGCGGCGTTCCCGAGGCAATTCGAGATTACGGAGAGTCCCATCTACCTTGGTTCTCGCCGCGTTTGCAATGGTATGGACCCGCTCGACCACCAGCTTATGCGATAGATCAATGTCCTCAGCGAATTTGCGCCAACCAGGGGGATCCATTTCACCCAGAGTCCAGCAATTTCCAATACGCATGGCGAATCTTGGGCTAAGAGTTGGGTAGATCGCAGTCGATAGCAGGTCATATAGCGGTGTTAGGGTGGTCCGGTCGGGGTGGTACAGAAGGCTGAAATTCTTGGCGTGGGCGTCGGCGTTGCCGATGACGGCGTTGTATACCGCAGCATCCAGCAACTTGGGTAATTCCATCAATGGCACTGTTGCAGTCCACCGAAGCAGATTCATGCAGTCCCAAAGCTCAGGGCCTCCGTGTTCGGCGTATTTGACGTCGGAGGTCATCCCCATCGCTTGGCAAAAGTCTTCCTGGTGCAGACGTTTTTGGCGCCCCGATTTGCTCCGGACTCGGTCAAACCGCTCTACAAGGATGTACGGTGTCTTTCCAGTTGTGGCATACTCTATCCGCGCGGCGTCTAGGCCGATGGCTGAGGCGAGGCGCATGCACAGCGCCTCATTTTCTGTAATGCCACCGTATCGTGGAATCTGTGGCTTGAGAATGTGAGATGTTGGCAGCCCGGCAACTGGAAGGGCGATTCCGTCATTTACTTTATTCACTGGCAGTTTCGACTGCGCCCCGGCGAGGGAAAGGCGAAGGTCGCCCCGCGAAGAGGCCAGCATTGGGTCGCTCTGACATTGCTGAATCAGACTATCGAGTTCTTCGGTAGTCAATGCGGAGAAAGCAGTCGTGGGCTGTTCGCTAGCCTCGCTGACTTTGCCATTGGGCAGAAATTCCAATGCGCCCGCGGTCTCGCCGCCAAGCGCCTCGATAAGGTAAAAGACATAGTCCTTGGGGGTTCTGAGATTATTGATAATTGTAACTCTCTGCATCCCTTCTGGAAGAAGTCCCTCGAAGTAGGGCAGTGCTTCTTCTAGCCCGAACGCCTCGGGGCGCAATAGCAGTGATGCAGAGATTGGACGGGCGTCCATCCGCTCAAGCCAAGATTGCGAGTAAGTGAAAACCAGCTCGTCTCTGTAATCCAATGTCAGAGTGCCCACAACGACCCCCCATGCCACCGTGAATGGAAACAGCAGGGAAGGAAGACGCAGCCGTCTGGCGAAGGGGTTGCGTTTGGGCCAGGCAATGGCGACAATCTCCATACCTTCAACTACGGAGAACCGTCATGGCCAAAGGCTGCCATCACCTGACCCAGGGGGAACGCTACCAGATAGCGGCCCTTCTCGCAAGCGGCATGTCCATGCAGTCCATAGCGAAGCAGCTGGGCCGGCGAGTGGGCACGATCAGCAAGGAAA
>CAZPIN010000040.1:0-5353 GCA_964586735.1 uncultured Rhodobacterales bacterium | reverse complement strand
TCGCGTATGCGGGCGCATTCAGGAAAGTCGCCCGCGACCGCCATGGCCGTCGCGTCCTGCAGGAACTGCGGCGACGAGAAGACCACCACCTCGAACACCCTGGTTGCCTCCCGCAGGATGCTGGCGTTGCCGACGATCCATCCGCAGCGCCAGCCCGGCACGGCGCGGGCCTTGGACAGCGAGCTGATGACAAAGGTGATGTCGGCAAGCTGCGGGTCGTCAAACGGCGATGCGAAATTCCCGTTGCCGTAGACGTAGTCCTCGTACACCTCGTCGCTCAGCAGCCACAGGCCGCGGGCGCGGGCAACTTCGCCGATGGCGGAGATTTCCTTGCGCGAAAGGGTTGCTCCCGTCGGGTTGTGGGGCGAGTTGAGCACCAGGGCGCGGCTGCGCGGGGTGAGGGCCGCCTCGACCGCGTCGGCGGTCAGGTGGAAGCCCCGCTCCGGGTCCAGCGGCACGGGCACCGCCTCGACGTCCGCAGCGGCGGCGACGCCGCCGTAGGTGATGTAGCGGGGCTCCGGGACCAGCAGTTCGTCGCCCGGATTGAGAAGGCTGGGCACGAGCAGGGCAAGGCAGGTCTGGGCGCCGGAACTGAAGATCACCTGGTCAGGACCGATGTCGCGCCCGCATCGGGCGGCGTAGCGGGCGGCGATGGCCTCGCGTACCGCGCGCTCGCCGCATGCCTCGGAGTAGCGATGGCGTCCGGAGAGCAGGCTGTCGGCGGCGGCCTGCATCATCGCCTGCGGCGCGGGCATGTCGACTTCGCCTACGCTCAGCACGATGGCGTCCACGCCGGCCTTGAGGTCGGCCACCGCCCGGTAATGCGTCTCCCACCACTGCGCCCCGCTGCCGCGCATGCGCTGCAGCAGGCGAGACGGATTCGTCATGCCGCCGTTGCCATCTGCGCGGCTTCGGTGACCGCGTCGTAGGCCAGCATGATGGAGGCATGGCGGTTGCGGAAATCCCGCGCCGGCAGCAGCGCCTCAAGCTCGGAGAAGTCCCCTTCGGGAGGCGGTCCGCCCTCCTTGAGCATGGCCCGCAGCTGGTCGCGCGCGGTTTCCAGTTCCGCCGGGGTACGTCCCACCGCCTGGCGCCCCAGCACCGCCGCCGACGCCTGGCCAAGGGCGCATGCCTTGACGTCCTGGCCGTAGGCTTCGACGCGGCCGTCGCGCAGCCGCAGGTCCACGGTCACGGTCGATCCGCAAAGCGGCGACCGCTTCATCACCGTCGCCTGCGGGTGGTCCAGCCGGCCCGAGTCCGCCAGACCGGTCGCCAGGGCTAGAATCCGCTTCGAGTAGAGCCGGAGCAGGTCGTCGCCGCCGGACTCCGCCGCCTGCCCAGGCGCGGAGCGGGTATCGGTTTCCATGGCCTCGCCTTGACAGACTCCTCACGCCGCCGCACAAGCCGCGCGGCATTCTTGCGCCAACAATATACAGTCTACATATAGTCAACGCGCCGGTTCGCGCCGCGGGGAGTCCACGTCATGGCCAGTATCGACATCCAGAATCTGCGCTGGGACGGGCGCGGCCTGCTGCCCGCCATCGCCCAGCAGCATGACACCGGCGAGGTGCTGATGCAGGCGTGGATGAGCCTGGACACGCTCCGCGAGACCCTCGACACGGGGCGCGTGGTGTACCACTCGCGAACCCGCGGCCGCTGGCGCAAGGGCGACAGCTCGGGCAACGTCCAGCATCTGGTGGAGGCCCGCGCCGACTGCGACGGCGACTGCCTGCTGCTGCTGGTGGAACAGACGGGCCCCGCCTGCCACACGGGCGCGCGCAGCTGCTTCTTCCAGCACCTCGCGCCGGAGTCCAAATCCTGAGCCGGCGCATTCGCAGGTCGGCCGACATCGCCGAGGGCGTCCGCCATCTGGCAGCCGTCTCTCCGGCCCTTGCCGCCACGTCTCGCGACCTGCCGCCGCCGCCCCTGCGGCTGTCGCCCGAGGGCTACGAGTCCCTGCTGCGCATACTGGTAGGCCAGCAGCTGTCGGTCGCCGCCGCCAACTCCATCTGGGACCGTCTCAGCAAGCGGGGGCTGCTTACGGCGGAAACGGTGGTCCGCGCCCGCGCATCGACGCTGGCCGCCTCCGGCCTGTCGCGTCCCAAAGCGCGCTATGCCAAGAACATCGCCAAGGCGGTGCTGTCCGGCGACCTCGACCTTGTCGCGCTGCGCCGCATGCCCGACGACGAGGCTCTTGAGTCGCTGTGCCGGCACCGCGGCATCGGCCAGTGGACGGCGGAGCTGTATCTGATGTTTTCTCTGGGTCGGCCCGACATCATGCCCGCCGGCGACCTTGCCATACGCGAGGCGGCGCGCACCGCGCTGGGCATGGACGAGCGGCCCGGCGAGTCCGAGCTGCGGCAACTTACCGAGGACTGGTCGCCCTGGCGGTCGGTGGCGGCGCGCATGCTGTGGCAGCACTACCGGGCCCGGCTTGGCCGCGAGGGAGTGGCGGCCGGTGGCTGAGCGAATCGATTCGGTGCGCCGCGCCGGCGCCACGTCGGCAAAATCGCTGGTGGTGCTGCTGCACGGCTATGGAGCCGACGCCGCCGACCTGATCGGACTGGCCGATCCTTTGGCGGTACCGGGCGCCGCCTTTGCCGCTCCCGACGCGCCGTGGCCGTGCGCCGTCAATCCGGGCGGGCGGCAGTGGTTTTCCATACCCGAGATGGACGGAAGCGGCCAAAGGGAGGCGGAGCGGGGGTTTGCCGAGGCGGTCGAGGCGCTGCAGGCGTTTCTGAACGCCGAGATGGAGCGCCATGGCGTGGGCATGGAGCGCGTGGTACTGGGCGGCTTCAGCCAGGGGTGCATGATGGCGCTGCATCTGGGCGTGCGGCAGCCGATTGCGCCTGCGGGGATACTGGGGTTTTCCGGGCGGCTGCTGGAGCCCGGCCGCCTGCCGGGGGAAATTCAATGCCGCCCGCCCGTGATGCTGACGCACGGCGAGGAGGATCCAATGATCCCGGTCGGCTACCTGTACGAGGCGGCCGGCGCGCTGGCCGAGGTGCAGGTATCGGTGCGCTGGCATGTGTCTCCCGGCGTTGGCCACGGCATCGATCCGGGCGCCATGGAGGTCGCCCGCGGGGCGCTGCGGGAGTGGCTGGGATGAGGCTGCCGGCGGGCAAACCAATCAGACGCTAAATCAGACGGTTTGGCAAACGAATCGGCATGGCTATGCTGTCCCGCAATTCACCTGGCGGGAGCTGCCAAAATGTATCCGCATGCGCTGCACGGGCAGGCGCCCGACGTACGGCAGGCCGCCGAATACGGCCATCCCGCGCTGGTGCTCAACGCGGACTACCAGCCCCTGTCCTATTACCCGCTGTCGCTGTGGTCGTGGCAGGGCGCGCTCAAGGCGGTGTTTCTCGACCGGGTGGACATCGTCGCCGAGTACGACCGCGTGGTGCGCAGTCCCAGCATCGAGATGCGGCTGCCGTCGGTGGTGGCGCTGCGCGACTACGTGCGGCCGGCCCGCTATCCGGCGTTTACCCGTTTCAACCTGTTTCTGCGCGACGGCTTCCAGTGCCAGTACTGCGGCGTGGAGGGCGAGATGACGTTTGACCATGTGCTGCCCCGCTCCCGCGGCGGGCGCACCGAGTGGACCAACGTCGTGGCCGCCTGCTCCAGATGCAACCTGCGCAAGGGCAGCGCCACGCTGCGCCAGTCGCGGATGCGGCTCAGCCGCGAGCCCTACCGGCCGACGGTGCACCAGCTGCTGGAGGCGGGGCGGCGGTTTCCGCCAAATTACCTCCACGAGAGCTGGGCGGACTTCCTGTATTGGGACGTCGAGCTTGATCCCTAAGCCGCAAGGCAGCCAGCAGCGCGCCGGCGGCCAGCCCCAGCAGCGCCACGAAGCTCCACCCCGCCAGCGACAGCCCCAGCGCCACAAGGGCGGGAAGGTCGCAGCGCACCAGCGGGGTAGCCTCGAGCTGGGCGAGCAGGTCGGCGGCCGACTTGCCGGAAAGGTCCAGCGGAGACTGGCAGGCGGAGGGGCCCGGCCACCAGCGATACTCGATGCCCGCGTGCCATCCGCTCAGAGCGGCGCCCGCGGCGAACACCATACCGGCCATCGCTAGCATGCCGGGTGCCATGCGCGCGGGCAGAAGCCAGGCCGCGCCAATTGCCGCCGCGCCCAGCAGATAGGGCCAGCGCTGCCAGATGCACAGCGGGCAGGGAGCCAGTCCGCCGACAAACTGCATGGCCAGTGCGGCGGCAAGCATGGCGAGAGCCGCTGCCGCGCACAGCCAGGCGAGAGTCCATGGCGAGGGAAGGGGCGGAGAGCGGAGGGTCATGGAATCAGCGGAGGCTGCAGGTCTCAGACCAGGGCGCCGAAGTCGACGGGGAGCAGTACCAGCAGAAGCAGTACCGCGATCGCCGCCAGCACCAGGACGACCATCGCCATGCCAAGCCGCGGCTCAAGGTAGCGCTGCGCCAGGGGACCGAACTTCCACAGCAGCGCCGCGACGAGGAAAAACCGCCCGCCGCGGGCGATGGCGCAGGAGGCCAGGAACACCGGCAGCGACAGGCCGGTGGAGCCCGACAGGATGGTGACGACCTTGAAGGGAAAGGGGGTGACGCCGGCGACCAGCACCGCCCAGGCGCCGTAGGCGTTGTAGTCCGAGGCGAAGCTGCCGAAGCGCTCGGAGTAGCCGTACATGTCCAGCAGCGGCTCGCCGATGGTACTGAACGCCAGCGCGCCGATGCCGTACCCCACCAGGGCGCCCGCCACCGAGGCGACGGTGCAGATGAAGGCCAGCCGCCAGGCCCTTGCCGGCGAGGCCATCGCCATGGGAATCAGCAGCGCGTCGGGCGGCACGAACAGCGCGAAGCTCTCGGTAAACGACACCGCCGCCAGCGCCCAGGCCGAGCCCCTCGATTCGGCGAGAGCTGTGAGGCGGCCGCGGCCCAGCCAGGATTTTCCGTGGCTCGAAGCGCGTCCGCCCGGCTTGCGGGAGGCGCGGCTGGAGGCGGCACGGGCGGGCTTCTTGCGTGCGGTGCGTGCCATGGGCGAATCGGTGGGCGAATCGATGTGCGGGAGAGGCATGGTGCCCCGGGCGGGATTCGAACCCGCAACCTCGCGATTTTGAGTCGCGCGCCTCTGCCAGTTGGGCCACCAGGGCTATGGCCGCGGACTATAGCCAAGCGGAGGGCGCCTTGCCACGGGACGTGTCCGGGGCGGCCGCGCAGGCATGCGAATCGGGCGGCGTCCTGTCGCGCGACGCGTCCGGGGACATCAGCGGAAGCATGCGAATCGGGCGCCGCGGGGCGGCGAATCGGGTGGCGCGGGGGAGGACGAATCGGGGCCGCGGGGAGGACCTTCTGGCAGCGGCATGGCGGGCGGCGTCGCCCGGCG
>CAZPIN010000039.1:0-15276 GCA_964586735.1 uncultured Rhodobacterales bacterium | reverse complement strand
CGCCGCCGTTGCGGGATATTTCCTTGCTGATCGTGCCCACTCGCCGGCCCAGCTGCTTCGCTATGGACTGCATGGACATGCCGCTTGCGAGAAGGGCCGCTATCTGGTAGCGTTCCCCCTGGGTCAGGTGATGGTAGCCTTTGGCCATGACGGTTCTCCATTGTTGATGGTATGGAGATTGTCGCCATTGCCTGGCCCAAACGCAACCCCTTCGCCAGAGGGCTGCGTCTTCCTTCCCTGCTGTTTCCATTCACTGTGGCATGGGGGCGGTGATTCATATGTCTCTCGACGGCAGCGATTACCTTAGTCCGGATGGGTTAACCAACGCATTGAATGCAAAGCTACAGTCAGTTGAGAGATACACGGGAGTTAGTTCCACCGAAACTGAACCATCAAACAGGTTGTTTGAAATAATCGAGATGCTGTATTATCAAACTGGGATGGAAGTGGTACTGCTGGTGGACGACTGCGACAAGCCGGTTCTGGATGCTTTCAATCACCCCGATATAGCGACTGCGAACCGTGACCAGCTGGCATCATTTTACGGTGTAATCAAGGATGTTCCAGATATGATACATTTCAGCTTTTTCACCGGCGTCGGCAATTTCGCACATTCGAATCCGCGCCCCGGTATGATTAACGTGGAGGACATAACAATAGAGCGGGTCCCACTAATTCGTAGCCGGTACCCTGTATCCCGACGCCCTGATGTAGTTGGCGCATTCTTCCTCGGTTATTCGCCTCGCTATTGAGTACACAGCGCGGCGAACTTCCTTAAGCGTCCGCGGCTGCTTCTTCTCCACACTTGACTTCACCTTGGATATGCAATACTCAGCCGGGTTGAGATCCATTCTGTATGTGGGAAGAAACACAACCTCTATGCCGGCCTCATCAAGCAGTCTGAGAGCCTGCCTGTTCTTATGGCTGGACAGGTTGTCCATTACCAGTATCGCCCCCCGAGGCAGCGCCTTTATCAGCACATTCTTCACATACCAGCAGAACAGTCTCCCATTCATCGGACCTCGAAACACCCTGGTTGCAACTACGCCAGACATGCCGACGCAAAGCACGCATGTCTGCGAATTCCAATGTCCATGTGGAACTCGCTTCTGAACCCTCTGTCCACGACGCCCCCAGCCCCTCTTCCTCGCCATCTTTGTGTTCGTTCCGAACTCGTCGAGGAAGAACGTAAGCCTGATGTTTTTGTTCAGATATGGCCTTTTTGTCCTTATCCACAGGCCCCGTCTGGCCTTCGCGCCTGCCTTAAGCGCTTCCTCTGGCAGCCTTTCCATGACCTTGAAGGAATAGCCCATTTCCTGGAGCTTGCGGTGCATGGTTGAACGTTTGATCTTGCCAATGCAAGGAAGAAACCTGCGGGTAGCGGCCGCTATCTGCTCGATTGTTCTTTCCGGCTTCTGGTTGATGACCATCTCGATAATTATGTCTGCCATCTCCAGCTGTCCTCCCCCCTTGGTCCGTCCCTGTTTCTTGGGCTTGATTGACCCGGTTTTCTTCACGTGCCGGTTGAGTTTGCTTGACGTGCTTGGAGCGATGAGAAGCCTCTCGCCGGTTTTGTATATGCTGCCAGTTTCCTGGTAGACTTGGATTGTGCGTTTCCGCAGGTCGATGCTGTGAGGGGCTGCCATTGTTGCCTCCATGCTTGCAGGTTAGGTTGGCCGAAGCCATATTCCATCAATATACTGCTGCAGCTGACCACCGCAACGAATTAATTCAAGGAAAATACGTATCAAATTGAATCAAACTGTACCAAATAAAAAATTCCATATTTATGGGACCCGCTCTAGACCCAAAGTACTCTGCGATTTGCGGGTACACCGAGTTTGACCTCGACAGCGTCTTTGCCGCAGAGCTCGATGGCCTGAATCGAGATGAAATCCGAGAGTGGTACAACGGTTACAACTGGCTTGGGGAGGAAAAGGTGTACAACCCCTACGATATCCTGCACCTGTTCAAAAACCGAGAATTCAAGCATTGGTGGTACAATGCGGGTGCGTCAAGACTTCCTACCAGTGTGTTAAAGGGTGGATCGGCGTTATCCATTGAACTGGACCGCATACGCTCACGCGGATGCCGCATTGAATCATTTAACGTAGAACTAATGGATCCCGAAGCTCTTCTGTTTCAGACAGGGTACTTAACGATTGCGGAGAAAGTCGATGGCGGGGGTTGGACACGCTACAGACTCGACTATCCAAACAGGGAGGTTAGGGAGGGATTGAACCAGCTTATGCTTGAATTTTCCTCCCCAGAGAGCCGGCGGGACTCCTGAATTTGCGCACGGAACTCCTTAGGTGCCTGTCAGAACGCGATACCGAGGAAATGAAGATTCAGCTGCAGAAGATACTGGCCGGGCTCCCAAAACAACTGCACGCTCGAGTGGACCTCACGCAGTACGAAGCATATTTCGAAAGCGCACTCTACTCCTACTTTATGGGATTAGGACTCGTGGTGCGAGCCGAAGACCCCACCGACAAAGGGCGAATCGATCTGGTTGTGGAAGGGCCTTCGTTCATATATCTCTTCGAACTCAAAATGGTGGATAACGCGTCAACAGGGGAGGCTCTGAAGCAAATTCTGGAAAAGGAGTACGCGCAGAAGTACCGGGGTACTGGCAAGTCGCTCTATCTGGCGGGAGTCGAGATCAGCCGGAGCACGCACAATATCGTTGGCCTCCATGTTGTGAAGGATACCGGCGGCAGCCCTTAGGCCATTCGCCCTGACCAGCGCTGGAGCAGCGTCAGCCGCAGAATCGCGTTGTTTCTCCGGGACCACCCCTCTCGCCGACGGTTGCTTTCCCATGCGACAGGCGTATTGTCTCTACATGATGGATCGTGACGAGCACCCCAAGAAGCAGGTGGCGCTGTTCGTAACCTGCCTCGTTGACCTGATGCGCCCCAGCGTGGGATTCGCGTCGCTCAAGCTCCTGCGCTCGGCGGGGTGCGACGTCGTAATCCCCCGCTCCCAGACCTGCTGCGGCCAGCCCGCCTTCAACTCCGGCGACCGCCGCGGCGCGGCCGCCATTGCTCGCCAGGTCGTCGCCGCCTTCGAAAGCTACGAGTATGTCGTTGCGCCTTCGGGATCCTGCGCCGCCACCATCGCCAAGGACTATCCCCAGCTGCTCGCCGACGACCCCGACTGGGCCGCCCGGGCCAGCAGTCTCGCCTCCCGCACTCACGAGCTCGTTGCCTTCCTGACGGACGTCATGGGGCTGGAGAAAGTTGAGGCCCGCTGCGCCGCCACCGCCACGTACCACGATTCCTGCTCCTGCCTTCGCAGCCTTGGCATCAGCAGCCAGCCCAGGAAACTCCTTGAGACCGTCGATGAACTGGAGCTGCGCCCCCTTGCCGACTGCGAGGTCTGCTGCGGCTTTGGCGGCATGTTCTGCGTCAACCACCCCGAAGTCTCCAACAGCATGGCGGAGGACAAGGCGCGTCAGGTGGAGGCGACCGGCGCCTCGCTGCTGCTGGCGGCAGACTTGGGATGCCTGCTCAATATCGCCGGCAAGCTCAGCAGATTGGGGTCCGGGGTCGAGGCGCGCCATGTCGCCGAGGTGCTCGCCGACGAGACGTCGCAGCCGCCCATCGGGAGGTCGCGGACATGAGCGGCTCCGCGGCGACATCCTTCCGGAGCAACGTCCGCACCGCGCTTGCCGACCCCCTCCTGCAGGCGGCGCTCAACCGGGTGCCGGAAGGGTTCATCAGGCGGCGCGCCGAGGCGCGTGCCAACCTGCCTGAGTTCGACGCCATCCGCAACGCGGCTCTGGCCATGAAGAACCATACTCTCGGCCATCTCGACCTGTATCTGGAAACCTTCGAGGCACAGGCCAAAAGGGCGGGGTCTCAGGTGCACTGGGCAGCCGACGCCGCGGCGGCACGGACAATCATCCTCGGCATCTGCCGCCAGGCGGACGCGCGCATCCTGACCAAGGGAAAGTCGATGGTGGCCGAGGAGATTGGCCTCAACCAGGCCCTTGAGGCGGCCGGCATTTCTCCGGTGGAAACCGATCTGGGCGAGTACATCATTCAGCTGCGCCACGAAGCGCCAAGCCACATCATTGCCCCGGCCATCCATGTCTCCCGCCAGCAGGTGGAGGACGCATTCCGCGCCGCCCACGCGCGCCGCGACCCTGCGCGCAGTTTGGCGGAACCCCGCGACCTGCTGCGCGAAGCCCGCGAGGAGCTGCGCGAAAAGTACTTTCAGGCGGAGGTGGGTCTGGTAGGCGCCAACTTCCTCGTCGCCGAGACGGGGCAGGCCGGACTGGTCACCAACGAGGGCAATGGCGACCTCACCCAGAATCTCGCGCGCATCCAGATCGTCCTCGTCGGCATCGAGAAGGTGGTACCAACGCTGGAGGACGCCACCGCCCAGATGCGCATCCTCGCCCGCTCCGCCACTGGCCAGGAGATGTCGGTGTACACCACCCTGTCCCGCGGCCCGCGCCGGGCAGGCGACCCCGATGGGCCGGAAGAGTGCCACGTAGTGCTGCTCGACAACGGCCGGTCGGAGCTGCTGAAGGGGGAGTTTCGCGACGCGCTTCGCTGCATCCGCTGCGGCGCGTGCCTCAACCATTGCCCGGTCTACAAGACCATCGGCGGCCACGCCTACGGCACGGTGTATCCGGGGCCCATTGGAGCGGTGGTGTCGCCGGCCATCGAAGGGCTGCGCAAAACCGCGCAGCTGCCCTCGGCGTCGTCGTTCTGCGGACGCTGCGAAGAAGTCTGCCCAATGCGCATTCCCCTGCCCAAGATGATGCGCGCCTGGCGCAACCGGGCCTATGAGCAGAAGGTCGCCTCCGCCCGCCTGCGCTTCGGCTTGGCGCTGTGGGGGTGGATGGCGCGGCGGCCGCGCCTTTACCAGTTGGTGCTGGCCACCAAGATCCGGATGGCTGGGCTGATGGGCTTCCGCCGCCGCATGCTGCGGTGGTTTCCCGGTGTGGGTGCCTGGACCGCGTACCGCGACTTGCCGCTGCCCGAAGGCAAGACGTTCTTCCATGAGGCGGTGGCACAGGGGGAGAATCTAGCTCCATGACTGGACGGGAATCGGTGCTGAAGAAACTGCGTGGAATCCGCCTCGCCCATGGAGAAGAGGGCAACGCGGCGGCCCGGGTGCGGCAGCGGCTTGACCAGCGACCGCGTGAGGCGCCAGCGCCCGCGATTGCCGAGAGCGAACTTGTGGACCGGTTTACCGCCAAGGCCGAAGCCGCCCAGACTGCCGTACTGCGCCTGCCCAGCCTCGAATCCGTGCCGGCAGCCATCGCCTCCGAGCTGCGCGGCCGCAATCTTGGACCTTCTGTACGCATGGGACAGGAGCCCGCGTTTGCCAGTCTGTCGTGGGACGGGCTGGATGTCAGCCGCGGGGCGGGTCGGCTGGTCGAGCCAGTGACGGTTTCCCGCGCTGCCTTCGGCGTGGCCGAGACCGGTACCCTGACCCTGCTGTCGGGACCGGACAATCCGGTCACGCTGGCGCTGCTTGGCGAGCATCATTTTGCGGTACTGCTTCGACAGGACCTCGTCGCCAACTTCGAAGACGTCTGGGCAAGGATGCGGCGGGACGGCCTCGACCCGCGTACCGTCAACTTCATCACGGGGCCTTCGCGGTCGGCGGACATCGAGCAGCGGCTGGAGCTGGGCGCGCATGGTCCTCTGTCGTTGACAGTGCTGCTTGTGGAAGCGACGGCATGAACGAATACCTCCATACTCGCCTAGCGAGATGCGGCGACTCCGTCTTGGAATGGCCCAGAGGAAGAATTGGGCGGACCAGCTTGCATCTTGCCTGGTGGTCGGTTAGGATGGGCATTCGAATACCGTGTGCGATAGACGGCATGCTGTGGAGCAGGGCCTCTGAACCGTACGGGCTATCGACACGCAGCGTCTGGCCACACACCTGATTGTGGGGGAACGAAGCCATGGAGCCGCATAGACTCCCGATAGGGATACAGACGTTCCGCGAAATTCGCGAGAACAGCATGTACTACGTCGATAAGACCCAGTACGCCGAACGAATCTCCCGCGTAGGAAAACACTATTTCCTGTCGAGGCCGCGGCGGTTTGGAAAAAGTCTGTTCCTGAGCATGCTTCAGGAGCTGTTTGTAGGCAATGAAGAGCTTTTTGTGGGGCTGGACATTCATGATCAATGGGACTGGTTAGTGCGCCACCCAGTTATTCGCCTCGACTTTAGCTGTGGTGGCGTCTCTAATCCTGAAAAGCTCGATAAGAACGTAAGCACGCAATTGAAGAACATTGAAAAGATGGCGGGGCTTCCCCCAGGCGATCCCGGCAGTCTAACTCGCTTCTATGAGCTGATTGGAGACCTCAGCCGAAAATTCGGCCAACCCGTTGTTATCCTTGTGGACCAGTGTGACGCGCCAGTAGTCGATGCGCTGGAGGACCCAGAGGCCGTAAAGGCAATCCGAAGACTTCTTTGCGGCCTCTACGGAACGGTGACGCAGCGCGATGCGAATATTCGATTGAGCTTTTTTACTGGAATGACCGGGCATTCCAAATTGGACCTCTTCTACAAGCTTAACGCTCTTGACATTTCATTTGATCCCGTTTACTCATCGATTTGCGGTTTCACCGACTCGGACATTGACGGCGTATTTCACTCCGAGATCGTCGGCCTTGACATGGACAAATTTCGCCACTGGTACAATGGCTACAGCTGGCTCGGCGAGGAAAAAGTGTACAATCCCTTTGATATTCTGCAGATGCTCATGTACCGCAAATTCATGCCGTGGCGGTATCAGGCCGACACGCCGTCCTTTCTGATCAGCGCGCTAAGGGACAAGAAAAAGTTTTCCATTGACCGAGAATATACGATCGATGCAATGACACTCGAAGGGGCGTTTGATATCGATCAGATTGACGACAGAAACCTGCTGTTTGAAACGGGATTCCTGACGATTGCGGAGGAGCTCGAAGAAGACGATTTTGCGTATTACAGACTGCGCTGTCCCAATCACGGAGTATCCACCAGCCTAAATTCCGTTTTCATGGAACACCCCGCCCAATCCCCGGCAAGACCATAGGCTGCCCCAGGCCAGCAGGACGGCTCCGCACAAAGCGCATCGGGACTGAATATCAGCCGCTAAGCGTCCGGTCCCGCGCCACGCGCCCGGGACTCATCCGACGCCGGTACCAGCATGCGATTCCTCGCCGCCATCAGGCTGCTCCAGGTCCGCTCATCGATTTCCAGCTCGCCGTGCAGCAAGATGGCATTTCGCTCGACAAACGCCTCCAGCTGTACCGTGGCTTCGACGCCGGGTACGGGACGAGGTCCCTGCCGGCAGATGTCTCTGCCTATCCACTCCTTTCCGCCGCCTTCGTATCTGACATAGGTTTCCGCGCCCAGTCGCGCAGCCAGCCACAGATAGCCTGCGAGCAGCGCTGGCTCATCGACGATTCTCACCCGCACCGTCTTCGCTTTTGAGTGCAGAAGGTCCACTATCACCGGCCCAAGGCTCCCGATGCGCCCCGCTGGCATTTGCAATGGATTTCCGAGGACCGGGTCTTCCAAAGGCTCCACCGGAGACCGCAAGGCTGACAGGGCCGCTCCGACCGCAGCAATCCCAAAGTGCTCCATTGCCACCGTCGCCCGGGCCAGATCGTCGGCATGTCCGCTGTGCCACCCCGCTCCCAGCGCTGCCAGGCGCAGCGCGGCTTCAATTTCCGCATGGGAGGCAACGACCGTCATAGCGACAAGCTGGGAAACGCCCAGTCATCGGCGTCCGAGTCATGAATTTCATGGCGGGTTGGCGCCCCTTGGGCAAGGGTTACCCGCAGCCACAGGTCCGACTTGGGATCGAACTTGGTGGCCCCGAAAAACGACAGCTTCCACCGAAGCATGTCAAGCGGCCGCACGCTCTCGTGGATCAGGCTTTCCTGCACCTCGGTATAGATCATGCTTGCCCTGGCCTGCACCCGGCGGGCCGCGGCGCGATGCTCTGGATGGCGGCGCAGCAGCGCGCCCACAGTCATGCCGGGGTCGGCCGACTCGGCGGCGCGCCGCAGGGCATCGATTTGGCGGGCGATATCCATGGGCAGCTCCCGGTCCGCTCCGGGCTCCTCGTAGCGGCTGCCGAGGCGCGGTTCGAGCTTTTCTTCCGAGAGGTACCAGAAGCGGGCTGTCTCTTCGCGCGTTTCGTAGCGGCCGGTGGCCCAGCCGCATCTGCGCCCAATCTGCAAAAGCAGGCTGTCCACGCCCATATCGGGATCCCACAGGTCCGAATCGCCTTCATCTGCCATTTCGTCGCAGAGATCGTCAACCAGGTCCCCGTAGGATTCCATCGCAATTGCCGACATCACGCCGTGTACATTGAGCGTGTCGCGCTTGCAGGAACCAATCACCCGATTCCAGACCATGTTGCTGTTGAGCCTGTCGAGATTCCACCTTCGGTCCACCAGCTCCAATCGGCTCCGCACATCGTCGATGTAGCTGCTCTCCGCCTCGTCGTCGACTTTCCACTCATCGAAGTGGGCGCGGGCGCGGGCGAGGTTCCGGCGAAACGCCTCGATGGAGCGGCTGGACGCGACTTTCACGCTCCGCACCCGCCTGATCGCGTTTTCCCTCGCCATCGACCAGCGATGGGTCAGCACCGGATGCTGCACCAGAAACGGCGCCATGCCGAGGCCAGTGGCGTTGCCGATTCCCAAATGGCGGCGGATATCGGGCGCCAGACGGGCTGCGCCGGGACTGCGGCTGGCGGCTATGTGCTCGACCAGGTCATGGGAAAATTCGCGGATCAGCCAGACGGCCAGCATCTCGGCCGCGAAAGGTCTGGACAGCGCCGCCCGGCTGGCGATGCGTCCGCGGTCCGCAAGGCCGAATTTTCCGTTGCCATATACGGCGGTCGTGCGCATCAGGTATCCCACCAGCGCGACAAAGACGCGGGAAGGCTGCTGGCCGCTGGCCAGCGCGTTGACCGTGTGGTCGAAGATCCGGCCGCTGCGGTTGGCGCGGGACAGCACAAGCTCCGTGGCGCGAAAGCGCCCCGCCTCCTGCAGCGGCGCCTGCGCCTCCAGCCGCTCCATCGCCGCCGCGTCGGGCAGGCCGTCGCACAGTACGAACGTCGCGTCCCATGCGTCGGCGATGACCCGGTCCGAGCGCCTGTCCTCGTCGATCACCTGCGAGAACGCCGCAAGGCTGTAGCGGTGCCCCCGCAGCATCAGCGTATAGAGAGCCCTGCCCCTGCCCTCCGCGTCGATTTCCCACAGCGGCCGCTCGACCGGCGTCCCCTGGGCATGGAGAGCGCGCACCATGACGCGCAGGAAACTGAGGCGGTTGGGATACGAGGCGCCCATGAACCTCAGGGACAATATCTGGACGGGGGGGGAGCGGATGAGCTTTGTTACCGCGCCGACAGAGTCGATGGTTTCGCTGGAGACTTCGGGCCGCTCCTCCGGCCAGATCTCCATGTGGCTGTCCTCGTTCATCATGGGAGCGAACATCCCCTGTCGAGGAACCGCAGCCAGTTGCCGCCGAGGACGGCGGCCGTCTCGCGCTCGTCAAAGCCGGCGGCGCGCAGCCCCCGATGCAGGCTGGCGAAGCCCCTGCTGTCCTCAAACCACGGCAGCGGGTCGGGAAACCGCGCCGGCTCGGCGCCGGGCGGGGCGGGCCAGCGGCCCTGGCGCATCCACGCCACCACCTCGTCGGGCTGGTCCTGGCACAGGTCGCTGCCGATGCCCAGGACGTTGATTCCGTGGCGGTCGGCGATTCCGGCGGCCATGGCGCAGAAGTCCTCCAACGCGCAGGCGGAGCCGCCGCGCAGGTGGTGCGGATACAGGGACAGCCCCAGCATGCCGCCGGTTTCGGCGAGCGCGGCGATGACCGCCTCGGACTTGTTGCGGCCGGTGTCGCGCCACGAGCGCGGATTGGCGTGGGTCGCCGCCACCGGCATCGACGACGCCTCGATGGCGTCCAGGCAGGAGCGCTCGGCGGTGTGGCTAAGGTCGACGATCACGCCAAGGCGGTTCATCTCGGCGATCACCTCGCGCCCCATCACGGTTACGCCGCCGTCCACCTCCTCCTGCCAGCCGGCCGCCAGCAGAGACTGGCGGTTGTAGGTAAGCTGCATGAACCGCAGGCCAAGCGCGTGCCAGACCTCGACCAAGCCGGGGTCGTCCTCGATGGGCGAGGGAGTCTGGAAGCCGAACAGCACCGCCGTCATGCCCTGCCGCCGGGCCTCGCGGATGTCGGCGCCGTTGCGGGCATGGCGCAGCAGGTCGGCATGGCGGAGGAAGCGGCGGTTCCATGCCTCGACCTCGCGCACTGCCTCGCGGAAGGTCTCGTGGTAGGCGAGGGTAACGTGCACCGCGTCCAGCCGGGCCTCGCGCATCTGGAGGAAGATCTTCTCCGACCACCGCCCGTACTGCAGGGCGTCGATGCGCCAGCCGTCCTTGATGGGCGCGCCTGTGTCCCGCTTCGCTATGGCCATATCCAGATTCCGCCATGACACGCTGGCCTGAAAGTGTATAGTAGCGCGTTCGCCGAATCGGACCCTGTACCGGGGCGGGGTGAAACTGTCCATCCCGGCAGAGGCGCGATTCGGCCGCCCCGTGGGTTACTCCACTAGCACTGCATGGGAGGACACCATGTCCACTCGCAACCTTCTCCTCGGCTGCATCGCAGGTGCAGCCCTCGCCGTCCCCAGCGCCTTTGCGCAGGACAAGATCACGGTTGGCTACTTTCTCGAGTGGCCGACCCCCAACCAGGTCGCGCAGATCAACAAGACCTACGACAGGGAGCTCGGAACCACCGTCGACTGGCGGGCGTTCGGCAACGGAAACGAGATGACCCAGGCCATGACCTCGGGCGACGTCCAGATTTCCTTCAGCCAGGGCTTCGTGCCGTTCGTGGTGGGCGTGACCAACGGCTCGCCGCTGACGCTGGTGGGCATCGCCGTGACGTACTCGGACAACGACCTGTGCATCATCCGCGACGATTCGGGCATTACCAAGGCCAATGCCAGCGACCTCGAAGGCATGAAGGTCGCAACGCCCATCGGCAACGTCACCCACTACAAGCTGCTCAAGACCCTTGACCATCTCGGCGTCGACCAGGGCAAGGTCAATCTTGTGCAGATGGATCCGCCCGACGGAGCGGTGGCGCTGATCCGCGGCGACGTGGTGATGGCCTGCGGCTTCGGCGCGGCGCTCACCCGCATGCGCACGGTGGGGTCGCCGCTGATGACCGGCGCGGAGCAGGAGGCAGTCGGCATCGGCTCGTTCGACATCGTCACGGTGCACAACGACTACCTCCGCAACAACCGCGACCAGGTCTGCACGTTCCTCAGGGTCACCGAGGAAGCCAACCGCGCCTGGAAGAGCAACCCGGACCCCCTCTACGGCGACATAGCCAGAGCCGCCGGCATGGACCGGCAGGCGGTGGTCGACTACATGAAGGGCTTCGGGTTCCCGAGCATCGCCGACCAGAAGGGCTCCAACTGGCTGGGCGGGGCCGTGCAGGCCACCGCCAAGGGCGTGGCCGACGTCATGGCTGAATCGGGCAACCTCGGCCGGCAGCCGCTGGGCGACTACGCGCGCTTCGTTGACGACAGTCTCCTGGACTGCGCCACCTGATCCCCAGTGGACGGGCGCCGCGCCGCGGCGCCCGTCCACGCACAGCCGGAGCGGCCCATGGCAGGACTCGCAATCAACCAGCTTTCCATGGTGTACACGCTGCCGAGCGGCGGCGAGGTGCACGCGCTCACCGATGTCTCCATCGACATCGCCCAGGGCGAAATGATCACCGTGCTGGGGCCTTCGGGCTGCGGCAAGACAACCCTCCTCAACATCATCGCCGGGTTTCTCTCGCCCACCGCGGGCGAGGTGCGCCTCGGCGACCATCAGGTGAAGGGGCCTGACGCCGAGCGGGGCATGGTGTTCCAGCAGGGGGCGCTGTTCGAGTGGCTGACGGTCTCGCAGAACGTGGCCTTCGGCCCCAACATGGCGGGCAAGCCCAAGAAGGAGACCCGCGAAAACGTTGACCATCTGCTGGATACCGTGGGCCTGCAGGACTTCGCCGACAAGCCGGTCTACCAGCTGTCGGGTGGCATGCAGCAGCGCGTCGCCCTGGCCCGCTGCTTGGCCAACGACCCCGACGTCATCCTGATGGACGAGCCTCTCGGCGCGCTCGACGCGCTGACGAGGGAGAAGATGCAGGGACTGGTGCTGAAGCTGTGGAAGGAAACCGGCAAGACCATCCTGCTCATCACGCACTCGGTGGAGGAGGCGCTGCTGCTGGGAGAGCGGCTGATCGTCATGGCGCCGAGGCCTGGACGCATCGAGCGGGAGTACCGGCTGGACTTTCCCGAGCAGGGCCTGACGACTCCCACCCGCGAGGTGAAGGCGAGTCCGGAGTTCATCCGCATCCGCGAAGAGGTGCTGTCGCTGATATGGAACATGGAGGAGGAAATCATGGGACGGACGGAGTCGCAGCCATGAGCGCGCCAAACAAGACATCGGAGTGGATGGTCTGGCTTGGCCTGGCCGACACCTCCTTCACGCGGCAGAAGACGGTCAAGTTCGGCGACGCCTCGGCGGTCAACTCCGGCCGCTTCTACTCGCTGGTAACCGTCGTGGCGCTGTTCGCGCTGTGGATCGCGGCAACCGTCAACGTCTGGGTGGAGCCGTTCTACTGGCCTCCCATCGACGGCACTTGGGACCGGCTGGGCAATCTTGTCGGCGAGGGATTCCGCAACATCGCCCTGTGGCAGCACGTAGGCATCAGCGTCTATCGCGTGCTGTCGGGGGTGGTCTACGGCGCGCTGGTGGGGATACCGCTGGGCTTCGCCATGGGGCTGTCGTCGATCGGGCGGGGGCTGTTCGACCCCATCGTCGAGTTCATGCGGCCGATTCCGCCGCTGGCGCTGATTCCCCTGGTGATCCTGTGGTTCGGCATCGACGAGTTCGCCAAGATCTTTCTGCTGTTCCTCGCCTCGCTGTTCATCATGACCATCGCCGCCCGCTCTGGCGTCAACAGCGTGCGCATCTCCAAGGTGCACGCCGCTTACTCGCTGGGGGCGTCCAAGTTTCAGGTGCTGCGCCATGTCATTCTGCCCAACGCGCTGCCGGAGATTTTCACCGGGCTGCGCACCTCCATGGGAGTCTGCTGGGGCACGGTGGTGGCGGCGGAGCTGGTCGCGGCGGACCGCGGGCTTGGGTCCATGATCATGATCGCCAAGAACTTCCTGCAAACCGACACCGTGGTGATCGGCATCATCATCATCGGCATCATCGGCTACATCATCGAGATGCTGATGCGCCGCGCCGAACAGTGGCTGATCCCCTGGAAGGGCAAGGGCTGAAAGCCGGCGATACTCGGGACGGCAAATCCCCTCTCCCTGAATCGCCAGCCTTCCAGTCTTCGCTCCCCGCTGGCCAAAGGCGGGACCTCGGTCGGCGTCTGCGGCGGCCGCTGAGGCGGCCCCTGCTTATTTTGCTGCCAGCGTACACACCCATTTGCGCCCGGGCCGCCGCATTCGCTTGCATCCCGTCGGCGCTGCTGTAAACAGGTCAAGGGGGGCATACAACCCCGAACCAAACAGCAAGTGGAGGAAACCATGAACAAGCAACACATGAAGCCCGCAGTCGTAGCGGGAGGAAAGCTCCTCGACGGAGCCACCGGACATCCGGAAACGGCGGAAGGGGCAGCGGCAACGGCCTCGGGCCTGTCCCGCCGCTCGTTCTTCATGGCCGCCGGCGCCGCTGGCGTCGGAGCGGCGGGCACCCTGCTGGGCGCCACGGAGGCGAAGGCGCATTCGACGGACTGGCTGCAGCCCGGCAACAATAACCGCGTCATCGACCTGCAGGGGTCCACGGGTACGCCCTACAGCGGCCCCGTGGGCTTTGACTTCTTCGGCCACTGCGCCCTGAAGATCACGTCGCCGGGCGGCGCCAGTGTGCTGTTCGACCCCTGGCGCGACGATCCGTCGGGTGCATGGGGACTGTGGTTCAAGAACGAGTTTCCGGAGACCACGGTCGACATCTGCATGTCCACGCACACGCATTTCGACCACGACGCGGTGTCGCGTCCGGTTTCGACGATGGTGCTCGACCGCATGGTGGGCAACTTCGAGTTCGCCGACCTGCGGATCACGGGCTTCGCCGACAAGCACGCCTGCATCGCGCCGGGCTGGTACAGCTGGACCGACGCTTTGGCCGAATTCGGCGTGGAAGCCTGTCCGCCCAACAACGTAAGCCACATGGACATGGTGGTCTACGTGGTGGAGACTGGCGGCATCCGCACGCTGATCTGGGGAGACAACCGTCACAACCCGCCGCAGGCGTTCTGGGACGCCATCGGCCGAATCGACGTGCTGACTCTGCCGGTGGACGGCTCGCAGCACATCCTGTCCTATGGCCAGGGCGACGACATCGTCGCCAGGCTGAAGCCGAAGGCGATCATCCCGACGCACTATCTCAGCGAGACCACCAGCTACACGCTGACGACCCTGCAGTCCGCCGACGAGTGGGTGAAGGGACAGAGCAGCTACAGGATGCTGGACGGCCCCAGCCTGTCGCTCAGCCTAGGCGAAGTCTCCGAGATGGGCGGGGAGTTCCTGTACTTCGGCAACCACGCCCATACGGCCTGATCCACCCGGCGACACTTGCCGCGCAGCCGGAGGAGCCATCCTCCAGCTTCGGACTCCGCACCTAACGGCCGGAACCTCCGCTGCCAGAGAGAATGGCTGCCGCAAAATCCGGCCGCAGGGGCCATTGAGGGCCTTGCGGCCGGTAGCGGGAGCTTCCCCCTCCCATAACCGTCAAGCTGAACGAAACGGCGTACGCCTCCGATGACCTCCTCCGGTATCAGGCGGCGGCACGTCTACTGCGCAGGCGGCTGCCCGCCCCTTGCCAGTCGATGCTGGCGCAGAATGGGATGGAATAGCAGGTAGCTTTGAAACTTGCATCCCATACCGCGTTCAGCCATGTCCCGCGCACGGGCTGCGCGCTGCCCGGCAGAGCGCCCTAGAACCGGAGGCTGCCTTCCAGCATGACCGAGTTGTCTGGCTCTGACGACCGGATCTCCTCCCTTTCTCCGTATACGTCGAACTGGAACACGCCGACTGCCATGTCCGACTCGCGCAGCTCGGCGCCAAGCCTCAGCCGCCTGCTCTCCGAGGCATCCCGCACCTCGCCGTACACCGTGGCAAGGGCCCGCTCATGCAGCGCTCCGACACCGTAGCCCAGCCGCGTCCGATAGGCCGCGCCATGGTCATCGGCGTCGCCCGCAACGCTGGCCCGCTCCCACAGGGAA
>CAZPIN010000038.1:0-35581 GCA_964586735.1 uncultured Rhodobacterales bacterium | reverse complement strand
GCACAGATCTGGTGGGCGCAACCGAGCGCCTGGCCCATGTCCGCGAGATGCTGCCGGAGATCTGCACCCTCGACTGCGGCACCATGAATTTCGGCGAGGGCGACTACGTCATGACCAACACCACCGGCGCCCTGCGGGAGATGGCGAAGCAGATTCAGGCGCTGGGGGTTCGCCCGGAGGTCGAGATCTTCGACACCGGCAACATGGTGATGGCCAAGAAGCTGGCCGAGGAGGGACTGCTGGACGACCCGGTGCTGGTGCAGCTGTGCATGGGCATTCCCTACGGCGCGCCGGACGATCCTGGCACCCTGCTGTCCATGGTGAACAACCTGCCCGACGGCTGGATCTTCTCTGCCTTCTCCATAGGTCGCCACCAGCTTCACTACGTGCCGCTGGCGGTCGCCATGGGCGGCAACGTGCGGGTGGGTCTGGAGGACAACCTCTACCTGTCGCGGGGCAATCTGGCGACCAACGGCCAGCTGGTGGAGCGGGCCAGGACGATTCTCGAGGCGATGAACGTCCGCGTCCTCTCCCCCGCCGAGGTGCGCGACCGCCTCGCCCTGAGAAAGCCGGCGTGACCATCGAGCGGGCCGCCGTCATCGGCGGCGGAGTCATCGGCGCGGGCTGGGCGGCGCGGCTGCGCCACTGCGGCGTGGCGGTGCGGGCCCACGACCCCGACCCCGACGCGCCGCGCAAATTCGACGAGGTGCACGCCAACGCCGTCCGCGCTCTGGAGGCGCTGATGCCAGGCCGCGACTGGCCGATGGCGGAAGCGAGCTTCGCCGCCAGCCTGGAGGAGGCCGTCGAGGACGCGCAGCTGGTCATCGAAAGCGTGCCCGAGCGACTCGATATCAAGCAGGCGGTGCACGCCGCCATCGACGAGGCCGCCCCGTCCGACGCGATGGTCACCAGCTCCACATCGGGCATCCGCCCCAGCGACATCCAGCGCGGCCTGCGGCACGGCGAGCGCATGCTGGTGGCGCACCCCTTCAACCCGGTCTATCTGCTGCCGCTGGTGGAACTGTGCGGAGGCGAGGCCACCGCCGCCGAGACAGTGGAGCGAGCTAGGACGGTTTTCGCCGACTTCGGCATGCACCCGCTGGTGGTGCGGCGGGAGATCGACGGCTTCCTCGCCGACCGTCTGATGGAGGCGCTGTGGCGCGAGGCCCTGTGGCTGGTGCACGACGGAGTGGCCACCACCGAGGAGGTGGACGACGCCGTGCGGTACGGGGCGGGCCTGCGCTGGGCCATGATGGGCACCTTCCAGACCTTCTGGCTGGCCGGCGGCGAGGGCGGCATGCGGGCGATGCTGGAGATGTTCGGCCCCTGCCTCAAGTGGCCGTGGACTCGCCTGACCGACGTGCCCGAGCTGACCGACTCGTTCGTCGACCGCGTCGCCGACCAGTGCGACGAGCAGGCCGCCGGGGCGACGCCGCGGGAGATGGAACGGGTGCGCGACGAGGGGCTGGTGCGCATTCTGCGCCAGCTGGAGGAAATGGACTGGGGCGCGGGCAGGGCGGTGGCCGCCTGGCGCGGCGCGCCGCAGGCAAGCGGAGAGAAGGATGGAGCCTGAGGCCGCCGAATTCGACCTGGGCGAGGAGCACGCCCTGATCGTCGCCACCGTGCGGGAGTTCGTGGAGCGCGAGCTCTATCCGCTGGAGGAGGAGGTCGAGCGCAGCAGACAGCTTGACCCCGACGTCGCCGCCGACATCCGCCGCAAAGTCCGGGAACTTGGCTTCTACGCCCCCAACATCCCCGCCGAGCACGGCGGCGGCGGCCTCGACATGCTGGGCTCCACCCTGCTGGAGCGGGAGCTGGGCCGCACGGCCATGGCCTTAAGCGTCCACTGGGGACGCCCGTCGGGCATCCTGTGCGCCTGCACGGCCGAGCAGCGCGAGCGCTACCTGCTGCCAACAGTGCGCGGCGACAAACTCGACGCGCTGGCGATGACAGAGCCGGAGGCCGGGTCCGACCTGCGCGGCATGCGCACCACCGCCCGGCGCGAGGGCGGCGACTTCGTGCTGGACGGCACCAAGCACTTCATATCGCACGCCGACATCGCCGACTTCGTGATCGTTTTCGCCGCCACCGGCAGCGAGGACTCGCCGCGCGGTCCGCGCAAGCGAATCACCGCCTTCCTGGTCGACCGGGACCATCCCGGCTTCGATATCCGCCAGGGCTACCGCTCGGTGTCGCACGCCGGCTACAGCAACTGCGTGCTGGTCTTCGACGGCTGCCGGTTGCCGGCCGGGCAGGTGCTGGGGGAGGTGGACCGCGGCATGGAGCTCGCCGAGGAGTGGCTGTTCGCCACCCGCCTGACCGTGGCGGCCATGTGCGTGGGACGGTGCCGCCGCGCCTTTGGCCTGGCGCTGGCCCATGCCGCCAGCCGCCGGCAGTTTGGCCAGACCATCGGCCGCTTTCAGGGAGTCTCCTTCAAGCTCGCCGACATGGTCACCGAGACGGACGCCGCCGACCTTCTGGTCAAGGATGCCGCCCGCCGCGTCGACGCCGGGCTGGACGCCAACCGCCAGATCGCCCAGGCCAAACTGTATGCCAGCGAGACGCTGGCGCGGGTGGCGGACGAGGCCCTGCAGATCCACGGCGGCATGGGACTGATGGCGGATTTGCCGCTGGAGCGCATCTGGCGCGACTCCCGCGTGGAGCGGATCTGGGAAGGCACCTCCGAGATCCAGCGCCACATCATCTCCCGCGCGCTGCTGCGGCCGCTCGGATCGTGACTGATTCGCTGGCGCGCCTTCTGCGCCCCCGCTCCATCGCCGTCGTAGGCGGCCGCGAGGCCGAGCGGGCCATGGAGCAGTGCGAACGTTTCGGTTTTGAAGGTCCGATCTGGCCAGTCAATCCCAACCGCGAGTCCATGCGCGGACGCCCCTGCGCCGCCAGCCTGCAGGACCTGGACGAGGCTCCCGACGCGGCGTTTGTCGCCGTGCCAAGGGAGACGACCGTTGACTGCGTAAAGACCCTGGCGGACATGGGCGCGGGCGGAGCAGTGTGCTACGCGGCGGGGTTTCTCGAGTCCGAAGCCGAAGCTGCGGGCGGGCGGGAGATGCAGGAGCGGCTGGTGGCGGCGGCCGGGGATATGCCGCTGGTGGGCCCCAACTGCTACGGCATAATCAATGCCACCATGGGCGCCGCCCTGTGGCCCGACCAGCACGGACTGGCCCGCTGCGAACGCGGAGTCGCCGTGCTGCTCCAGTCGTCGAACCTGGCCATCAACCTGTCGATGCAGCGGCGCGGCCTGCCGGTGGCGTTTCTGGGTACGGTGGGCAACCAAGCGTGCACCGGCATGTCGGCGCTGGCCGAGGGACTGCTGCAGGACCCCGCCATCACCGCCCTTGGCCTGCACTTCGAGGGCATCGACTCGGTGCGCGGTTTCGAGCGCATGGCGGCGCTGGCGCGCGAGACGGGCAAACCCATTGCCGCCCTGCCGGTGGGCCGCTCCGAACTCTCCCGCGCCGCTGCCCGCACCCACACGGCGGCCATCACCGGCGGCCCGGCGGTAGCCGAGGCGTTTCTGCGCAGGCTGGGTATCGCGACGGTGCAGAGCCTGCCGCAGCTGGCCGAAACCCTGCAGCTGCTGCACGCCGGAGGACCGCTGCCCGGCGGCGACCTGTGCTCGCTGAGCTGCTCGGGGGGAGAGGCGGCGCTGGTGGCGGACGCGGCGCGGGGGCGGACGGTGGCGTTTCGCCCGCTTACCGCCGAAGGCCATGCCAGCGTCAAGGCCACCCTGCCCGCGCTGGTCACCGTGGCTAATCCCCTCGACTACCACACGTTTCACTGGGCCAACGAGGAGGCCCTGTACGGCACGTTCCGGGCGATGGTCGAGGAGCGCTACGACCTGGCGCTGCTGATTCTCGACGACCCCCATCCCGACCGCTGCGACGGCGCCGAATGGGCCATGGCGCGCAGAGCATGGATACGGGCGGTACGGGACACAGGATGCCGCGCCGCGGTGGCGGCGACGCTGCCCGAGAACATCAGCCCCGACGGCCGCGACGAGCTTGCCAAAGCGAGCATACCGGCGCTGGCGGGAATCGACGAGGCTATCGCCGCTGCCGAGGCGGCGGCCCGAATCGGAGTCGCCTGGAGCTGTCCGCCGCCAGCGCCAGCGCTGCATGCGCCTCCCCTGCCCTCGTCGCCCGCCACGCTTGACGAGGCCCGCTCCAAGGCGCTGCTGGCTGACGCGGGCATTGCCGTACCGAAGGGAGGCGTGGCCGAGTCGGTGGATGAGGCGGTGGCGGTCGCCAGGGAACTTGGCGGTCCCGTAGCGATCAAGCGGCTGGGCGTCGAGCACAAGACCGATGCCGGGGCGGTGCTGCTAGATGTCGCGGACGAGGAGGCGGTGGCGGACGGCGCAACGGCCATGCTGGCGGAGGGCGGGCCGCTTCTGGTGGAGGAGATGGTGGTCGGCGGCATGGCCGAGCTGCATCTGGGGCTGCTGCGGGATGCCGCCTGCGGCATGGCCCTAACCCTGGGGACGGGCGGGACGCTGGTGGAGCTGGCCGACGACGCCTGCGTGCTTACGCTGCCAACTACTGCGGATACAGTGCGCGACGCCCTGCTGGGACTGCGCGTCGGCCGTATATTGGAAGGATGGCGCGGCGGCCCCAAAGGGGACGTGGAAGCAGCCGTCCAGTCAGCGGTGGCGCTGGGCCGGCTGGCCGAAACCTACGCCGGGCGCATCGAGGAGGCGGATGTCAATCCGCTGATCGTACGCCGCGAGGGACTGGGGGCTGTGGCCGCTGATGCCCTGTTGCGGATGCGGCCGGAGCGGAAACCGCAGGAAGAGCATGGAGGTGCAGATGTCTGACGTAGTACGTACCAGCGCCGCGAACGGCGTGATGGAGGTGGTGCTCGACCGGCCCAAGGCCAACGCCATCGACGCGGCGACCAGCCGGGAAATGGGGCGGGTGTTTCGCGAGTTTCGCGACGACGACAGCCTGCGGGTGGCGATCGTTACCGGCGGCGGCGAGCGGTTTTTCTCGGCCGGCTGGGATCTCAAGACGGCGGCCGCCGGCGAGTCCGTCACCGATGACTACGGGCTGGGCGGTTTCGGCGGCATCCAGGAGCACCCCGGCCTCAACAAGCCCGTCATTGCCGCGGTCAACGGCATGGCTGTGGGCGGAGGCTTCGAGCTGGCGCTGGGCTGCGACCTCATTCTGGCGGCGCAGAGCGCCCGATTCTCCCTGCCTGAAATCCGCGCCGGCACCGTCGCCGACGCCGCCAGCCTGCGCCTGCCCCGGCGCATCCCCTACCACATAGCAATGGAGATGCTGCTGCTGGGACGCTGGATGGAGGCCGACGAAGCCGCCCGATGGGGGCTGGTCAACGAGGTCGTGGAGGACGGAAAGCTGATGGAGCGGGCGCGCGAGATAGCCGCCGTGCTGGCGGCAGGCCCGCCGCTGGTGTTTGCCGCCATCAAGGAGGTGATGCGCGAGTGCGAGTGCACGCCGTTTCAGGACGCCATGAACCGCATCGTCCGCCGCCAGATACCGGCCGTGGACCGCCTGTACGGCAGCGAAGACCACGAGGAGGGCAGCCGCGCCTTCGCCGAGAAGCGTGATCCTGTGTGGAAGGGACGATGAAAGCTCCGTCCCGTCGAATGAACGCAACGCTGTTCTGCAGACTTGCCCGTGTCAGTGGTTTGTGATTTTCTGTATGCGCTTAATCAAAGTTCACAGAAGATGGAATAGCGACCGCATTTTTGCATTCAATACAGTGCGTCCGGTCAACTGCCGTGTAAGTTAATCACGTATCCAGTTTCCTCAGCTAATTTGACCATATTTTCGAAAAACATTTTTTCTTCAACAGTCTCTGTTTCAAACAGTATTTCATTGCCGTGTTGGTGATGATGGTGACAAAATATTATGTAGCACCATTCTTGTTCACCCGCATTCCCGAAGCGCTCTGACTTCCAAGCAATCCCGTCAACGCCGATGTTTTCCATCATCGCTCTTTGAGCAAATTTTCTGCTTACACCATAATCTGCATTTGGACCGGTAACGTTCTTCGCATTGACGCCATTCTCTTTTAGGTTGGCATTATGAAAGGAAATTAGAGTCAAGTCCCGCAATGGCCTAAGGATGGTGGCACGTCGAGTATTAATTCTGTCCCAACGAACAGTAGGTGGAATCGCGTTGCTGGTGACGCCACCGCTTCTAAATACCGTCTCGACAGCGGCTGCTTTGAAGGAGCTCGCCGCATAAAGTGTAGAAACACACCGTTTCTCCGGAGTATAAAGAGGCGAAAAACGACTGGGCTTGCCTTTGCAAGGGTTGAAGTCGGAACCGCGAATTTCCTTGCCGTCAATCTTCGCGAAGTGGTTGCGGTACAACTTCGTCCCAGCGGTCAACTTGCAAAACCTGGTAAACCATGCACTTCCGCTTTCGTGAACGCTCATCCGACTGGCAGACTTCCTGCGTGTTTGGCTGCTGCTACCACACTCGCATCATCGGACTCGATGGCTGAAATCGGAGTCTTCCAGCCAAGCAGGTCGTTGGGAGACACAAGCCAGTATGCACGCTCCCAATCCGTTAGCTCCCTGGGTATCGCCGCAAGCACTTCCTGAATCCGAGAATACGGCTTCCCATCTTTACCAAACTGGAAGGCAGGATACCGTACTTTGCCGTTTATGGGCAGGCCAAGCACTTGATTTTCCCTGCGCAGAGATTCAAGGCTTTGCTTGCTGCTCTCCTTCCATTCTTCGAGGACTTCTTTGCCTTCAAGCAATATATGCATTTCGCAGAACATCTTCTGCAAATCCTCGTTCGCCTTCTCAAGATTCTTACGGTGTTTCTCCAGAACAATGGCAGCAGCGTCATTTCTGCCACGCGTTTGGGAAGCCTCAGCGTCCCTGCCAAAGCTCTCCTTCGAAATGCCCAGAGATTCTTTTGAGGAACCGGCAGCATACTGCTTCTTGTGCAAATTCTTGGACAAGGGCCTACGCCTGGTCCGGCGTGAATCTTTGCGACTTGCAACCTGAGACATGGGTGCAGCCCTCCTGCGTTGAATCCTTTGCGGTGATTCGCGGCCAATCTTATGCCTACGCGACTATAGGATACGGCGACGCGGTAGTCAACTGCCTCATGCCGCAAGCCACTGAACCGCGATGAAACAGTCTGTCACCGTCAGGGGACCAGCCCGAAATTCGCTCCTCTTCTCGTGTACCAGCCGAAACCGCTCCAGTCGGCGAAGTAACGGTTTGATTATATATGGCGGCCTGCCTCGCCCTACAAGATGCCGACTCTTCCTCTCGCCGGCGAAAGAAGGGACGCCATTCAGGCAACCTTCCCCCTCCCTTCGTCCTACCGGCAGAGGTCAAACTCCCTGACTCCGCAGATGTCGGCTGAGCAGCGTTCATCATGGGCGTGATTCTCTCCCACAGATTCTGCTGCGGTGATTCGCAGCCAGTATCATACTCTTGTATAGCCTTCCGAACCGTGTTTGTCAACTGCCCACAGCCATCAGCCTCCGGGTCGCGGCGACGCAGGGCTGCCATCGCCTGGGAACTTGCCAAAGGGCCGCCCACTGGCAGGTCTCCCCGCCGCTAGCGCTTCGGTCGATGAATCAGGGGGACGGATAGACATTGCTATCCGTCCCCCTCCCTCGCGAGTGACGGCTTCACCTCGCGGCGGCATGGGGGAGCAAGTGCCTCCATCAAATCGGTATCAACCTGACATGGATGCCCCGCCCGCCAGCTCGCCAGCGACAGCACGGTCCAGCAGCGCCACAGTCTCGTCCACGCCGTACACCGCCACGAAACCGCCAAAGCGCGGTCCGCTCTCCTGCCCCAGCAGCGTTCGGTACAGCAGCTTGAACCAGTCCCGCAGCGGCATGCCCGACGCCTTGCCCGCCTCGTAGACCAGATTCTGCAGCGCCGCGGCGTCCGCCGGTCCATCGTGCGCGGCGAGCGCCTCGCGCAGCCTGCCCAGAGCCTCCGCCTCCTCGCCGCTGGGCGCTTGCCAGACTCGGCTTGGCCCCACCACGTCCCGGGCATAGGCCGCGGCGTGGCCTACCATGGCGTCGAAATCCGGACGCTCGCCGCGACGCGGCACGCCTTCCCGCCACTCGATGAAACCCCACAGGCCGTCCGCGTCGGCCGCGCCAGTCACCGCCGCCAAGTTGATCAGAGTGCGCAGCCCCGGCACTGGCTCGAAGGCAGGCACGTCTCCGCTATGCACATGCCACAGCGCGCTGTCGCGGCGGCGCCCCTCGTCCAGCTCCGGCCAGGCGGCGAGCTCGCGCTGGTAGTCCTCGACGGCTGCAACGATGGCGTCGAGATGCAGCCGCCGGGCGCGCGTGGGATTGGGGTACATGAAGTAGGCCAGGCTTTCGGGCGAGGCGTAGGCCAGCCACTGCTCGATGGAGATGCCGTTGCCGCGGGACTTGGAAATCTTCATGCCCTCGACGTCGAGGAAATGCTCGTAGACGAATCCCTCCGGCTGGCGCCCGCCCAGCGCCGCGGCGATGGCCGACGAGTCGCGGGCGGAGTCGATGAGGTCCTTGCCGTACATCTCGTAGTCGACTCCCAGCGCCACCCAGCGCATGGCCCAGTCGGGCTTCCACTGCAGTTTGGCGGCGCCGCCGGTGACGGAAATCTCCTCTCTGGCGCCATCCTCGTCGACGAAGACGATGGTGCCGCGGCCGGCGTCGCGCTCGACCACCGGCGCCTGCACCACCCTGCCGGTCTTGGGGCTGATGGGCAGAAACGGCGAGTAGGTGGCGCGGCGCTCCTCGCCCAGCGTCGGCAGCATGACGGCCTGGATATCGTCATAGCGCTCCAGCGCCCGCAGCAGCATCGCGTCGAAGCTGCCGGACTGGTAGCGCTCGGTGGAGGAGACAAACTCGTACTCGAAGCCGAAGCCGTCGAGAAACGCCCTCAGGCGGGCGTTGTTGTGGGCGGCAAAGGACTCGTGAGTCCCGAACGGATCCGGCACCCGGCTCAGCGGCAGGCCGATGCACTCGGCGAGCATCTCGCCCTGGGGGACGTTGTCGGGCACCTTGCGCAGGGCGTCGAGGTCGTCGGAAAAGCAGACCAGCCGCGAGGGACGGTCCGTCAGCTCCTTCAGCGCCCGCCGCACCATGCTGGTGCGCGCCACCTCGCCAAACGTGCCGATGTGCGGCAGGCCCGACGGGCCATAGCCAGTCTGCAGAATGTACGGACGCTCGTCCCCGTCCTCATCGCCGCCGCGCGCCAGTATCTTGCGCGCCTCGACAAACGGCCAGGACGACGGCGGCGCGGCTTGGTCTTCAGTCATCTTGGAACGCTCCCCTTCCCTGGCCCCGCGCCAGGCGGCGGCACCATACACGCTGGACCGCCGCCACCGCTCAGCGCTCCCCCGAGGCAAACCGCGCCGGCGAGAGCGAATCCCCGCGCAGCCCCAGCTCCAGCATGTCGCTTGGCAGCCGCCCATCGACGGCCAGCGACGCCAGCGCCCGTCCCGCCGCCGGCGAGGTCTGGATGCCGTAGCCGCCCTGCCCCGCCATCCAGAAGAACCCCGCCACCTCGGGATCCTCGCCGATCACCAGCTCTCCGTCGGGCGCAAAGCTGCGCAGGCCGGCCCACTTGCCGGCGATTCGAGGGACCTCCAGATTCGTCAGCTTCTGCAGGCGGTCGATGGCGATGGCCACGTCAATTTCCTCTGGCTGGGCGTCGCAGGGCGGACTGGGAGTCTCGTCGGCGGGGGACACCATCAGCTTTCCCGACAGCGGCCGGAAGTACACCGACTCGTCCATGGCGGCGACCAGCGGCCAGACTTCGGCGCCCTCGGGCAGTTCCAGCAGCGCCGCCGTGCGCCGCCGAGGCTCGATGCCCACAGGCCGGGCGCCAGCCAGCGCGGCGACCTCGTCGGCCCATGCGCCTGCGGCGTTGACCACCGCGCCGGCTGCGATTTCGCGTCCACCAGCAGTCGCCCGCCATCCGTCGCCGTCGCGCTCAAGACGCTCGAGGCGGGCGCCGCGCAGAATTTCGATGCCCGACGCCATGCGCAAAAACCCCGTGTGCGCCGCATGCACGTCCAGCCGCTCGGCGTTCGGCTCCCAGGCGGCGGCCGCCACCGCCTCCTCCCGCAGCGCCGGCACCAGCGCGCATGCCTGCCGCGCGGTCCAGCGCTCCGCCTCTTTCACCTCCCGCAGATGCCCGTCGAGAAGGGCTTGGGTCGCCTCGTCGGCGACGTAAAGGAGGCCGGATCTCTCCAGCAGCGAGTCGAAGCCGTCCGGCGGACTGGCAAAAAACGGCCTGCTGGCGCGGACAAGCAGACGGACGCCGGGCGGTCCGTAGGAGTCGATCAGCATGGCCGCCGAGCGGCCCGTCGCGTGGTAGGCCAGCGCGTCCTCGGCCTCCACCAGCGCCACCCGCCCGTGCTGGGCCAGATGCGCCGCCGCCGCGGCGCCGGCGATGCCGCCGCCTACCACCAGGAAATCCGCGCCCCCTCCGGCCATGCCATTCCTCCTCAGCCGCAGCCCAGGCGCTGGCTCCAGTGCACCAGAATCTCGCGCTCAAGCTCCTGCGCCTTCTGGCGCCAGACCCGCGGGGCCTGCGAGGTCAGCGAGGCAACCGGAATGTCGAGCTTGTCGCGCAGGGCCTCGCGCTGATCGAGGTCCGCGATGAAGATGGCAAAGCCGAAATCCCGCCCGCAGGAGGAGCCGTGCAGGTAGCCGACCAGGGCCCGCACGAAGTGCAGCGTGCCCGACTTGGCCTGCACCACCGCCGTGTCGCGAAGCCCCGCCTCGGCGGCGCGCAGGTCATACAGCGGCACGACGAAGCGGACGTCGGATTCGGGCGGGCGCAGCGGGTTGAGCACCCGCAGCAGAATCTCGCGGAAGGCAAGCGGCGAGACCCGCGAGCGGTCCGACAGCCCCGACAGGTTGAGCAAGTGGATGCCGCTGCTGTCCTCCTCGCCCAGCAGCGCCTCGACATGCATCTGGGCGACGGCCTCGAGGTCATCGGGAGGAAGGCTGTCGACGTCGGCGGCCGCCAGGCTGAGAATCTCGGCGGACAGGTTGTTGGAGTAAAACAGCATCTCGGCCGCGATGCGCGCCATCGAATCGCTTTCGTGCTCCGCCAGCACCGTCGCCTCGATGGGCGCCAGTCCGCGCTCGGGCTTCGGCAGCAGCAGGCCCTTGTCGGCGGCGATGGCGCGAAACACGGAGGCGGCGTAGGGGCCGGGGTGGCGCACCGGCAGCCATATCCACGGGGCCTGCTCCAGCACCCTCTCCTCGACGATCCAGTACTCGCCGTCCCTGCCGCCGTGGTACTCGGCGGTCGGCGTTCCGTCGTCGGGAAACACCACCACGTGTACCGTGTCGACCTCCACCTCCAGACCGTCGGCGTAGGCGCTTAGCCGCCCCTTCATCGTGCCGTTGCCGTCGCGCGCGCCATACAGCCGGGCGCGGTTGAAGTTCAGGTTGAGGCCGCCGTAGCCGGTGTTGCTGGAGATGTGGTCGCGCTGGCTGGGGTCGATCCGGTCACTCCCCGGCAGGGCGTAGTCGTCAAACAGGAAACGTCCACTTACTTCGGCCACGCCCCGTTCCTTGAGGCCGTCGACCATTCGTGCAAGGTCGTTGTTGTCGAGGGTCGGATCGCCGCCGCCAAGCAGCACAAGATCGCCTTGGAGCACGCCGTCCTCCCGCAATTCGCCGGATGCCACCAGACGGGTGGTGAATCGGCTCTTCGGTCCCAGCACCTGCAGAGCGCGGGCGGCAGCCAGTATCTTGACGGTGGAGGCCGGAGGGAAGCCTCTGTCGCCGGCGTGGACGTCGACGACCATGCCGCTGTCGAGGCGGAACAGGACCGCGCCAAACTCGCCAGAGACGTCCGACTGGAGAAACAGGTCCTCGAGGCTGACATCAGGCAGAATCTGAGGACGTGGCGGGGGAGGCGCCTGAGAGCGCGCTGCAGGCGCGGCAAGGAAGGCGGCAACGACCGCCAGGGTGGCGATGGCAATGCGCATGGTCAGCTCCGGCCGCGAATCGCCGTGGACGACTGGAACGCCAGCCTGCCGTGCAGCACGGTCCAACAGGGCGGTCTCGCCTCCGCCAGCCTGTCGCTCCGTCCGCGCGGAAGCCGTGCACGGGCGAACCGCTTCGCCGCAACCGCAGTGCCCGGCGGCCAGCCGGGGCGGACAATCACGGCGATGGGCAGAGCGGCAAAAATCCTTGTCCAGCGGCGCCATCGATGGATGTCAGCGAGGCCGTCGCTCCCCATGATCCAGACGAATCTCGTGGCAGGAGCGGCACGGCGCAGCCTGGCGAGGGTATCAGCAGTGTAGCGGGTGCCCATTCGCCGTTCGACGTCGCTGGCCCGCAGGCGCGGATGGCGGCCAGTCAGCGCCCGCAGTCCCTCCAGACGGCGCTCGAAGGACTCGGTGGGGCGCTGCTTGAGGGGATTGCCAGGCGAAACCAGTAACCACACCTCGTGCAGCCGGAGCGTCCGCAGCGCCAGCCGCGCCGCGTGCAGATGCCCGGCGTGGGCGGGATCGAACGACCCCCCCAGCAGCCCTATCCTGCGCCCTGCCCGCAGGCCGCGCGGCGTCCAGCGCCTGCTGCGCACGTGTATCATGCCGCGCCCTGCAACGTCACAGATGAAACCCATGTCCACTCCCCAGTACGTCTACCACATGGACGGCGTGTCCCTGGCGCATCCCGGCGGCAAGAAAGTGCTTGAGGACATTCGCCTGTCGTTTCTGCCGGGGGCCAAGATCGGCGTCATCGGCCCCAATGGCGCGGGCAAGTCCACTCTGCTGCGGATTATGGCAGGGCTGGAAACCGCCTTCACGGGAGAGGCGTGGGCGGCCAAGGGCGTGAGAGTGGGCTACCTGCCACAGGAACCGGAACTGGACGACCAGCGCAGCGTGCGCGAAAACGTCATGGACGGCATGCGTGCAGAGATAGAGCTGCTGGAGCGGTTCGAGGCGGTATCGGAGCGGTTGGCCGAGGACGCCTCCGACGAGACGATGGAGGAGCTTGGCAAACTCCAGGACGCCATCGACGCGGGCGACCTGTGGGATATCGACGGGCGAGTCGACCAGGCGATGGACGCGCTGCGCTGTCCGGAAGACGGCGTGCCGGTGGACAAGCTGTCGGGCGGCGAACGGCGGAGGGTGGCCCTGTGCCGCCTGCTGCTGGAGCGACCCGGCATGCTGCTGCTGGACGAGCCTACCAACCATCTCGACGCCGAAAGCGTCGCCTGGCTGCAGAACCACCTCCAGGAGTACGAGGGCACGGTGATGCTGGTGACCCACGACCGGTACTTTCTCGACAGCATCACCGAGTGGACGCTGGAGCTGGACCGCGGCCGCGGCATCCCGTTTCGCGGCAACTACTCGTCATGGATGGAACAGAAGCGCACCCGCCTCGCCAACGAAGGCAAAGCCGAAGAGGCCCGGGCCAAGGCGCTGGAGCGGGAGATGGAGTGGGTGCGGCAGTCGCCTCGGGCACGCCATGCCAAGTCCAAAGCCCGCATACGGGCCTACGCCGAAATGCTGGCCCAGTCCGAGCGCGAAAGGGTGAACCGGGCGCAGATCGTCATCCCCCGCGGACCGCGCCTTGGCGACCTGGTGGTCGAGGCACGAAACCTCTCCAAGGGGTATGGCGACCGGCTGCTGTTCGAGGGTCTGTCGTTCAGACTGCCGCCCGGCAGCATCGTCGGCGTGATCGGCCCCAATGGCGCCGGCAAGTCCACTCTGTGCCGGATGATGGCGGGACAGGAGCTGCCTGACGGTGGCGAGTTGCATATCGGCGAAAGCGTCACGCTGGCCATGGTGGACCAGAGCCGCGACAGCCTGGACCCTAAGAAGATGGTGTGGGAGGAGATCACCGGCGGCGCCGAGCGCATCGCCCTTGGCGACGCGGAGGTCAACGCCCGGGCCTACGTCGGCGCCTTCAACTTTCGCGGCCCCGACCAGCAGAAGCCCGTCTCGGCCCTGTCCGGCGGCGAGCGCAACCGGGTGCATCTGGCCAAGCTGCTGCGGTCGGGCGCCAACGTGATCCTCCTCGACGAGCCCACCAACGACCTCGACGTGGACACCCTGCGGGCGCTGGAGGACGCCCTGATGGAGTTCGCCGGCTGCGCCGTAGTGGTCAGCCACGACCGTTGGTTCCTCGACCGCATCTGCTCGCACATTCTCGCCTTCGAGGGCGACAGCCACGTGGAGTGGTTCGAGGGCAACTTCGCGACCTACGAGGAGGACAAGATTCGGCGGCTTGGCCCGGAGTCGGTGCTGCCCACCCGCATCCGCTACCGCAAGTTCTCCCGCGGCTGAGTCCGCTGGCACGTCGGCACTGTCCAGCGGAATTTGGCGCAGTCCGCTGAATCAAGAGGCGCTGCACGCAAATGGCCCCCGTACGCTTTCGGCCCCATCACTTTCTGTGTTCCGTTGGCTTTGCGGGCAAAGGCTATTCAGAGCGGTTTGCAGCCAACATGCGCGACATCGTGGAAGGCCGCCTGCGCAGCGAAGACGGCGACCAGACGGAGATACGGGTGGTAGCGGCGGCAGATGACATCTGTGCACCCTGCCCCCATCGGCGCGGTGAAGGATGCGCCCGCCAGCAGCGCATTGACGGCCTCGACCAGCGGCATGCCCAGGCGCTTGGCCTGCATGCGGGCGAAATCCTGACCTGGGGCGCGGCGCGAAAGCGCATCGCCGCGCAGGTCAAGCCAGAGGACCTGGACCAGATCTGCGCCGGATGCCAGTGGCTGCCGCTTGGACTATGCAAGCAGGCGGTTGCCCGGCTGAGACGCGAGCTAGGAACTTCGCCTGCGCCGAATCGCGCCCTGAGCGGCTAGAAATAGCGCCGCCGCCAGTACGACTTTTACACTGTCGCCCAGAAGAAACGGCGCCATCCCGGCCACGAAAGCCGCTTGCCAGCTTTCGATGAACGGGAACTGGTGCAGCCAGATCAGCCCCGGCACATACAGCACGAGGCCGCCGGCCAGCGCCGCCAAGAGCGCTCCGGCTGTTTGCTGCCACTGGGAACCTGTCAGCCGCTCGGCGATGAAGCCCACCAGCCATGCGCTGGCGACAAAGCCAATCAGATACCCGCCCGTAGGACCAAGTATGTGCTGGATCCCGCCAGCGCCGCCAGCAAACACCGGCAGCCCTGCCGCGCCTTCCAGAAGATAGGCGATCAAAGTCGCCGCCCCCAGCCGCGAACCGTAGAGAAAGCCGATCAGTAGCACCCCAAGCGTCTGCAGAGTCATAGGAACCGGAAGCATCGGCACCTTGACCTGCGACAGAAGAGAGAGCGCGACACTGCCCAGAAGGACCAGGCCAGCGTGCCGCAGCAGCGAATGGGAAGGCCATAGGGCCTGTGCGAGTGTGGTATGCATTTGAAGCTCCGCAGTACTGGTAGCGACGGTCAGGCGGTGCGCCTGCCGCTGCGCCCAAAGCCTAGCACAGGACTAGAGCGCAGGCAAGGCACCGCTGGCTGGTGTTGAGGATCCCAGTTCCGCCTCGACAAGAGCACTGCCTGCCCATCACCATCGCCACCCACCTGCCAGCCTACCTAGGCAAGCACTGCTTCCTGTATTCTTGCGGGTTTCAGGTTGCCTGCTGGCTCCCGCCGTCGAAACTGCGCGACACCTTCCCCGACCATCAGTACAATAGCAGTTTTCCAAGGACGGAGCACCGTAGTCTGCCGCTCTTCTTCCACCTTACATCACCCCCTTAAACCGCAACAGAAGGCGGTTTCTGAACTTCCTTCAATGCATCCACAATCTTACCACCATTTCCAATGACTTCAATGAAATACGAGTCATTGGAGTACTTGACCTTCTTTCGAAGCCTTCTTTGCCCTCCTTTCACCCTTCCGACAAGAACGGGTCTGAAATTTGGGCCCTTCGCGAGTCCAAACGTACGCTCTGCAAATTTCGCCCCAGACTGAAGCTGTCCCCATACTTCATCCGCTTCCTTTCCTTTACCAGCAGTAACCTCAATGGAAGCAATCCAGTGAACTTCGCCACTTGTTTGTCCTGCAATAAATATGTAGTCGCATCTTTGTTCATTTGAAAGGCTTTGAACCTGGTCCACATCAATAACAAGATGCGGCCCTGGAGCGCCTTTCAATGAGAACTTTGCGCCTTGCCGACCAATCGACCTGCTGCACTTCCAGCATCCTTTCTGGTGCTTTTCCAAGCCGTGCACTATCCAGTGTTTCTTGCAGGTTTCAAGTACTTGCCTGAAAGTCACTTTGCATTCCTCCTTCTGTCCGCGCCTGCATTGGCGACTCTTGCCCAATCGTTGCTCTGCCCAACGATCATATCGTAGTAGTCTGGTTCATACCCCCCGTCTTCTGGGTCCCAACGAACTTCGCTGACGATAGTTCCCACATTCGGCTGGTTTTCGCTTTGCTTGGGAAACAGCCATATTCCCACATCTTCCTTTGATAGCGACTGCTCGTCGCAGCTCAACCCCGCCTCCTCGTGCCGCCCAACTGCGATTGACAATTCATTAATGATCCAGTCGCTATGGGTCGTTAGCAGTACCCTAATGCCCCGGCTCACCAGCCTTACAACTTCCCTTGCAACTTGCCGCTGCAATGCTGGATAGAGGTGCGCCTCCGGTTCCTCAATGATCAATAAATCCTTGTAACCGACAAAATACCGAAGGAACAGCGCGACTGGAGACACCTCCTTTACCATCGAAGACGCTCTTGCAAGCGGGATGCTGTGCTCCCAGCCATCTGGAGTATATGTGAATTGAGGGTAACCAATGTCCGTCCGCTCAACTTTCACTTCTCCTGAAAGCACATTCCTTACTAGCCCGTAATCGCATCGTTCACCAGATGCACTGCGGTGTCTATGCAACTCTGCCATCTTTAACAATCTCATTAGGAAATCACTCACTACACCGGAAAGAACCGGCAGAGTCCTTTCGCCTTGAATTCCAAAATATGAAATTTCTTGAACGAGCCCCCTCACCATCGCTGCGTGAGCATCCATTATCCCGCCTCGATTCGCCGGGAGAAGGTAAGTGTTTCTGATTCTTCTTCCAGAATTGTAAATGTAGTCGAGACACGCGTATATGTTCCACGCCGCGGCAAATTCATTGCGGTTGCGACTAGCAGACACAACCCTCTCGAGCTCAAATAATGCCCTTTGCCCTTGAAAGGACAGCTCAGGTTGACCTTTGCTGTTTCTGTTGCCAGATAAGTCCAGCAGATGAGGATTTTTCCATTCGAGTCCCAATGATACTCCGCTCCGTCTCCTCCCGATCGTTATATTGTGACCAATCTCGCCAACCCGCGCGTCAATTTTCGCAGTCCCTCGCGAACCATACCGAATTGCCTCCCTTGAGTCAGCAAGACCATAGCAGCGGCGAAGTTGCACGTCAATAGCCTCTTCTGAACTCTGTGCAGCTAGCCGCACGAGTCCCGCCTCTTTCTCCGTCAACCGCAATGTCGCCTGGTCATATATCGCCTGCTCCAGCCTTTGCGGATCCTTTGGAAACTGCGGCAAGCCTGATTCAGCAAAGGCTTTCCTTAACACATCCTCGCGCTTTGAGCGTCCAGAGATCTGACCACCCACATGCTCCTTTCCTACACAGGGTAGTAATCCCAAGACGTAAATAAGAGTTGCCATCCATGACTTACCGGTGTTGCTAGGACCCGCGAATACCGTTAGTGGGCGGAGATCGATCTTGCCCTTCGAAATCGGCCCAAAGTCCCGTACCTCCACCGCCATGTTTGGAGCGGACAGCCCCTTGCCCTTGCCGCTATGCATTGGCACATCGCGGTACAACCGCTTGCGATGAGTGGTTGCTGCTTCAGTCATGTGCTACCTCCAAATTGGCTTGCTCCGCCGTGTAGGTTTCGGCGGCCCATGAGCCTTGCTAGAGCATCTGCACCGCCGCTACTGGTGCTCCAAGCTAAGCGAGCCCCAGTCCCCTAGAGGCAAGGGCTGGAGCGGGCGGTGGGAATCGAACCCACGACATTCAGTATGGAAAACTGACGTTCTGCCACTGAACTACGCCCGCGCCAGCCGCCGACTGTACAGCGTTCGCATACCCCTGTCAAGCGACGCCTCCCGCAACTCCCCGGCACCTACAGGAGGCTTAGCGGGTCGACGTCGATGGCGACATGCACGTCGAGGGGTTCTTGACCGATTCGCACCAGGCGCACAGTGCGAGCCGCATGGCCCGGCTACTCGGAGAGGTGGCCGGAATCCGCCAGCGTCAGAGTTCGCGAAGCTTCATGTAGGACGGCTGCGCCGGACCATACAGCCTAATGCCCGCGTCGTGCAGGACACCGGCTACTCTCACCAGACCGTCGGCCGCACAGCGGGTCTGCCCGAGTCCTTCACCAACGCTATGGTGGCGGCGTAGCACGTGTACGGTGACGCTCCCGACTGACGGCGGTCTTCGGTCAGACGCTCTCCGTCATATTGGCTGCCAGCTTGCCGACTTGACCTAAAGCCAATGCCTACTGTATGGTTTGCTTGGTCGAGGCATTGGAGGCACACATGGCCGTACGGAAGATGCCAGCCCTTGCGCTTCCCTGCCCTTGACGGGTTGGGCAGAAGGCACTCGGTTAGGGCTAGCGCACCTAGGCTCGTAAACGGGAGAAGCATCATGACGTTCACGTTCGACGGATTCAGGAAGCCGTTCCAAGGCAACCTGACCGACAAGGTCAATTTTGTGTGTACCTTCGGTATGTGGGTCATAATGAGCACATATACCGTCCTGGCACTCCGCTCTACCTTCATTCCGGTGAATGGCGTTCACTGGACCGAGTGGGCGATAGGTGTCGTGAGCGCCATCATTGCTTTTTCCATTAGATTCAAGCCCCCAAAGAATCATGAGTGACATATGGGTGTTGCTGACCGATGCAAGAGCACCGCTTTTTGTTGGTATCCTGTCTGTTCTGGCGCTGGCCTTGCAAGGATGCCATGTCGATGAGTGCAGAAGGCTTGCTGCGCAAAGAGTAACTTCTGTATATCTGCTGTCAGCAGCAAGTTATGTATTTGCCGTACTGGTTTACTCCCATCTCTCAACCAGCGGACCGCCTCTGTCTTTCCTAATTGAGCATGGTGTCGGAAATACAGAATTTTCAGTGTTGCTTTCTGGTGCGCTGCTGCACTATCTTGTGCGCATATGGTCCCATTTTGTTGACTGATGCCCTTTCCCTGCTTTTTGCCACATGCAAAAAATCCATGCTCCCGTACTGCCTCAAGATGCGGCACTCCACCGCAGGAGCGGGCTTGGAGCGGGCGATGGGGATCGAACCCACGACATTCAGCATGGGAAGCTGACGTTCTACCACTGAACTACGCCCGCGCCGACGACGACGGTACAGCATCCGCCTCCCCCTGTCAAGGGGCGTTCCCGGACCCTTACCGGCTCCTATAGGAAGCTCAGCGGATCGACGTCGATGGCGACGCGTACATCGCTAGGGACCCTGACCGATTCGCGCCATGCGCGCAGCGAGGGCTGCATGGTCCGGCTGCGCGGGGCGGTGGCCAGAAACCGCCAGCGCCATCGCCCGCGGAGCTTCATGAAGGGCGGCCGCGCCGGGCCATACAGCCGGATGCCCGCGTCGTGCAGGATGCCTGCCGCTCTCGCCAGGCCGTCGGCCACGCGGCGGGCTTTGTCCGAGTCCTTCGCCGACACGATGGCGGCGGCGTAGCGCGTATACGGCGGCGCTCCCGCCAGACGGCGTCCTTCGGCCAGCTCGCTGAGAAACTTCTCCTCGTCGCCCGACACGATGGCCTGAAACACCACGTTGCCGGGGTCCGCGGTCTGCAGCAGCGCCCGCGAATCGCCACCCTCCCTTCCAGCCCGTCCTGCCACCTGGCGCAGTATCTGGAAGGTACGCTCGCCGGCCCTGAGGTCTCCGCTTCGCATGCAAAGGTCCGCGTCCACCACGCCGACCAGGGCGATGCCCGGGAAATGGTGACCCTTTGCCACCAGCTGGGTGCCCACGACGATGTCCACTTCGCCCCGCTCAATCGCTCCCAGCTGATCGCGCAGCTTTGCCCCGGAGCGCACCGTGTCGCTGGAGAGGATGATTCGCCGAGCTTCGGGAAACCGCGCCTTCACCTCCTCGGCCACCCGCTCGACGCCCGGCCCGCAGGCGGCCAGCGTGTCTGGCTTGCCGCACTCGGGGCAGATGCCATCGTTCTCCACTTCGTGCTCGCACTGATGGCACAGCAGCCGTCGGCCGCCAGCGTGGGCGACGAGATGGGTGTCGCAGTTGGGACAGTGCAGCCAGTAGCCGCAACTGCGGCACAGGGTCAGCGGGGCGAAGCCGCGGCGGTTGAGAAACAGCAGCGTCTGGCGGCGGTCGTCGAGGGTGTCTCGTATCGCCTCCACCAGCGGCGGGGCCAGCCAGCAGCCGCGCTCGGGCGGGGTCACCCGCAGGTCGACGGTTGCGATGGAGGGCAGACGGGCGCTTCCGATCCTCTCTGGCAGCGACAGCTTCCGGTAGCGTCCGCGCGACGCGTTGACCCAGCTTTCAAGGGAAACCGTCGCCGATGCCAGCACCGCCGGAGCCGCGGCGCCGGAGGCTCGCAGCACCGCCATGTCGCGAGCGCTGTAGATGACGCCTTCCTCCTGCTTGAAACTGCTGTCGTGCTCCTCGTCGACCACCACCAGCCCCAAATCGCGAAACGGCAGAAACAGCGCCGAGCGGGCGCCGATGACGATCGGCGACTCGCCCCGCGCCACGGAGCGCCAGACGCGCCCGCGGGCGGAGTGGGACATGCCTGAATGCCAGGCCGCCGCCTCGAAGCCCATGCGCGAGGCGAACCGCGCCAGCAGCGACTCCGTAAGGGCGATTTCGGGCAGCAGCACCAGCGCCTGCCGTCCTGCCGCCACGCATGCCGCGGCGGCTTCCATGTACACCTCCGTCTTGCCCGACCCGGTCACGCCCTGAAGGACAAAGCCCTGGTACCTGCGCGCTTCCACCGCTGCGACGAGTTCCGCCGCCGCCTCGCGCTGCATGTCGGACAGTTGGACACCGCTTGCCTTTGGCGGCGGCTGCATCGTCGGCTCGCGTCTTGCCGCCTCCAGCCGAATCGCCCCCGCCTCGACGAGCTTGCGCACCACGCTGTCCGTCACCCCGGCGGCGCGGGCGATCTCGGCGGCGGTGGCCACCCCGTCGCCCGTCTGCTCCAGTACCTCCATCACCCTCTTCCGCTGCGGCGTCAGCCGGCCGGGCGTCTCTCCGGTGGCAAACGCCAGACGCGGCGGTGGCGGCGGCGCCAGCCAGGACTCGCGCACGGCGAGGGACAGCATGGAGGCGAGCGGCGTCACCGTGTAGTCCGCCGCCCGCTCGATAAACTGCCGCATCTCCCGCGGCATCGGCGGCAAGGGCATGCGCGCCAGCGCCCGGCGAAGGCGAGAGTGCGGCACGTCGCCCCGGGCCTTGCCCCAGACGACGCCGACCGCCTGCCGCTTTGCCAGCGGCACCCGTACGTAGTCGCCGGGCGCCAAACGCCCGTCTTTAGGCGGCAGATAGTCGAGCGGCCGCGGCACCGAACCGGGCAGCATCACCGACACTGGCGCACCGTCGCTCATGGCGAATTCCAAATTGGCTTCTTGCCAGTACGCGGCATAGGGGGTACCAAGCGCTTAACGAGGCAGCACGGAGCAAATCCTATGGACATCTTTCTGGACACCGCTGACGTCGAAGTCATCCGCAAATGGTCGGCGTACGGCGGCCTGGTGGACGGCATCACCACCAATCCATCGCTGGTGGGCGCCAGCGGGCGGGACTTTGCCGAATCGCTCAGGGAAATCTGCGCGCTGGTACCGGGCCCGGTGAGCGCCGAGGTAGTGGCGACCGAGGCGGACAAAATGGTCGAGGAGGGCCGCCGCCTCGCCGCGGTGGCCGACAACGTAGTGGTCAAGGTACCCCTCACCTGGGACGGGCTGGACGCCTGCCACAGGCTGACGGGCGAGGGCATGCTGGTCAACGTGACGCTGTGCTTTTCCTCTGGCCAGGCGCTGCTGGCGGCCAAGGCGGGGGCGCGGTTCATCTCGCCCTTTGTCGGCAGGCTCGACGACATTGGCCTGAATGGCATGGAGCTGATTTCGGACATCGTCTCGATTCTCGAGGCTGGCGAGTACGGCGCCAGCGTACTGGCGGCCTCGCTGCGCACGGTCAACCATGTTACCCAGGCGGCGATGGCGGGCGCCGACGCCGCCACGGTGCCGCCAGCGGTGTTCGAGAAGCTGGTGCAGCATCCGCTGACCGACAAGGGACTGGCAGCGTTTCTCGCCGACTGGGCGAAGACCGGCCAGTCGATCTGACGGCGGCGGCCATGGCGACTCCCTCTTCCGCCACCCCGGCTGCGGACGGCAAGTACTCAGCGCTGGACCGCTGGTGCCTCTACCTGACGGGTCCCCGCGACTCCAGCCCGCGCACCGTCGAGGCGTACCGCCGCGACGCGGAGGATTTCCTGCGGTTTCTAGCGGTGTACCGCGGCGGCCCCGTCGAAGCGGAAGGAGGCGCCACGAAGCAGGAGCTGCGGGCATGGATGGCCGAGCGCAACCGGCGCGGACTGTCGGCGGCCAGCATCTCGCGGGGGCTGTCGGCAGTGCAGGCGCTCTATCGCTGGCTGGGGGAAACGACTAGCCTCGACATCTCGGCGGTAGCCGCCGTCCGCGGCCCGCGAGTCAAACGCCCGCTGCCACGCCCGGTGTCCGAGGACGCGGCCTTCCAGATGCTCGAGCATGCCGGCGAGGCGAAGACGCCATGGGTGGCGGCGCGGGACGTGGCGGTGCTGACCCTGCTCTACGGCTGCGGGCTGCGAATCTCGGAGGCCCTGTCGCTTTGCGGGCGGGATGCTCCCCTGCCGGACACCCTGCGCATCCGCGGCAAGGGCGGCAAGGAGCGCGCGGTGCCGACGCTGCCGGCGGCGCGGGACGCTGTGGAGGCGTACCTCGAAATCTGTCCGTACACCCTGGAGACGGACGAGGCGCTGTTTCGCGGCGCACGGGGCAAGGCGCTGGGAGCCCGCGCCGTGCAGCACACCGTGGAGCGCCTGCGCACCACGCTGGGGCTGCCGGCCTCGGCGACACCGCACGCCCTGCGGCACAGTTTCGCGACCCACCTGCTGGAGGCGGGCGGCGACCTTCGGGCGATTCAGGAGCTGCTGGGACACGCCTCGCTGTCGACCACGCAGCGCTACACCGGCGTCGAAACGGGCAAGCTGATGGAAGTGTACGAGCGGGCGCATCCGAGGGCGCGGGCATGAGGGCGGTACGCCGCCCGCCGGCCGGGAGCTGAGCGATGGCGCTGGAGTGCGGCATCGTCGGGCTGCCGAACGTAGGCAAGTCGACTCTGTTCAACGCCATGGCGCGCTCCGCCGAGGCGGAGGTGGCCAACTACCCCTTCTGCACCATCGACCCCAACACCGCCGAGGTGCCGCTGGCGGACCCCCGGCTGGAGCGAATCGCCGAGGCGGCGGGGTCGGAGCGGCGCGTGCCCGCCCGCCAGACCTTTGTCGACATCGCCGGACTGGTCGCGGGCGCCAGCCGCGGCGAGGGCCTGGGCAACCGGTTTCTCGGCCAGATCCGCGAGGCCGACGCCATCGTCCATGTGCTGCGCTGCTTCGACGACGCCGACATCGCCCATGTCGCCGGGGCGGTGGATCCGGTGGCGGACGCCGAGACGGTGCGCACCGAGCTGCTGCTGGCGGATCTCGAGTCGGCCACCCGCCAGATGGAGGCCAAGCGCAAGCAGGGAGGCGACGCGCTTCTGGAGCGGGCGCTGGAGCTTCTGGAGGCGGGCCGGCCGGCGGGAGAAGCGGGCGACCCGGCGGCGCTGCGGCGCCTGGGCATGCTGACGGCGATACCGGTGCTGTACTTGGCCAATCTTGGCGAAGGCGAGACCGGCAACGCGCTGAGCGCCCGGGCGGAGGCGATGGCGGCGGACGAGGGCGCGCCCTGCGTGGCACTGTCCGCCAGTCTCGAGGCCGAGCTGGCGCGGCTGGACGACGGCGACCGCCAGGCGTTTCTCGAGGACCTGGGCATGGAGCGCAGCGGCGTCGACCGGCTGGTGGAGGCGGCGCACCGGCTTCTGGGACTGGCGACGTTTTTCACCGCCGGGCCAACCGAGACGCGGGCCTGGACGATCCCCGACGGGACGCCGGCGGCCGAGGCGGCCGGACGCATCCACACCGACTTCACGAGGGGTTTCATCGCCGCCGAGGTGGTGGGATGGGAGGACTACGTGGAGGCTGGCGGCGAGGCGGGGACGAAGAAGGCCGGGCTGATGCGGCTGGAGGGGCGGGACTACCCGGTGCGCGACGGCGACGTAGTGCGGGTGCGCTTCAACGTCTGAGCGCGGCGGATCTCCAGCTGGCGGAAGCGGGCGACAAACGCCTCGGCGGCGGGCCGCGGGGGCATAGGCTCGATGCGGATGCCGCGCATGTCCTTGCGGCGAGGACGCGTCCAGCGGCTGCCTGCCTCCCGTTCGGAGTAGCCCGCCAGCTGCGTCGCCTCCAGCCAGGCGGCCAAGCGGTCCGCCTGCTTGATCCTGCCATGTACGGAGTCGGGAAGGACGGCGGGCAGGCCGAAGCGCGCGTGCACCTCCTCCTGCAGGCGGTCCTCGAGCTCCCTCCACTGCGGTCCCAGATGCTGCTTGAGGGGACCGATCATGTCTCCCAGCACGAATTCGGAGGCGTCATGCAGCAGCGCGGCCAGCCGCCAGCGGCGCTCGACGCGGGGGCCGGCCTCGCCGAACAGGCGCTCGACGAGCAGCGAGTGCTCGGCCACCGACATGGACCACTCGCTGACGGTCTGGCCGTTCCAGCGGGCGATTCGGGCAAGGCCGTGGGCGATGTCCTCGATTTCCACGTCGAGCATGAAGGGATCGACGAGGTTGAGGCGGCGCCCGCTGAGCATCCGCTGCCAGACTTCCATGGCCATCTCCCCCGCCGCCCGCCTGCCTGCCGGTTGACGAGGCGCCCGGCAATGGTCAATTGTGCGCCGTACCCGGTCTGTTCGCCTCCGCCGCAAGAGAGCGGTGGCAATACAGACCGCGGCAACCATAGCCGTCCGGCGCGGCCGGGCGAAAGCACGTCCACACCAGCTAGCAGGGAATCCCATGCACCGCACAGAAAATCACGTAGTCCGAGACCTTGCCCTTGCCCCCCAGGGAGAGCACGAAATCGACTTGGCCGAAAGCGAGATGCCGGGGCTGATGGCCTGCCGCGAGGAGTTCGGGCCGTCGCAGCCGCTGAAGGGAGCCCGCATCGCCGGATGCCTGCACATGACGACCCAGACGGCCGTGCTGATCCGCACGCTGGAGGCGCTGGGCGCGCGGGTGCGCTGGGCCTCGTGCAACGTGTTCTCGACCCAGGACCAGGCGGCGGCGGCGATCGCTAAGAGCGGCACGCCAGTGTACGCCTACAAAGGCGAAACCCTTGCCGAGTACTGGGAGTACATCGACCGCATCTTCGACTGGGGCGACGGCGAGACGGCTAACATGATCGTCGACGACGGCGGCGACGCGACGCTGTACGCGCTGTATGGAGAGAAGGCGGAGGCTTCGCCCGATGCGCTCAAGACCGCGCAGAACGAGGAGGAAGCCTGCCTCGAGGCGGCGATTCGCCAGAGGATCGAGTCGACTCCGGGATGGTTCGCGAAACTGCGCGGCGGCCTGCGCGGGGTGAGCGAGGAAACCACCACCGGCGTCAATCGGCTGTACCGAATCGCCGAGCGCGGCGAGCTGCCCTTTCCGGCGATCAACGTCAACGACTCGGTCACCAAGCAGAAGTTCGACAACCTCTACGGCTGCCGCGAAAGCCTGGTGGACGGCCTGCGGCGGGCGACGGAGCAGATGATCGCCGGCAAGGTGGCGGTGGTGGCGGGCTACGGCGACGTTGGCAAGGGGTCGTCGGCCTCGCTCAAGGCGGCCGGGGCGCGGGTCATCGTCACCGAAATCGACCCGATCTGCGCGCTGCAGGCGGCGCTGGAGGGCTACGAGGTACGCACCATGGAGGAGGCCGCGCCGCAGGGCGACATCTTCGTGACCGCCACCGGCAACCGCGACGTGATCACCATCGACCACCTGCGGCGGATGAAGGACCGGGCGGTGGTGTGCAATATCGGCCACTTCGACAACGAGATCCAGGTGGACGCGCTGCGCAACCACAGCTGGGCCAACGTCAAGCCGCAGGTCGACGAGATCACCATGTCCGACGGCAAGCGCATCCTGCTGCTGGCGGAGGGCCGCCTGGTCAACCTCGGCTGCGCGACGGGGCATCCGAGCTTCGTCATGTCGGCAAGCTTCACCAACCAGGTGCTGGCCCAGATCGAGCTGTGGAGCCGCGGCGAGACGTACGGCAACGGCGTGCACGTGCTTCCCAAGCATCTCGACGAGAAGGTGGCGCGGCTGCATCTGGACAAGCTGGGGGCGCAGCTGACGCGGCTGACGCCGGAGCAGGCGGACTACATCGGCGTTGGCGAGGACGGGCCGTACAAGGCGGACCACTATCGCTACTAGCGCACGGGCGGATCGCCCAAGACAGCCGCGGGCGGCGGCGCTAGACTGGCTGCCCGCACCCTCCCCCAACAGACCGAAACGGAGCGCCCCAAAGTGAAAAGCGACAAGGAACGCGACCGGGAGATCGACGAGCTGGTAGCCCAGCGCATGGTGATCTGCCTGGCGGAACTGATCGACGACCACGTCGAATCGCATGTCCAGAATGTGTTCATCAACCGCACTGGCATTGCCCGAAATCGGATTTTCCGAATCAAGGAAAAGATCAGGAATCCGGATTCGACGGAGGAGATTCGCTTCTCCATACCGGAGCTTCTGCGCATCGCCCGCGAGATGCGCTACTCCTCGCTCACCTCGTTCATCGAGGACATCGAGGCGGACGCGCTGCACGGGTTGGAGCAGCACACCGACGAGACCAGCCGGCGGCGCAAGTCGATCGAGCTGGCGGCGCTGTTCCTGAAGCTCTCCGACGGCGAGCTCCAGCGCATTCGCGAAGCCCTCGACCTGGTCTCCTCCACTTCCGGCTGATCGGCGGTACGGGGCAGCCGGGGCAGCTGCGGCTGGCCCGGGCTGCTCGGCGGACTCCACCGAAACCGCAGCGGGCCGGGCGGGCGCAGCCCGCCCCCAGCGGACAGCCTGAAAGTCGGCGTCGACGCGCCACCGAGCGGCCAGCGAAGGGCTGCGCTTTCCTAGCACGTACAAACTCAGCCCCGCCTGTCAGCGCGCCTTGGCGCGGTCTCCGATGGCCATGGCCAGCGCACCAAAGCATGGTGGCCTGCAGCCGACTCGCCTAGGCGCCAGGTTTAAGCCTTGACATGCAACGCGTTAGGCGTTCCCTGCAAGATATCTGACGCTTCCCGGCCGCCCCGCTTTTCGCTGCGCGGCATCCACCGCCTGGCGCGGAAGGCAGACACCATCCACCATCGATGGCTGCCCCGCGGCATCGCCATCACCCCCTCCTGGCGGCGGCTGCGGACTCCGCCGCTTCCTGCCGCCGCCGATTCGCGCTTGCCTCGGTCGGCAGAATCGCGTAGCGCCCGGCCAGCCAATTCGCGTGACTCATGGCTGCCGATTCGCGTCCCGGCCGGATGGCCGATTCGCTCTCGCCCTGGCTGGCGGAGGAAGCGAATCGATGGCGCCTGCCGGTACGCCGACGCGCGTCACGGCCGAATCTGCGGCCCCGGTCAGGCCCGGAGGCGCCTGACAATTTCGCCAGTCGATGGCCAATTTCGCGTGTTCGCCTTTTATTCGCTTGCGCACCGGAGCGGATTGCGCGTATGCTTGCCAAGCAAGGCCCCAAGCGGCCGGGAGCGCGGCTCCCGCTCCCGGCCCCGTCATTCGATGTGAATCCAAATCTTCCGAAAGATTCCCAATTTGGTTCACATTGGAACTTTTTGATTACTTTTTCGCACATCACGATTTGGGGCTTGCGCACCGTTCCGTTTTCCGCTACACTGGTGACACCCGTCGGCGCCACGTTCGTGGCCGTTCAGGCGTCCCGAATTTCTCTTGACCTGCTAGGAGGTTCCAGTGCCTTGTTGCCTCTCCACTACAGCGAATCGGTCTAACTAATGGACCTCCAAGGAAAAACTCGGGCCTCCTCCGAGGCAACCGATTCGCCCTCGGTGGCGGAAATCTGGAATGGCGTGCGCAAGGACCTCCAGCGCAGGATTGGCGCGGACACGGTGCGCTGCTGGATCGACAGGCTCTCGCTGCACTCGACCAGCCGCGGCAGCTACGTGCTGGTGGCGCCGACGGTCTTCACCCGCAACTACGTGCGAGAGCACTTCGGCGACGCGATGCTGGACTCTCTTGCCTCGCGGGTGCCCAACGCGGAGGACATCAGCTTCACCGTCAAGCGTGGCAAGGGCGGCAAGGACGACTCCGCATCCGGCGAGCAGGCGGCGGCAGCCTCCCCGGCAGAGGCGTGGACGAGCCGCTACAGCTTCGAGACGTTCGTCGTGGGCCGTGCCAACCAGCTGGCCTGCGCCTCCGCCCGCGACCTTGCCGGCGCCGAGCCGCCCTCCTACCGCCCTTCCCTTCTCTACCTTCACGCCGAGGGCGCCCAGGGCAAAACCCACCTGCTGCATGCCATCGGCGGCGCCTTCCGCGAAGCCTGCCCGCAGGGCCGCCTGCGCTGCATGACGGCGGAGCAGTTCACCGTCGAGTTTGTCCAGTCGCTGCAGACGAAGTCCGCTATCCAGTTCAAGAAGGACATGCACGCCTGCGACCTGCTTCTGGTCGACAACATCCAGGCGATCGCCGGGCGTGAGCGCACCGAGCAGGAGTTCCTCACCCTCCTCGATGCCCTGATCTCGAGCGACCGCCGAATCGCCATCACCGGCAATGCGCCGCCGTCGGGGCTTGCGGGCCTCGAGGCTGGCATCCGCTCGCGGTTGGCGGGAGGGCTGGCGGTGGAGATCCGGCCGCCCGACGCCGTGCTGCGCCGGGACTTCGCGCTGCGCCAGCTCGAGGACGGACGCTCCAGCATCCCCGGGATCGCCATCGACGGGGACATCGCCGAGCTGCTTGCGGAGCGCCTGCCCGCAGACCTCCGCGTCATCCAGGGCGCCGTGCTGCGGCTTCTGGCGGAGGCCAGGCTGGCGGGCGAGGCCATCAGCCGCGACCTCGTCGTTGACCGCCTCGCGGACCTGCTGCAGCAGGCGCGGCGCGGATACGGCGTGGGGGAGATCTGCGAGGCGACCGCCCGGCATCTGGGCATCGCGGTCGAGGAGATCGTCTCCAAGCGGCGCGACCGGGCGGTACTGCGCGCCAGGCAGCTGGCCTGCTATCTCGCCCGCAAGCACACCGGCGAATCGCTTACCGTGATTGGCCGGCAGATGGGCGGACGGTCGCACGCGACCGTGCTGCACGCGATCCGCAAGGCGGAAGCGGAGGAGGCCGTCGGCGGCCGCCTCGGCCACGACCTGCGCGCGATCGAGCGCAGTCTCGGCGCCTGACTCTCGACGGGGCCATCGCAGCTGCGTATTGTGATACCCCGTACCCACCACCTACACAGCAAACAATGGACGGAACCATGAAACTCACAGTCAACCAGCAGGACCTTTCCAGCGCGGCCACCCGCGTCAACACCATCGTCTCGTCGGGCAAAGCCTACGAGATCGAGGAATTCGTGCTGATCGAGGCGTCGGGCGAGGTGCTTTCGCTGCGCTCGACATCCGGCAGCATGGAGGCGGTCGCCGAAACCGTCGCCGAGGTGGAGCAGCCCGGCAGCACGGTGGTCAAGGGGGAGCTTCTGCTGCAGATCGCCCGCCGGGCAATGCAGGGAGTGCCGGTCGTGGTAACCACGGGCGGCGACGAAAGCGACGAGAACCGCATGACCCTGCGGGCGGGGGTGTCCGAGTACCACTTCGACACCCGCGACGTGGACGAGTTTCCGCCGGTGGCGGACGACGACTACGACACCAGTTTCGTGGTGCCGGGGGCGGATCTTATGTACCTGATCGAGAAGACCCTCCCCGCCATCTCCAAGGAGGAGTCGCGCTACTACCTGACGGGAATCTTCATGCATCCCTTCGAGACCGACGGCGTCCACCAGCTGGTCGCGGCGGCCACCGACGGCCACCGGCTGATGCGGGCAATGGTGTCGGCGGAGGAGGCGGTGTCGGCGGCGCCGGGCATCATCGTGCCGGACCGGACGGTGGGCGTGCTGCGCCGGGTGCTGTCGGCGGGCGACAGCGTGACGGTGGCGATGGCGCGGACCAAGGTGCGCTTCTCGTTCAAGGACTTCACCCTCGTGTCGCCGGTGATCGACGGCACGTACCCCGAGTACGAGAAGGCGATTCCGGACGACTGCGAGATCTCGATGACGGTGGAGAAGAAAGTGCTGGAGGGCGCGCTGTCGCGGGCCACGGCGATCTGCAGCATGGACAGCGAGCGGGTCTCGATCCAGCTGTCCAAGGACAGTGCGACCTTCGAGGTCAGCAACCATACCGGCCAGTCGAAGGACACCGTGCCGGTGGTCTACCAGGGTCCGGAGATGGACTTCGCCCTGCAGGCGAATCACCTTCGCGACGCCGTGGCGCAGATCAGCGGCGACGAGTTCACGCTCGAGATGGCCGATGCCCGCAGCAGGATGAGGGTTACCGAGAGGCAGGGCGACGCCGAGGCGCTGTGCGTTCTGGTGCCGCACCGGGCCTGACGGCCGCGGCGGTGTCCGCGCCTCGGGGCATCCATACGCTCGAACTCGCCGGCTTCCGCTCCCACCGCCACACGCGCCTCGACTGCGACGGGGCCTCCGTGGTGCTGTGCGGCGCCAACGGCGCTGGCAAGACCAGCCTGCTCGAGGCGGCGTCCATGTTCAGCCCCGGCCAGGGGCTGCGGTCGGGCAGCGCAGAGCAGGCGATTCGCGCGCCTGACGGCGCGGGGTGGCGGGTGCGCGCCGAGATCGGCTCGCCAGCGACGGTGGTCGAGGCGGAGCTGTCTCCCAATACCGGCATGCGACGGCGGGTCCTGCTCGACGGCGCGTCGACACCGCGCTCGCGTCTGGTCGGAACGCTGCGAATCGCCTGGATGACGCCGGCCCTCAGCCGGGTGTGGAGCGAGAGCGCGGGCGGGCGGCGGCGGATGGTGGACCGCACGGCGGCGGCGCTGTATGCCGGCCACGCTCCGGCCTCGGCGCGCTACCAGAAATGCATGCGCGACCGCATCCAGCTGCTGCGCGACGGCCCTGCGGACAACGACTGGCTGGAGGCGCTGGAGGCCGGCATGGGCGAGTGCGGCGAGGCAATATCGCGCAACCGTACCAACGCGATGGCACTGGTGCGGGAGGCCGTCGAAGAGGGCGGCGAGATGTTTAGAGGCGCGCGATTTGCTATAGTTGGCGGCAGCGGAAAGGACCCTTCCAACGCTGCGATTCGAGGAGCGGACGGTGGCGAGGACCACGTCTGGACGGAGGACCGGCTGCGCGCCGCACTGCGCGGCGGCCGGGCCCGTGACGCGGCCTCCGGACGCACCCTGAGCGGGCCGCATCGCGACGACCTCGCCGCCTGGCTGGCGGAGACGGGCATCGCCGCGGCCAGCGCCTCGACGGGCGAGCAGAAGGGATTGCTGGCCGCCTACTGCATCGCCGCGTCGCGCGCCCTGGCGCGCGACGGTACGCCAGTGCTTCTGCTGCTGGACGAGGTGCTGGCCCATCTCGACGAAGCGCGCCGCGAGGCGTTTCTGGGCGAGGTGGAAGGGGCAGGCGCGCAGGTCTGGATGACCGGCACCGACCCCGATCTGTTTCGCGCCCTGGAAGGACGGGCGCGCCGCTTCGAACTAACCCTGGCGGACGGGGAATCGCGCCTCGTCCCCCTGCCCTGAGGCCGCAAGACGATGACCGAAGCCGACACCGCTCCCGCAGAAGCCGCGGCCCCCGCCGCAGCCCCTTCCCCGTCGCGTTTCGACGAGGGGTCGATCAAGGTACTGCGCGGACTGGACCCGGTGCGCAAGCGGCCGGGGATGTTCATCGGCGACACGGACGACGGCACCGGCCTGCACCACATGGTCTACGAGGTGGTGGACAACGCCATCGACGAGGCGCTGCATGGCCACTGCAGCCGAATCGAGGTGGTGCTGCGGGCGGACGGCGCGGTGTCGGTGCTGGACAACGGCAGGGGCATCCCGACGGGCATCCACGAAGAAAGCGGCATCTCGGCGGCCGAGGTGATCATGACCCAGCTGCACGCGGGGTCGAAGTTTGACCAGAAGGAAACCGGCGCCACCGGCGGCCTGCACGGCGTGGGCGTGTCGGTGGTCAACGCGCTGTCGGACTGGCTGGACCTGGAGATCTGGCGCGACGGCGAACACTTCCAGGCCCGCTTCGAGCGGGGCGAAACGGTGCGCGCGCCCGAGAGGGCGGGACCGGCCGGGGAGCAGCGGGGGACGCGGGTGACGTTTCTCGCATCGCGGGATGTATTCGGCAACCTCGACTACAAGCGCGACACCCTCGAGTCCCGCCTGCGCGAGCTGGCGTTTCTCAATCAGGGAATCGACATCACCCTGATCGACGAGCGCCACGGCGTACCGACAACCTCCAAGCTGCAGTACGACGGAGGGGTGGAGTCGTTCGTGCGCCATCTGGACCGGTACCGCACGTCGCTGTTCGAGAGTCCGATCACGGTGCGGGGCGACCAGGGCAGCATACGGGTCGAGTGCAGCCTGTGGTGGAACGACAGCTATCAGGAGAACGTCCACTGCTTCACCAACAACATTCCTCAGCGCGATGGCGGCACGCATCTGGCGGGCCTGCGCAACGCCCTGACGAGGGTCATCAAGAACCACGCCGACTCTCTTGCCGGAGCGAAGCGCGGCAAGGTGCAGCTCACTGGCGAAGACGCCCGCGAGGGGCTGACCTGCGTGCTGTCGGTGCGGGTGCCGGATCCCAAATTCTCGGGACAGACCAAGGACAAGCTGGTGTCCTCCGAGGTGCGGGGACCGGTGGAGCAGATTCTGGGGACGCGGCTGGGCGAATGGTTTGAGGAAAACCCGGCTCCGGCGCGGATGGTGGTCGAGAAGATCGTCGACGCGGCGCTGTCCCGGGAGGCGGCGCGCAAGGCCCGCGAGCTGTCCCGCAGCAAGAACAAGATCGACGTGGCCTCGCTGCCAGGCAAACTGGCCGACTGCCAGGAACGCGACCCGACGCTGAGCGAGCTGTTTCTGGTCGAGGGAGACTCCGCCGGGGGGTCGGCGAAGCAGGGCCGCAACCGGGCGAATCAGGCGGTGCTGCCGCTGCGCGGCAAGATCCTCAACGTGGAGCGGGCGCGCATCGACCGGGTGCTGTCCAACCAGGAGATCGGCTCGCTGATCACCGCGCTGGGAGCCGGCATAGGGCGCGACGAGATCGACCTGGAGAAGCTGCGCTACCACACCATCGTGATCATGACCGACGCCGACGTGGACGGGGCCCACATCCGCACGCTGCTGTTGACGTTTTTCTACCGGCAGATGCCGGAGATCATCCGCGCAGGGCATCTCTTTGTGGCCCAGCCGCCTCTCTACAAGATCACCAAGGGCCGCTCGGAGGTGTATCTGCAGGGCGACACGGAGCTTGAGGAGTTTCTGCTGCGCGAGGGAATCGAGGCGGCATCGCTGGAGTTTGAGGGCGGCGACATGCTCGCTGGTCCGGAGCTGCAGGAAGCCGTGGAGCAGGCACGCGGCGCGGCGCGTCAGCTGGAGCCGTTTCGCGCCCGCCATTCATCCTGGCTGATCGAGCAGCTGGCAATCGCCGGACTGTTTCGGGGCCTCACTGGACGGGACCTGCCTTCGGCTGAAGCGGCGGAGGCCGCGGTGCAGCGGCTGGACATGGTGTCCCTGCCTCATCAGCGGGGATGGAGCGTACGGACGGACGAGGATGGCACGCTACGCTTCGCGCGCGAGGTGCGGGGAGTCGAGGAGGCGCACTCCCTTGCCCCGTCGATGTTCCTGTCGACTGAAGCGCGCAGGCTGGGGCGGGCGTTCGCCGAACTGACGCACGGCTACGAATCGCCGGCGGTCTACCGGCGCGGCGACACCCACAAGCCGGTGCTGGGGCCGACAGAGCTTCTGGCCGCCGCCCGCCAGGAGGGCAGCAAGGGGACGACCCTGCAGCGCTATAAGGGCCTGGGCGAAATGAATCCCGAGCAGCTGTGGAACACCACCCTCGATCCGGAAGCGCGCACGCTGCTGCGCGTGCGCATCGACGAGGGGCCGCTGGTGGAGGAGACGTTTCAGCAACTGATGGGCGACACGGTGGAGGACCGCCGGGAATTTATCCGCTCTCATGCGCTGGACGTAGCCAACCTCGACATTTAGCGCCGGCAGCCCGGCGAACTGTCGCATGGCGGCTGGCCCAGCCGTACGCCCCTTCATCGCCTCGTGATTGACCTGACAGGGCGCATTCCGCTCCTGTCCTCTGTCCACGCATCCTTCGGTCCGCTGTTTGGCTCAACGCATACTGAACCGCTACCTCCGACTTCGCCTTGTCCTTTACCTTGTATAGGGAGCGGCCCCTGCCATGTTGCCCGGTGTCCTGGGCCCTATCCGAATTTCCATACACTCTGGCACAGTACCGGGCTAATTTCAACCGTCGTTGATAGCGGTATGCAACAGAGCGCTAGGCAATATCGATGCCAGCCCTCTGCGCCACCTCCACCAATTGTTGTGGGAAGTCTTCGTCAGAGTCCACAGATTGAGTCTGCTGAACGAGCAAGTCCCCGTCGTTACAACGATCGCCAAACAAAAGGTATGCATTTGACGTGCTATCTTGACGGGAGCACCATTTTATACCATTGGCCCGCGGGTTGTCACGCCAAATGGCTGTGGCGAGTGCGCGGGCTGCTTTGTATATGGACTCGCAAGGGGAAAACAGTTCACTTTCTTCTATATTCCACCTTCTTAATTCTGGAGTAAACAGTGGAACCATCAGCAACTCACGGCAAACGGTAATTCGACTAACAGCGACGGTGTTTGCTATATCCGATGATACGCTGAATAAGTGCGATGCCTCTTGCCGGAATATTGTCTCGTATACCGCTGCATCAAAGCTTTCTGCAGCATATAATGTTGGAATGCTTTCTCCCTTGGGCGAAAAGAGCGGACTGAATCGAGTGGGCTGTCCTTGACCTGGATTGAAGGCTATGCCTGAAATACCAACCTGATGACAGCGGAATACACAGTCTCTTGCAGCAATTGCGTGGAAATTCCGAGCAATAGCTTCTTCGGGAACTTCAATGCCGGTCACCCTACAGGTACCTCACCTGCCCGTTTGGCTGCCGTTACAACCTCCCGGTAATTTCTTTGTATGGCCGATATAGGAGTTTCTTCATCAAGCCACTCATTTGGCGAAACAAGCCAAGAAGCACGGTACCAGACAGTGCAACCATTTGAAAAAGCTTCATTCACCTCCTGAATGAGCGGATAGGGCTCTCCGTTTGGTTGAAACTGAAAGGCGGGATATACCACAACGTCAACAATTGGCAAACCGATTATTCGCCCTTCTGATTGCCATCTTTTCGCGATCGTTTCCTTTCTAGCTGTTTTGCAATTCACCAGATTACTGACTGCCTTCTCGTCCAGAACAGGATATGTGTTGAAAAATTTTACCCGCAGCTCAGCTCTCATGAGCTCTATGTTGGCC
>CAZPIN010000037.1:0-8170 GCA_964586735.1 uncultured Rhodobacterales bacterium | reverse complement strand
GCGGGGATCGAGGCGGCCTACGCGCCAGGCCGGGGCGGCCGCGGCCTGCGGCTGTCTCTGGAGCCGCGCTGGAACGTCCAGCGGACGGGGAATGCGGAATCGCTTTGGAGCGACGCGGCGCTGGGCGCGGGTATGGACGCTGGAGATGCTGCTGCGACGGGAGCGTCGCTACGGGCTCGTCTGGGCTACGGCGTGGGCGCATTTGGCGATCTTGCGCTGGCGTCGCCGTATGGCGAGATGGAAACTGGCGATGGCGAACGCCGCATGCAGGCTGGCGTCGAGTTTCGTGGGGTGTCGGCGTCGCTGGAGCGGCTTAGCGTGGATCTGTATGGCGAGAGCGACGAGACATCAAGGGACGCTGAGCGCCGGGCAATGCTGGAGGCCCGGCTGGGATTCTAGGGCCGCTGCAATTCTGACTGCCGTATTCAAGGCCGGTCAGCTGTGTCCATATGATCGGCTTCTCGTCTCGGGGGTGCAGCATCCCGCGCCTGCCCAGCCTATGTCTCCGGCCTTTGCTCGGAGGAGCGGCGCGTCATGGAGCTGGCCGAGATACCGGACGCTGCAGTCTTGGGAGAGGTATAGATCGAGGGAAGCGAGTCGCGGTGAAGGGAGAAAGCCCGTCCCCTTGACTTCCGCTGCGAAGCGCGGCATTGTAGGTTCCGTTTGAGGCTCCCCGCACAGCGGGGTGCCGCTGATTAGCCGCTTGACTTCTGCCAATGCCTTGGCGGAAGTCATTCGGAAGCAGGAAGAAACTGAAGAGAGGTAGACCATGAACGTTCCAGCCAATTGCGGGCTGCGCCCAATGGCGCATATCTCCCCCCCCCCCCCCAGGGGGAGGTGAATACCGTGGTCCGTCAGTACTCTCGGCGGGCGGCCTCGGCTGTGGCGGCGTCCCTTGCGATTCTTGCGGCGGCGCTGGTGACTGTGCCCGAAACCGCGCAGGCTCAGGACATCTATGTAGAACAACGCGTAATGGCCTACCACGACAGTAATTCATACCTTCGTCAGGCTGGCAACGCTACATACAGAATAAGCGAGAGCGACAGCAGGGCGCAAAACTCTGGCGTTCAGTTTAACATTTCCTCGAACAACCTGTATCCGGGAGACTCCATTGAATATGATCTCGTGATCAGCGGCACTGCGGTACTGGGCGAGGACTACAGAATTCATCCAAGCGACATTCATCCCGAACGGTGCCAGACCGCTGAAACCACCAGATGCCGATATTTGGTACGGGGCAGGGTCGGGTGGGAAACAGCCAGTCTTTCCTTCATAATCCTTGATGACAGTCTTGACGAGGGCAACTACGAGACGATTACCGTGACGGTCGAAAACCTTTCGAAAGGCAGAATCAACAGAGTTCCCAGGCAAACGCTTCAAATACGGGACGATGACGACCCTCATGGCGAGGTGGCGTTTGCCAGTCCAACCTTCAGCGGTACGACAGCAAACGTTCCTCAAGATGGCGACAACATGTATCTGGTAAACGAGGGGGACAGCAGAGCCAAGACTACTGGAGTTACGGTGGCCGCATGCGTAGACTTCGACACGTCCGGTATTGCAATCTTTCGAGTCAGGCTTGGCGGCAACGCGACGGTCCTCCAGGACTACTCCCTTCATGCAAGAGACGTGAAGCCCGACGAGTTTCTGACCGGGGAAAGCACGAGCGCCACTTACAGTGTCGCAGGCCAGCAAAACGCAACAGAGTGCAGAACGATTACCGTCATAATTCGCGACGACAGTGTCGATGAACTTCAGAAGGAGGCGATTACGTTTAGGCTTGAGAGTATTAGAGGCGTCAATCTAAGCGCGGTGAGAGAGATAAGCGTTCAGATTCAAGACAACGACGACGATAGAACGACGACGTTTCACCTGCTGCCGTCGACCTCTCTTCCCTCTGTCCTGAGCGAGGATCTGTTCAGCGCGGAGAGAGGGACGGGCTCAAGCAGCTTTCGAAGCGAGCAGCAGATTGAAATCGCGGGAAGAAATCTTCCGAGTAGGGGAGGTTCGGCGATGGAAATAAGATTTGGCGGTACGGCTCGATACGGAATCGACTACGTCATCCAGTCGCGAAAGTCGGATTCGGCGCGGGAAGGCATGGTGATCAGAAACCCTACCAGCAGCAATCCCGTCCTGAGATGGAGCATCTGGAAGGAGGGACAGAGCGAGCGGAGATTCTGGTTTCGGATCAAGGTACTCGACGACAGCATCGAGGAGGATACCGAGTCCATTATCATCACCTTCGATCCCGGAAACCTGCGTATTGACGGTAAGCGCGGAATACACAGGCGTACGGTGCGCCTTTTCGACAATGATCGCCCCGCTCCGGCCGCCGAGGCGGGAGTTACGTTCGGCGGCGCCCCGACGACCATTAGCGAGGATCTGACTTCGTACGAGCGGGGAGGGGCCTTTGAACGCAGCAACGAAGTCACCCTGAACGTACCGAGGCAGTCCGTCGCCCTTTCCCTTTCGCTTGATCTGGAAGGCACGGCGGTCCGATGCGAAGACTATGTCGTCAGCGTGGTTACGTTCACTGGCGACGGCGGCTCGGGGCAGTGCAGCAGCCAGGCCAATTCGGCGAGATTCCGCGTCGCGTCGGGAGCGACCGAGTTCAAGTTCAGGCTGAAAGCTGTGGACGACAGCCTTTACGAGCCGGGCGATGAAACGATCGTCGTCAATTTGGGGCAGGGTGGAAACGGCAGAGCGGTCACGAGAAGCATCGGCGTTGCAAACAACGACGACGAGCCAGTACTGTCAATATCTTCTCCCAGAGCGACTGAGGGCAACACGGGCGAAGCGGCGACGCTCGAATACGAAGTGTCACTTCAAGGCACCTCCTCCCAGCCTGTCACGGTGGACTATGAAATTGCTAGCGAAAGCACGGCGGGACCGACGGGCGACGGGGACGACTACGAGCATGCCGCCAGCTCGCCGCTTACCTTTGAGACGGGCGAAACGACGAAGCGGATCGAGGTTACAGTCAACGGCGACAACCTCGCCGAGGCCGACGAAACGGTCATCGTCCGCCTGTCCAATCCCGAGAACGCTGGGTTCGCCGGCGGCGCGGCCACACTTGACGGCACCGGGACAATCGAGGACGACGACGAGCTCGAGCTTTCGATTGCGGATGCGACGGCGACAGAGGGGGATACCGGCGAAACTACCGCCATGACCTTCACCGTCACGCTGGGCAAGATGACGCCTGCCGACCTTGCGGTTTCCTACACGGTGTCCGGAGGTACGGCGGACGGAGAGGCGACGGCGGACACGGACTTTGCGGCGGCGACCGGCACTGTGACGTTCACGCCGGGAGGCTCCTTGACGCAGACGTTCGACGTTTCGGTGACTGGCGACGACGTGCTCGAGTCGCATGAAGTGTTTACAGTAACTATTCAAAATCCAGCGTGTACCGGCTGCCCAGAAGGCGTCGTCCCAAGTTTGGTTTCGGGTGAGGATACGGCTACGGGCACCATACTGGACAACGAGGCGGTGCAGATTTCGATCAGCGACCCGGTGGTGGACGAGGGCGATGCGGGAGATTCCGCGACTCTTGATTTTGAGGTCACGCTCAGCCAGGCAAGGGACCAGGAAATAACGGTTTCGTACAGCGTCGCGCCAGGCGGTACTGCGGTCAGCGGCACCGACTTTGAGGCTCTGGCGGACGGCATGCTGACCTTCGACCCCGCCATTAGCGAAGTGTCGAAAACCATTTCGGTGACGGTTGCGGGCGACGCGGTGTTTGAGGAAGATGAGACGGTGGTAATCGAGCTGTCCAATCCGACGGGCAGCGCCGTGCTTGCCGGCTCAGCCTCCACGACCGTCGGCACCGGTACAATCACCAATGACGACGACGCGCCAGTGCTGGCATTTGGTACGTCTCCTGCCGTGACTGAGGGTAACGCTGGTGGCACGGCGATGCTACGGTTCGAGGTGACAAAGACGGGCGCGACCGACGTGCCAGCAACGGTCAGCTACGCGATCGCGGAGACTGGTACGGCAACCGTGAGCGGCGACGGTGCGGACATCGCCCACACGTCGATCTCGCCAATTACCCTTTCAGCAGCTGAAACTATGACGACCATTGAAATTGCCGTCGTCGGGGACGCGGTGTTTGAAGGAGACGAGACGGTGATTGTTACGCTTTCCAGTCCCGTCAACGCGGCGTTCGCGGGTCAGGCGGCAACGATCGACGGCACCGGTACCATCACCAATGATGACGACGCGCCGGCGCTGGCATTTGGTCCGCTTCCCACCGTGACCGAGGGCGACGCCAGCGGCACGGCGACGCTGCGGTTCGAGGTGACGAAGAAGGGGGCAACCGAGCTGCCCGCCATGGTCGCCTACTCGATCACAGGCACGGCGACATCTTCCGGCAGCGACCCCGACTTCATGCATGCCGGCGTTTCTCTTGCCATTCCGGCGGACCAGGATTCAGCCTTTATCGACATTGACGTCAGCGGGGACGACCTCGCCGAGCCTGACGAGACTGTGACCGTAGCCCTGTCCAGTCCCGTCAGCGCCCGGTTCGCGGGCGGCGCGACGTCCATCGAGGGTACAGGCAGCATCGCCAATGACGATTTGCTTGTCGTCACTCTGGAGGCGGAGGATGTGGCGGAAGGCCAGGATGGAGAAACGGCCACGATGACCTTTACCGCCGCCCTGGCGGTGCGCTCGCTTCAGCCCGTGACGGTTGGCTACGAGGTGCTGACGGCCGGAAGCGGAAGCGGTACTGCCAGCCATGGTCCGGGCGGCGCCGGCGACGACTACACGGCCGCCGTTCCGACAGGTACGCTGACGTTCGAGGCAGGCGTCGCCGCGCCGCAGCTGAAGTCGTTTGCGGTGACGGTGCACGGAGACGATGACCGCGAGCCCAGCGAGACGGTGGTCGCCCGGCTGCATGGCCTCAGTCCCAACGCGGAGTTTGAGGGCGGCCCATCCGTAACCGAAATTCTGGCCACGGGTACTATCCTCAGCGACGACAGCCCGTCATTTACGGTTGGCCCGGCGCGGGTTGACGAGGGCGGGGAAGGCGAGACTGCCCTGCTGGTTTTCGAGGTCACCATGTCTCCGGCATGGCGCGAGGCGGTGACGGTGGACTACAGCGTCGCGGGAGGCACGGCGGCGGGCGAGGCGACCGCCGGCGAGGACTTCAGGGCGATTTCCGGCACTCTGACCTTCAGCCCCGGCGCCGGCGGCACTCCCGGCGAAACCGTCAAAACCGTCTCTGTCGAGGTTCTTGGCGACAGCTTCGACGAGGCGGACGATGAGACGGTAACGCTGGCGCTGTCCAACGCGTCGCCAAACGCCAGCATCTACACGGCCGACTGGATCGGCGTCATTGCCGACGACGACGATCCTCCGAGTTTCTCCATCGACTCGCCGCGGGTCGAGGAGGGCGATTCGGAAATGGCCGACCTGGTCTTTACGGTGTCCAAACTCGGAGACACCCGGCTGGACTCGTCTGTCGACTTCGCCGTGGCGGACGGTACGGCCACTGGGGGAGCAGGAGCCGCCAGCGACTACGTGCCCCTGACGGGCGGCCAGCTGGACTTCGCGGCAGACGAGGCATCGAAGACCATTACGGTTCAGGTACGGGGCGACAGGCTTGCCGAAGCCGACGAGACGTTGATGGTCACACTGTCGAATCCGGTTGGCGCCACGCTGGAGCCGAACGGTGCGGATGGTACGGGTACGGTCGCCAACGACGACGACCTCGCTCTCTCCATCGACTCTCCGAGCGTGACGGAGGGCGACGCCGGCGAAGAAAGTGCATTGACGTTTACGGTGACGCTGGAGTCGGAATTGCCAGAGGACGCAACGGTAACGGTCGACTACGAGGTATCCGGCGGGGCGGCGGCGGGCGAGGCGACGGCGGGAGCGGACTTTGATGCACCCCCCGGAATGCTGACCTTCACCTCGGTGGGCGGCCTGACGCAAGAATTTGCAGTCCTGGTGATTGGCGACACGATGCCGGAAGGCAGCGAAACGCTGACCGCAACCCTGTCCAGTCCGGCGTGCGCCGGGTGTCCGCAGGGAGTCGAGCCAAGAATCGAGACGGGTACCGGAACGGGAACGATCAACGACAACGACGCGGCCATCATCCAGATTGGCGATCCAAACGTGATCGAGGGCGACGACGGGGAAGGGGCAGCGCTTGACTTCGAGGTGACGCTGGATGTCGCCTGGGACCAGAACATCTCCGTCGATTACAGCGTCACAGGAGGTACCGCCGACAGAGGCTCCGACTTTGAGGAGTTGGCGGGCGGGACGCTGACCTTTGACAGCAGCCAGAGCGAAGTCTCGAAGACGGTCCAGATACGGGTTATCGGCGACACGGAGTTCGAGGACGATGAGACGGTCGAGGTTACTCTGTCCGGCGTGACGGGCGGCGCCATTTTTGCTGGCGGGGCGCCGTCGATCATGGGGACTGGCACCATCGTGAACGACGATTTCCGCTATGAGGTCGCGGCGCCGCCCGGCCCACTCTACGAACCCGAATCGGGGACGGAGGAGCTGATTTTCACGATAACGCTGACTCCCGCTCCGACGGCCGCTGTCCCAGTGCGTTATGTTTTTGGCGGAACGGCGGCAGAGGGCTTTGACTTCTCGGACGCGACCCAGACCGCGGCTGAAGGCGTGCTCGCATTCGGGGCGAACGAGGCAAGCAAGTCCATTCGGGCGCTGGTGCAGAGCGACTTTGTCGCCGAAGGCCCGGAGACGGTGATCGTTATGATCGTCGACGGGACAGGCGCCCCAATCCCGTCGGCAACGGCGAGTGCCACCATTCTTCCCGCCGCAACCGCCGTCGAGCCTGTTACGCTGGAGGTCGCCTCGCCGCAGGTTGCCGCGGGGGAGGATGAGGGCGAGGGCGAGGGTACGCCGGAAGTAGAGTTTGCCCTGCGGCTTTCGGAGACGTTGACCAGCGCGGTTAGGGTTGGCTGGGTACTGAGCGAAATTATGGCGGAGGAGGCAGTTGAGCAGCAGGGAAGCCCGTTTTCCAGAGGCGCCGCCGCCCGCAACGTCTCCACCAGCGAGCTGGCAAGCGGCTCTGCAGTTCTGCCAGCGGGAGAATCGGAGGCAACCGTTACCGAAGGCCTTGCCGGCATGAATATTGAGAGTATTGCCGGACGGCAGCTGGTGATCGAGCTGGAACGGCCAGTCGGCGCCGACGGAGTCGAAGTCCGGCAGTCCGAAGAAATTTCCGGCCCCCTGCAGGCGGCGGTCGACTCCAATGGCCGGGTGGTGGCGGCGGTCTTCAATGTGGCCTTGGCGCTGGCGACGCCGGCGGACATGGCGGCAACGGGCGCGCTTGCGGCTTTTGGGCGGTCTGCCGCCACCAGCCTTGTCAGCTCTGTCTGGAGTCGCGTCGATGCGCACCGGCATGGCGGCGCTGCCTCCCACGCCAGTTTGGGGGGCCGCCCTGTCGATGTCGGGGCTTTCGCGTCGGGCGCGGACACCCGCCGAGCGGCGCGGGAGACGGCGAGTATTCTGGGAATAGAGACGGCCGCTGCGCCATCGCCTGGCGACCAGGCGGGAAGCGGAGCTGCCTACAGCGGCGACCTTGACGGCTTCCGGCGATGGGCTGGCTTACCGGACAGCGATCGCATTGCGGGTGAGTCGAGTTTTGCGCTGGCTTTGGACGATGCGGCGGGAGGCAGCTCCGTCGTCTACTGGGGCGCGGGAAACAGCGGAAGTTTCGGAGTCGAGATGGAGGAAAACAGCACCACCTCGGCGCTGTCCATCGACGGGTCGACGACCACCCTCAGCCTTGGCCTGGATTACCGCAGGAGCGAGAGCATGCTGCTTGGACTGGCAGTCAGCAGCGTTTCCGGCACGGCAGAGTACAGCTACGCCGACTCCCGGGAAGGAGCCGGAGAGCTGTCGCCGTCCCTAACCGTCGTCGCTCCGTGGCTTCGCCTGAAGTCTGCAGGCGGGACGGAGTTTTGGGGAACTGTCGGAATCGGGTCGGGCAGCGCGGAAGCCGTTCATGGAGACGTTTCGACTGACATGGACCTTTCGTCGCAGACAATCGCCGCAGGTTTCTGGAATCCGGTCGCGACGTACGGACGCGCTGGCATCGCGGTGAAGGCGGACGCGTTTGTCTCGTCGCTCTCCACCGACGGGGCGGGCGATGTAGTGGACGGCGCCGGAGCCGATGCGCAGCGCATCC
>CAZPIN010000036.1:0-10554 GCA_964586735.1 uncultured Rhodobacterales bacterium | reverse complement strand
GTTCTGGCTCGAGTGGCGGCAGCTCGGGCACGGGCGGCGACAGCGTCAGTGCCTGCAGCACGGCGTCGGCATCCGGACCGGCAATCTCGCCGATGACGGAATCGCCGTACGTCTCGTTTGCTTCGGGCGAGCGGGTCGCCTCGCGCAGGGCGTAGGCTGCCAGCGGCAGCAGAAGGGCAATAACGCCGAAGGCGGCGATTCGCAGGATGCGCTGGCCTGGCCGCAGATGGCTGGCCACCGGCGGAATGGAGCGGGCCCCGCCCGAATCGAGGCTCATCGCACCGGCTCGCGGAAAATGCAGGCCACTTCGCGGCCGTCGCGCAGCACCAGCTTGGCCGCCAGCCTGTGAACCACAAGCCATGTGCCCCGCACATGGAAGTTGGCGATGGTCTCCTGTCCGTCGGCCTCCTCATGGAATACCGCCGGCAGCGCCGAACGCTCGGCGAAGCGCAGATAGGTGAACCGCCCGTCGTCGAACGCCGCCAGCGGCCGCAGCGCCGCGCTGCCCTGCCAGCTGTAGCCCCAGTAGCGGCCGTTGCGGTCGCGCCCGGCAATCTGCCGCCGCGCCTGGTCGGGCTGCTCCAGTACCCCGCTGTGGAGTGACTGGGCGCCGATTTCCCGCCGGCGGATTCGGCTGGCCTGGCGGTTCGACTCGCCGCCGTAGATGAACCGCACGGCGTAGACCATGCGCTCCGGCGCCCGGTCCCGCGAGGTGCGCAGCTCGAAGAAGTACACCCGCTTGTCGGTGAAGATCACCATGTTGGTGTCGGCCTCGCCGGCGCCGGGCAGCAGCTCGCGGTCGGTGCGCGGCTTGATGCTGACGCGATTGCCCTCGGCGGCCACCCGCCAGATGTCGTCCCCCAGGGCGATCGAGGAGACCGTTTCGCCGGGAGAGAAGAACACCGTCGTGGTGTAGCCGACATGGCCGACGATCTCGACCACGTCGTCGCGGCTGTACAGCACCGTGCGGATGCGGGAGTCGGCTGGCACCGGCGTGGGGTAGCGCTCGGCCAGGACGGGCCCGGTTGCCAGCGCCATTGCCGCCGCCATGGCGAGCGCCCGCATCATTCGGGATCCACGTCGGCGTCGAGCCGGTAGGACGACACCTGCATGCCAAGCGGGTTGCGCCACAAGTCGCGCTCCTTCATGGCCGCCGGGCGAAAGGCGTAGCCGACGGTGGCGGTCCAGCGCTCGACGGTCTCGGCGGCGCGCGGCGAGGTAATGCGGCGGCGCAGCCGCACCGAGGCGAGGCCATCGCCCAGAAAGGTGATGGAGGTAACCTCGGCATGGATCTCCGCCCCTTCCTCGAGGTTGAGCGGCGAGCCGGGATTGGAGGGCCGGTAGTGGCGCGCCCACTGGTCCTTCTGGTGGGAGTCGAGAAACAGCGAGACGTAGAGGAAGTCCTCCTCGGCGCGGATGCGGTAGAAGCGCTCGCGGTGCACCACGAAGCGGTGCAGAAACGCCTTGGCCAGCGCCTCGTCGGGCGTGTAGTTGGCCACTTCCTTCACCCGCACCGGCCGCTCGACCTCGCCGGTGGTGCGGTCCACCGTGATAACCACCGGCTCGACGGTCTTGAGGGGCGCCAGCATGGCCAGCGCCAGCGCCTCGGCGAGGGCAATGAAGCCCATGGCGACGGCAGCGATCCAGGCCGAGCGGCGGCTGGAAAAGGCAAGCGCAGTGGCCTGCTCGGCGAACGTGATCTGCCGATGGCTGCGAGTGGCCTCGGCGCTGCGTGCGGCGCGCATGCCCTGTCCTCCTCAGCAGCCACCGGACAACCGGTTGACGGGCGAGCGGGAGTCGCCGCTGCACGAGGGCGGGAGCGGCGGCGCGCAGGCCGCCGCGGCAAGCGCGCCCGCCATCGCCACCGCCAGAAGCGCTCGTCTCCGCATGTCCGTTCAGGCCCCGAAGAAGGGGCGGGAGCGCGTGTCGACGCCGCGGATCCGGCTGTTCTGCTCGTCCTCCCTTTCCCGAAGCTGCCCTTCGTGCAGTCTCCCGGACGCCCGTTCAGCGCGCGCGTAGGAGGCGGGAAAGCCAACTATCCCCCGGTGCAGGCGCTGGTCGATTCCGTGCGGGGCGAGCTGGAAGCCGCCGGCGATGGCCGAGGCGACGACGGGAATCTGCCAGTAGAACAGGATCTGGCAGATGCTGAAGAACATAATGACGATGGCCGAGGCGAAGGCGGCGTTCGGGCTGCTGGAGAAGTTGTCCGATATCTGCTCGAGGTTGTTCTGGAAGTAGAAGACGATGATCTTCGGCACCAGGACCGCGAACATAACCACGAGGCTGCGGGTGACCATCTCGGCGATCCACCGCTCGAAGTAGCCGCGGGTGCGCTCGAACAGCGTCAGCGCGATGACGATGGGGCCCAGCACCAGCAGCACGCTGATGTACAGTTTCGACAGCACCACCAGAAACGCCGCCAGGGCGATGGGGAGCGCCACCAGCACCCAGATCAGCATCGCCAGGAAGTAGAAACCGATGTTCCCCCTGAAGAGACTCGCCTCGTCCCAGTAGGCGGCGCCGACCGCGAAGCCGCTGGTCAGGGCCTGGTCGAGCTGGCTGACCAGGCCAGCGTCGGGGTCCGCGCCGGTGACGACGGAGGCCATGTACTCCGGCAGGGAGATCAGCGGGTCCTTCACGTACTGGTTGTAGGTCTCGAAATTGAGCACCAGCAGCAGAATGGCGCTCAGCCGCGCCATCTCCCAGGCCAGCCCGCGCGTCTGCTCGCGCCCGGCCATCAGCCGGTAGCCCCAGACCACCACGTACAGCGTCGCCATCGGCGTCAGCAGACGCCCCGCCTCCTCCGCTACGTTGGCGGCGCCGCCGATAATGAAGTCGTCGACGATCTGGCTGACTAGACTGTCGATGAATTCGACCGTGCGGACGGATCCCTCGGGCATCGGCTTCGCCTCCCTACCGCGTCAGGCTGGGGTTGATGAAGCGCGGCTGCATCGTGCGCAGCAGCCGCTCCGCCCGGTCGGCGTCTTCCAGCTGCCGCCGCGCCTGGGCAATCTCGGCAAGGGCCATGATGCGGGCGGTAGTCAGCACCGACTTGGCGTTCTGCGCCGTAAGCCTCGCCTGCAGGTCGAGGGCGTCCTTCGGGTCGCGGGCGCCGTCGATGCTGCTGGACAGTCTGCGGACCGTATCGAGGTCGCGGACGATGTCCTGGTAGGCCACCCTGGCGAGGGCCCGGGCGCCGTTGCCGGCGCGGGTTGCCGCCGCGTGGTACTCCGCACCCTCGCTTGGCGCGGCTTCGATGGCAGGACTGGACCGGTTGAGGCTGCGCGCCAGCGCTCCCGCCCGGCCGCCGCCCGGCCCGCCTTCCATCACCGCCTCGACCTCGCCATCGCCCTTCGGCAGGCTCGCCCTGAGCCCCTCGAACAGCATGGCTCCGTAGCCTCGGCTGCCGGTCAGCGCCTGCAGCTGGTCCAGCGCCAGAGTGCGCATGGCCTTGGCGTTGGCGAGCTGGTCGATCAGGCGCGCCAGCTGGATGCTGCGCGTGCGCTGGGCCCAGTAGTCATAGACCTTGATCGTGCTCTGTGCGGGGGTAGCCGCCAGCAGGGCTGCGGCGAGGCATGCCCATGCCAGATACCTGAGAGTGTGCATTGCTGTTTGCTCCTTGTGTTTGCGCCGTGGACAGGGCGATGTCGGCTGCCGCGCCGGCGCGGTCGCGGGCAGCCCGCCGCTCGATTTCCGCATCCGCCCGCCCCGAAAGCAGCGCCACTGCGTCGTCGAGGCCAGCCAAGTCGAGAGTGGCGACGGAAGACTGCGCGCCGCGCCGCAGGAGAAAGCTGCGTGGCGGCAGATGCCGCACGATGGCGCTCTCCCGGCGGCTCAAACCGAAAGCGGACACGTAGTCCTCGTCCCGGCCAGCGCGGTTGGCAAAGAAAATCTTGGTGGGCGACTGCTCCACGATCGACCGCCAGATCTCCGAATCGATAACGTCGGCGAGACTCTGCGTGGCCATCACCACGGCGCCGTTGCGCTTGCGGATGGTCGCCAGCAGATCCCGCACGTAGACGGTGAAGGAGGGCTCGTTCAGCACCCGCCAGAACTCGTCGATCACGATCATCGTCGGCGTCCCGTCCAGCGCCTGGTCGATGCGGTGGAACAGGCAGTGCAGCGCGGGTCCGCGGAGCTCGCCGTTGTCGAGGAACGGACCGATGTCGAACCCCATCAGGCCCTGGGTCCGCTCCAGCACATGGCCCTCGGCCTCGCAGTCGAAGGCCCAGGCATACTCGCCGTCCCGCACCCAGCGGCCCATCTCGCGGCAGCTGCGCGACCCCGGATCAAGGGCGTCCGCGATGTGGCGCAGCCGCCGCCGACCGGCGTCGACCGCCAGCGCCGCACGCACCGCCGCTTCCAGCTCGGGACCGTCGCTCCCCTCGCCCAGCAGCAGGCCGGCAAACTTGCGCAGGAACGTGGGGTCCGCGGCAAGGGCGACGGGATTGATGCCGGTGAGCTCGCCGGTGCGGAACGACACGTACCGTCCGCCCAGCCCCTCCACGGCCATCTGCATGCCGCGGTCCTTGTCGAACGCCACGACGCGGGCGCCCTGGGCGCGGGCATGGGCGATCAGCCAGCCCAGCAGCACGGTTTTGCCTGCCCCCGAGGGGCCGAGGACGATGGCGTTGCCCAGATCCCCCTCGTGCAGCGCCAGGCGATGCGGCACCCCGTAAGGCGTCTCCACCTGGCACAGCGGCCCTCCCCATGGGGTGGTCTCCGCGCCGCGCGCGGCATTGTGGGGTCCGGCGAGGGCGGCGTAATTGCGGTGGGACAGAGTGACCACGCGTGGCGCATGCCGCCAGCAGCCAGGAAACATCGACCAGTGCGAACAGGCGATGGCGAGGTCCTCGCGGGCCAGGGCGAAACCGCGCTCGTTGAGAGCCCGCTCGACCCGCTCCACGGCCCGGTCAAGGCGGGCCATCGCCATGCCGCCATCGCCGCCGCGACCCAGCGCGAGCACCGAAAACCAGCAGCGGCCCAGCAGCGCCCGGCCTGCGACGGCGTCGTCCAGCGCGCCGGTGATCTCGCTCAGCTGGGAGGCCGAGTCGTCCTCCGAGGCGAGCAGCTTGCGGCGCTGGCGGCGGGCCTGGTCGAGCGCAAACTCGCGGCTGACGTAGCGCCACGCCGCGCAGGCGACGAAGTCGGCCGGCGTCCACAGCAGCTGCTGCAGCGCGTCGGCATCAAGGACGTCGGGATAGTCTGCAACGCCTAGCATGGCGCCGTAGACGATCTCGGCCGGCAGGCGCATCTGGATGTAGTCGAGGGAGGGATAGACGAGGCGGCCCATGCCCATGCGGTCATGCAGCGGCGCGTCGCCGATGGGTATGTCGCGCCAGCGGGCCTCCAGCAGGTAGTTGTAGAAGCGGGCGATCTCCGAGCAGCGGCGCCCCGCCACGTCGGCAACGCCGAGCCGCCGCGGCTTGAACGGCGCCATCGCCAGCTCGAAGCCCCGCGTGTACTCCTCGACCTGGGCGCTGGTGGCGTCGACCGCCTCGCGAATGCGGGCCTGGCCGGAGGAGCGGAAGCGGGAAAGCAGCGACGCCTCGGCGCTTTGGGCGCTCTTTTCGATCCCCAGAAACAGCTCGATGCGGTAGCAGCCGCGGGTGTCGAGGGCGTCGTGGTAGCGGCCGGTGAGGCCCAGCGTCTCGACTTCCGGCAGGCCGCCGCGCGGCGTCGCCACCCGCCGCTTGACGACGTAGAAGCGAAGGCTGACGCCGTCGCAGGCGAGGTTCTTCAGGGTGTCGGCAAGCAGGCCGTAGCGCGACACCAGGTCCTCGTCGGAGGCGGTGTACGGGTCCAGTCCCTCCAGCGCCAGCACCTTGACCACATGCAGGTTGCGGGTGATGGCGGTGGTGTCGTCGAGGTGCTCGCACAGCCCCATCAGGCTTGCCGCGTCCTGTTCGCGGGCGGCGCCGCCAAGACTAGCGAAGGCCATCGGACCGAATCCTTCCAGCCGCCAGCGACATGCCGCGCATCCGGCGGCTGGGCCGAGCGAGACCGGCGGCTGCGAGGCAGCGGTGGACGAGCTCGAACGCCCGGGGCTCGACGAGGCAGACGAGGACGGCAATCGCATGCAGCGGCACGAGGAAGACGGGCAGCAGGGCCATCTCCCCCGCCGCCAGGCAGACGACCACCGAGAGCATGACGTTGAACACGACCGCGTCGAAGGGCGCCATCAGGAACATGGGAGGGCGGCACAGGCCCTTGGCCACGAGGTGGTAGCTGCGTTCCATCTCACGGCCCTCCTGCCGCGTCGATCAGGAGATCGACCAGCGAGGGGGCGCCGAAGACGAGGATGACTCCGACGACGATGAAGATGGCGGTGCGGCGGTCGAACAGGTTGACCATCATCCCGAGACCAGCCATCACCACGGCGATGATGGCGACGCCGCGGGCCCAGCCGCTGGTCAGGATGACGGTCACCTGGGTGAGCACCGAGTCCCAGGCGGCGGCGGCGGCCGGCTGCGCCAGGGCGAGTAGGAACGCCGCCGCGAGAAGCGGTACGGCGGCGCGGTCCGGGTGGTAGCGATTCGCGGTCACGGGGTTTCTCCCTCCTGCTGCAGATGGAGAAAGCGTGACGCAAGTTTTTTCAATGTGCAAACAGGGGCGAATCGGCCCTTAAAAATTGGCCTGTAACCCCTTGCCAGATATAGAGTTGTTACGTAGCGTTGTTTTAATCGGAACGGTTACAAATTCTCAGCGAATCACCCCCTAAGCACTCGAAGGGGCGCCGAATCGGGTGTCGAATCGGGCATCAGTAACCGCGCCGCGGGGGCGTCGGCAGCGAATCACTTGCCGCCGAAATCGCCTCCCTCGTACCCCGAATCGGAGGAGTACTCCATGTCCTTGGCGGGGGGGTCGTAGTGGGGCTTCGGCGGGTCCGCCTGCCTCGTCGGGTCGGCGGAGCTCTTGGCATCGGGACTGCCGCCAACGGGTCCGTAGAACACCACCCAGGCCGCGAAGTCGTCGGTGAACGACTCGAAGCGGTGCTCCGCGTAGGCGGGCACGAAGATGGTGTCGCCCGTCTGGAACGCCTCTCGGCTGCCATCGCAGAAAAACACCCCGCTGCCCGACGCCACGAAGTACACCTCGTCGCGGTCATGGGGCGTCTGGCTGTCCCTGCCCCGTGGCGTGTAGTAGAGCAGCTCCAGCTCGCCGCGCTCAAGCAGAAGCGCCGACCGCTGTCCGGCCTGCAGCGGAGCGCTCTCCGCCTCGCCCTTCGCGTACACCGTCTTCATGGCCCCGCCGCTTCTCCGCGCCGGGTCGGTGGCGCTGCTGGCATCCACGCTGCCGCCAACGGGTCCGTAGAACACCACCCAGACCGCGAAGTCGTCGGTGAACGACTCGAAGCGGTGCTCCGCGTAGGCGGGCACGAAGATGGCGTCACCCGTCTGGAACGCCTCTCGGTTGCCATCGCAGAAAAACAGCCCGCTTCCAGACGCCACGAAGTACACCTCGTCACGGTCATGGGGCGTCTGGCTGTCCAGGCCGCGGGGCGCGTAGTAGCGCAGCTCCAGCTCGCCGCGCTCAAGCAGAAGCGCCGACTGCCGTCCGGCCTGCAGCGGAGCGCTCTCCGCCTCGCCCTTCGTGTACACCGTCTTCATGGCCTTCGCCCTGCTTCTCAGCGCCGCGTCAATGAAGCCTGCCGCCACAGCGTGTACGCCCTTGTTCATGGGAAGGCTTCCTCCGGCTGTTCCGCCACAGTCTAAACCTTGCAGTCGAAGCTGTATAGGAAATCTGCTGGAAGCTACTCGCACGATGGCACGGCGTACGCGGGGATAGCCGCTGTACTCGCGGAGCGAGATGTCCAGCGAGTATCTCGTCGGGAAACGGCGCGGAGGCGGGACAGGACGGCTACCTTGGCAACGGTGCCCAATCATGGCAGCGGGCCTCATTGCTGACGAGGCGGTCGTGTCCGCCTGAGAATGGCCCTGTCAGAGTGTCCGCAAGCTGGGTACTCGCCTTGGGATGCCGTAGTGGCTGGATTGGAGGGTTTCGGTGGTGGCAGATGCAATTGGTCTGCCGGACTATCCTCGGCGGGAAGGGACGGCCTTGGGACGCTTCGACCCGACAGAAGCTGATGGGTTGACAGGGATGCCGCAATCTGCTACAAGACCTGTACGCGGCGCGGAGACACGTGAACTGTGTTGAACGCGCTTGTCCTAGGTCCGCATGGACCGGCATGCCCAAGGCGCAGGTCGGGACACGCAGGCAGTCATGGAGAAGTACATGTACGAGACCTATCCCGAGCTGTCGGAAGAAGTGAAGGAATTTCTGACGACAGAGATCACGCAGCACATGCTGCCGAAGAAAGTGGTACAGGTCCACGCCGTAGCAAGGGACGACGGCTGGGAGGGCGGTCCTGTTGTTTGGATTGAGGTGGAGCTTGAGAAGGGGACAGGGCTCGTAGACCCGGAGACGTATGGTACGCTCCTGATGATGCTACCCGATAAACTCAGAGAGCTGGGGGAGACGAGATGGCCAAGCGTCCAGTTTTTCCGGACCAAGGACGAAGACCATGCCGTGGCGTGAACTGCTGCAAACTTGCTGGATTCTCGCCTTGCAGCCCAAAGCTAGTCAGTCAGACCTAAGGCGTTCAGCCAGCACGGCGAATTATGCGATGTTTCATGCGCTCTGCAGGATGTGCGCAGACTGCATAGCCGGGTCGTCGCCGGAACTTCGAAGCAAACATGCATGGAGACAAGCATATCGCGCCCTGGAGCACAGATTTGCAAGCAACCAGTGCCAGAATAGATCCGTAATGATACAATTTCCACCTGAAATACTGTACTTTGCGAGCGTGTTTACCAATCTACAACATATACGACATTTCGCTGACTACGATCCCTATGCCAGTTTCGACTTGGAGAGAGTGGAAGAGATGATCAAACTGGCGGAAATTGCAATCATTCGTCTTGAGCAGGCATCAATGAAGGACCGTCATGCATTTGCAGTTTGGGTATTACTGAAGCATCGCCCGTACAGTTGAAATTGGTGAAACACCTGTTGAGCGGCAAGTGGGGCTGTCTGCAAGCGGGAATGAGTGCCGTAATCGAGAGCAGGCATGGCGGGCTTCTACATAGTCACAACGAAGAGCGAGCCCCCAGTGGCTTGACACTATGATTCGCGTCGCCAAGCTGCCCATCGACTGGTTTCCGGCGATGCGCATGACAGTGACGGCAAGGAACGAAGACTGACCGGCGGAGTCTGGGCAAAGACTGGGCATCGAGCAGTTGGGAGCGTGGAAAGTGAAGCAGAAAGCTACTCGCACGATGGCACGGCGAACGCGGGGACAACCGCTATCCTCGCGGGGCGAGATGTCCAACGGGTATCTCGTCGGGAGACGGCGCGGAGGCGGGACAGGGCGGCTACCTTGGCACCGGTGCCCAATCATGGCAGCTGGACTCATCGCTGAGGGGGGGCTCGTCCGCCTGAAGATGGCCCCTGTCAGAGTGCCCGCAAGATGGGTACTCGTTTCGGGATGCCGTAGTGGCTGGATTGGAGGGTTTCGGTGGTGGCAGATGCAATGGTCTGCCGGACTATCCTCGGCAGGAAGGGACGGCCTTGGGACGCTTCGACCCGACAGAAGCCGATGGGTCGACATGGATGCCACAATCTACTACAAGATCTGTACGCGGCGCGGAGACACGTGAACTGTGTTGAACGCGCTTGTCCTAGGACCACATGGACCGGCATGCCCAAGGCGCAGGTCGGGACATGCTGGCAGACATGGAGAAGAACATGTACGAGACCTATCCCGAGCTGTCGGAAGAGGTGAAGGAACTTCTGACGACAGAAATCACGCAGCACATGCTGCCGATGAAAGTAGTACAGGTCCACGCCGAAGCAAGAGACGACGGCTGGGAGGGCGGTCCTGTCGTTTGGATTGAGGTGGAGCTTGAGAAGGGGTCAGGGCTCGTAGACCCGGAAACGTATGGCTCGCTCCTTGTAATGCTACCCCCGAAACTTGGAGAACTGGGTGAAACCAGATTTCCCAGCGTCCGGTTCTTCCGGCCAGAGGACAAATACCATGCCGTGGCGTGAGCTTCTGCATACTGCTTGGACCCTTGCCTTGCAGCCCAATGCCAGTCAGTCAGACCTAAGGCGTTTGGCCAGTACTGCGTATTATGCGCTGTTTCACGCGCTCTGCAGGATGTGCGCTGACTGTATTGCGGGAACGTCTCCGGAACTTCGAAGCAAACATGCATGGCGGCAAGCATACCGAGCCTTGGAGCACCGATTTGCAAGCAATCAGTTCCTGAACCAATCCGTAATGGTAAATTTTCCCCCCGGAATACAGTACTTCGCGAAGGTGTTTTCTCTCCTTCAGCACAAGCGACACTTGGTTGACTATGATCCATTTGCCAGAATTAATCAAGGCCCCGATGCCACTGTGAAGGGAAACAGCAGGGAAGGAGGGCCATACCGAAACCTAACCGGTCCCGAACGGCTGCTCCAATCTCCATATAGGGCACACGATAGAGCAAATCCCATTAATGTTTGAACAATCAATTATCATGGGCTGATTCAATTGTCATGGTTTGATTC
>CAZPIN010000035.1:0-25263 GCA_964586735.1 uncultured Rhodobacterales bacterium | reverse complement strand
AGCCGGGGTTGCCGATGTTGACCCGCTTGTTCCTCAGGTCGCCCCACGAGCGGATGCCCGAGTTGGCGCCGACGATGATGTGGAACGGCTCGGGGTGCACCGAGAACACCGCCCGCAGCTTGCGGTAGCAGATGACCTTGTCGGAGGAGCAGTTGGAGGCGTGGTACTGCCAGTCGGACTGGGCCACGCCGAAGTCCAGCTCGCCCTCGGAGATCTGGCCGATGTTGTAGGTCGAGCCTCCGGTCGAGGGCGCCGAGCAGCGGATGCCGTGCTTGCGTCCGGTCTTGCGGCCCTCGGCCGCCTCCTTGTGGATCAGGCGGCATATGGCGTTGCCAACCTGGAAGTAGACGCCCGTGGGGCCGCCGGTGCCGATGGCGATGAAGCGGCGCTCCTGGGCTTCCGCCTCCTGGGCTCCGCCGGCGGCGGCCAGAAAGGCGAGTGTGCCGAACAGTACGGCAACTGACTTGAGGTGTCGGGACATTGTGCGTCTCCTCTGGTTGCAGTTGGCAGCAGCATGGCGCAATTGCCGCGGAATTGCAAGTCCGCCATCGCTGGGCGGGGGAACGAATCGCGAACATTGGCGCCGCGCAGATTGCCCTGAATTCGGCGATTCGCGGCGCTGCGGCTGGTGAAAGTCGTTTAGGACACTCGGCCGCTGAGCTACAATATATGCATTAAATTCTGATTTTCAATCTAAATGTAGTGAATTGCGCCGGTTTCATGATTGGCGGGTTGCATTGCCGGCGGCAATCGCGTAGGATGGGAATCCAGCAATAAGCAGACGCGGCCAGCTCGCAGTCCTGCAACGGAGGAAGCCGCCATGATCCGAACTCTGAAACTCGTGTTTCACGGCAGTCACACGGACGGCACGTCCGACGGGCTGCAGAAAGGCTCCCGACTTCTGACGGAGTTTCCTTACTTCCAGCGCGTGTTCGACGTCTTCGACGAGATGCCGAAGCACCGCGGCCGCGAGGACGATCAGGTGTAACCACCCCCGCAGCCTGCCGTCCCGCCGCGGCAGGGCGAGGACTGTGGATATGGCCGCCAGACTGCGGGCCGCCGTCAGATACAGGGGAGGTGCGCCCGGCAGGGCAGGAGGACGATGGCGAAAGGAGCTACGCGCAGCAACAATACGCAATTGCGCTGACAGCGGAACGGAATAGTATGCAGCCAAAGGCCCATCGCACAGGAGTGTCTGACAGGGCCTTCCGTCCAGCAGCCATAGGCGGCAAGCAGCAAAGAAGAGGCCGAGCTATGTCACTGGCGCTTTCCTCAATCCCAACATCGCGCCTGCCGGTTGTGAACGTTGCCTCCGTCCCGCAGCGCAGTCCGCTTCGATACCCCGGCGGAAAGACCTGGCTTGTGCCCCACATACGCGAGTGGCTGCTGCATAAACGCCCAAAAACGCTGATTGAGCCTTTCGCGGGAGGCGGAATCGTTTCCTTGACTGCAATTATGGAGAACCTCGCGGACCGCGCCGCAATGATCGAAATTGACCGGGACGTCGCAGCCTTCTGGCACACAGCGTTTGAATGCGGCCCGGCGCTAAAAGAGCGGATCGAGCGGTTCAAGCCGACATACAGCGCGCTGCGCAAGTTGGAGTCCAAGCCTCCCGATACATTGGTGGACCATGCTTTTCGCACGCTTGCGCTCAACCGCACGCGCCGCGGGGGCATACTGGCGCCTGGCGCTTCATACAGCAGGACCGGCGAAAATGGCCGCGGCATCCTTTCAAGATGGTATCCCGAGACTCTGGCGGCAAGACTTGACGCAATTCAGGAATACGCCGACCGCATCGCGTTTCTGGAGGGCGACGGCCTTAAGGCGCTTCCGCTGTTTCTGGGCGGCCCGGCAAAGCGCACGGCGGTGTTTCTTGATCCGCCCTACACGGCGCACGGCGGCAAGAAGGCCGGATCGCGGCTTTACGCGCATTCGAAATTCGACCATCCCCGACTGTTTGAATTAATGGCCAGCAGCAACTGCAATTTTATGATGACATACGACGCGGCGCCGGAGATTATCGAGCTTGTAAAGCAGCATGGGTTTGCCGCTGCGCGGCTGTCCATGAAAAATACGCACCACCGCAGAATTCCCGAGATTGTAATTACGCGGGAGCCGCTGTTTGCATGAGGCGGCTTAAATTGCAAAATGGCTTGGCGGTGGCTGTTCAGCCTTGCGCCCGCAAATTTCAGGTTGCCGGCCATTCTGTATTCTGCAGTATTGTGCGGCCGCATTGCCTGCTTCCAAATGGCCGTTTGCTTTCCGGTAAATTGGACAGTTCATTGGCGCCCGCAGATGCATCCATGCACATGGCGCGCGTTGCATCGCTGTCCGCCGTATATATTTGCCCGCCGCTGAGAGCCATCATCGTCACCGCCTACACCTCGCGCAGCAGCAGCGACTCCTCAAACGGATAGCGCGACAGCGTAATCGGCCCCGATTCGGTAATCAGGCACTGGTCCTCCAGCTTGACGCCCTCCTTGCCGCCCACCTCGCCCACGTAGCTCTCGACGCAGATCACCATCCCCGCCTCCAGCTCGCCGTCGTAGGCATACTCCTCCTCCTGCGGGTAGTAGATCACCGGCCACTCGTCGGCCATGCCCAGGCCGTGGGCCAGGCAGGGATAGGGCTGGTCGCCGTACCCCGGCTCCTGGCGGTAGCGCTGGTCGACGATGTCGCGAAACGACATGCCCGGCCGCATCAGCTGGGTGTTGTGCATGATCTCGTTCCAGGCCAGCGTGTACAGCTTCCGCTGGTAGCCGGTCGGGCTGCCCGGCCCGCAGTGGTAGGCCCGCGAGACGTCCGCGCCGTAGCTAAACGGCCCCACCATGCCGCAGTCAAACACCACCAGGTCGCCCGCCCGTATCATCCGCGACGACGCCTCCTGCTGCCATGGGTTGGTGCGTTCGCCCGACGCCAGCAGGCGGTAGTCGATCCACTCGCCGCCGCCCTCGATCAGGGCGCTCCACATGTGGGCCCACAGCGTCTGCTCGGTCACGCCGTTGCGCAGGCGATGGCGCATGCGGGTCATGCCGTCCTCCGCCACCGCCAGGGTGAGGTTCATGGCGAGGATCTCCTCGGGGCTCTTGATCCTGCGCGCCTGGGCCAAAGCGGGGGCGGCGTCCACCACCGCAAACCCCTCGGCCTCCAGCGCCCGCTGCGCGTCCACGCCCGGCCGCTCGATGCCCACCTTCGCCCCCTTGCCGCATCGCTCCCGCAGCACGTCCGCCATCTGCGCCGCCCATCGCTTCGCCCACTCCTCCTGCCGATTGCCGGCCCACATCTGCGACAGGGGCAGGATCTCGTCGCGGATCTCGTCGATGGTCTCGAGCTGGCTGCCCGTCTCCTGGCCCGGCTCGTTGTCGAAGTAGATCACCGGCCCGTCCGCCGGCACGAACAGATACCCCGTCTGGATGTGCATCTGAAACAGGGTGCAGTTGCGCACCCCGACGGCGTAGCGGATGGACAGCGGCTCGCTCAGCACTACGGCGTCGAGGCCGTGAAGGGCTATCTGCTCGCGCAGGCGGTTGCGCCGCCAGGCCCGCATCCGCGGCACGTCGATCATGCCCTCGGTGTCCACCGCCTGGGCGGGCGGCGTGATCCAGGCGGCCTGCTCGAGGGTGAGCGGCTGCGGCTTGGCGGCGAAACTGCGGCCGTAGTCGCCGGCTTCGTTCATGGTTTGGCTTTCCCGCCTACATGGTGCGGTAGGCGACCTGCTCCCACCCCATGCCGCCGTCGCTGACCATGTGGGGCGCCTGGCGGATGGAGGGAGCGCGGGTGCCCAGGCCCAGCGTCCGGCGCGCCACCACCCACAGCACTTCCAGGCTGGTGCGGAAAAACCCCGGATCCGGCTCCGGCACCTGGTCCTCCACGGCTTTGCCCAGCTCCGGCAGGGAGTGAAACGGCACCTGCGGATAAAGATGGTGCTCCACGTGGTGGTTCATGTTCATGTAGAGAAACCGCCCCAGCCAGCCGGTGCGGAAACTGCGGGTGGACTCGAGGATGGAGGGCGAGTTTTCCTGCAGCTCGACGTGCTGGGTGATGGTAAACAGCTGCATCACCGGCGCGCCCATGATGCGCGGCAGCAGCAGCAGCCACAGCGGCCACAGATAGCCGGCGGCCATCAGCCCGGCGAGCGCCGCGTAGATGGCGATAAACGCCCGGGCGTTGCGGGCCATGCGCGGAAACTCCGACTCCGGCGCCACCATGCGCATGGTCGGGGTGTAGGCGCCAACCGCCAGCCGCGCCATGGACAGCAGGTGAAACCGCAGCAGGGCGAGGCCGCTGATTTCCATCAGCCAGCCGCCCAGCCTCATCGGCGTGTCAAACGGCATCTGGCTGTCCTTGCCGACATGCCACGTGTAGCTGTGGTGGTTGGTGTGGGTGTACCGCCGGTGCAGCGGCTCCTCCATGTAAATCAGCGACGTCACCCACAGCACGGTCTCGTTGATCCAGCGGGTGCGAAACGCCGTGCCATGGGCGGTCTCGTGGCTCAGCGCGTAGCCCGGCACCGCCAGCAGCACGCCATGGACAAACATCGCCGGCCACACCCACGCCGTGCCGATGGCCATCCACACGCCGGTGCCGGTTGCGGCCAGCAGGGCCGTCCACTGGGCGATGTAGACCAGGCCCGGCCGGTCGGTGCGGCGGGCGATGGCCTTGAGGCGGGGGCGGTCCAGGGTTACGCCGCTCGATGCGGCGCCGGTGGTTTCGCCCTCGGCGAGGTAAACCTCACGTGGCATAGTTGCTGCCTTCCTCGTCGAGGATCGCCCGCAGCTCGGCGAAGTGGCGCTCGCCCTGCTCAGGATACTCGTCGAGCTCGCTGGCGGTCTTCTCGGCGATGCTGTCGGACAGCACCCGCAGCGGCTGGCCGGTCTGCAGCGCCTTGACGTAGGTCTCCGCCGCCCGCTCGAAATAGTAGAGCCGGTTGAAGGCGTCGGCGACGCTGTCGCCCAGTACCAGCACGCCGTGGTTGCCCATCACCATCACCTTGACGGCCGGGTCCGAAAGCATCTTGGCGCAGCGTTCGCCCTCGTCCTCGAAGGCCAGGCCGCTGTAGCCGTCGTCCACGACGTGGCGGCGGTAGAAGGCGGTGGTGTTCTGGTCGATGGGCTTGATCTCGCTGTCGGCCAGGCTGGCAAGCACCGTGGAGTAGACGGGATGCGCATGCATCACGCAGCGGGCGTGGGGGCAGTTGCGGTGCACCGAGCCATGCAGGCCCCAGGCCGTGGGGTCGGGCGCGTCCTCGCGCTCGAGGGTGGCCGGGTCGTCGGCGTCGAGCAGCAGCAGGGTGGAGGCGCGGACGCGGGAGAAATGCACCTGGTTGGGATTCATCAGGAACTTCTTTCCCGATTCGTCGACGGCCAGGGAGAGGTGGTTGGCAACGGCCTCGTGCATGCCGAGGCGGGCGACCCAGCGGAAGGCGGCGGCGAGTTCCACGCGCTGCTCCCAGAAGTCCGGCGACATCTCCAGATCGACGTCGACGCTCAGGCTCAGGCTCATGGCATATCCTCCATCAGGCAATACTTTGGCCGGCGGGCGGCATGCGGCGATTTGCATGGCGGCGCGCGGCCCGCGGTAGAATATCAAATTGCGATGTCCAATTGCCTTCGGCCCCATCCGCCGGCGACCGCGCCGTACGCAGCCGACGCCCATGGCCACCCCTGACTCCATAAAGCGGGACGCCGGCGTCCCGCGGCGCGCCCGCGCCGGCGGACGGCGGGCCCGGCTGGAGCGCGGCGGAAGCGAGGGACCGCCGCGTACGCCGTATCTGACCCGCCGCATCCCTCCCTACGACCTGCTGGACGAGGAGGCTTTGGCGCTGGTCGAGCGCAACGCCGACATCCTGCTGCGGGACGTCGGGATGGAGTTTCGCGGCGACCCCGAGATCCTCGACATCTTGCGCCAGGGCGGCGCGGAGGTGGAGGGAGAGCGGGCGCGGTTCGAGCCCGGCATGTGCCGCAGCATCGTCCGCGCCACCGCCCCCGGGCGATTCGCCCAGCGCGCCCGCAACCCCGCCAACAGCGTAGAAATCGGCGGCGACGCCACCGTGCTGTGCCCAGCGTGGGGGCCGCCGTTTGTACACGACCTCGACCGCGGGCGGCGCTACGCCTCCATCGACGACTACCGCGACCTCATACGGCTGCACCACGCCATCCCCTGGCTGCACCATTCGGGCGGGGTGGTGTGCGAGCCGGTGGACCTGCCTCCGGCCAGCCGCCATCTGGAGATGCAGTACAGCCTGATCCGCTGGTCCGACCGGGCGTATATGGGCGCGTTTCTGGGCGCCGAGCGGGCCCGCGACTCCATCGCCATGGCCCAAATTGTGTTTGGCGAAGAGGAGCTGCGGAAGAGTCCCGCCCTCTACTGCGTGTCCAACACCAACGCGCCGCTGGTGCTGGACTCCAACATGTCGGGCGCGCTGAAAACCTACGCCCGCGCCGGCCAGCCGGTGGCCTGCGCGCCATGGGTGATTGCCGGGGCCATGGGACCCTGCACCGCCGCCGGCACGCTGGCCCAGCTGCTGGCGGAGGCGATGGCCTGCCTGGCGCTGGTGCAGATGGTGAATCCGGGCGCGCCATGCCTGATGGGGAGTTTCGCCAGCACCATGTCGATGCGCAGCGGGGCGCCGACGTTTGGCACGCCCGAAGCCGCGCAGATGGCGCTGGCGTCAGGCCAGCTGGCGCGGCGGCTTGGCGTACCGCTGCATACGGTGGGATCGCTGTCGGCGTCGAAAGTGCCCGACGCCCAGTCGCAGCAGGAAGCGACCATGGGGCTGACCATGGCGATGATGGCGGGCGCCAACGTGGTCAACCACGCCACAGGGTGGCTGGAGGGCGGCCTGGTGACCGGCTACGAGAAGACGGTGATCGACGCCGACCTGTGCGGCAGGATGATCGGGTTTTGCCAGGGCATGGACCTGTCGGAGAACGCCCAGGCCATGGACGCCATCCGCGGCGTGGGACCGGGGTCGAACTTTTTGGGATGCGAGCACACGCAGGAGAATTTCAGGGCGGTGACGCTGGAGGCGGCGACGGCGGACTGCAGCTCCTACGAGCAGTGGATGGCAGAGGGAGGCCTGGACGCGGCGCAGAAGGCCAACGCGGCGTGGAAGCGGATGCTGGAGAGCTACGAGGACCCCGGCCTCGACCCCGGCGTGGACGAGGCGCTGCGGGAATATGTCGCCAGGCGAACCAAAGAATGGGAGACGATGGAAGCGTAGGGCCGCGGCAGGCGAAGGGGCGGGAGGACGGATGACCTGGCCCGCGAACGGCGTTAAGGTGAGGCGGCAAGGGTGGAAGAGGAGCGAGGCATGATTAGGTACTGTGAGGGGGATTTGTTCGCCGACGGGGCCGAGGCGTACGTCAACGCCGTCAACTGCGTGGGCGTCATGGGCGGAGGCATCGCCCGCCAGTTTCGCATCCGCTACCCCGACTACAACGACGACTACGAGCGGGCCTGCGGGGCTGGCGAAGTGCAGCTGGGGCGCATGCACGTCTACCGGCAGCCTGAGGGAGCCGCGCCCAAGTATCTGGTGAGTTTTCCGACGATGCGCCGGCCGGGAGAGGCGTGCGACGCGAGAGACATCGAGACCGGGCTGGAGGACCTGCGGACGGTGATACGGAAGGAGGGCATGGGGTCGATCGCCATACCCGCGCTGGGATGCGGCGTGGGAGGGCTTGACTGGGAGACCGTGAAGCCTATGATCGCCAAGGCGCTGCAGGAGCTGGACGGCTGTGCGGTGTCGGTCTACCAGCCGATGGGCAGGTGAGAAAGCCTATGTACAGAAACGCCGAACGCTACCCCGAGGCGGGGGCTAAACAGAGGTTGCTGGACAGCCCGGCCGACCTTCCCTGTCCTGAGGGCCGCCGGTACCCGCGTATGCCAACGGGCATGTCAAGGCTTCCCCAGCCCTTGACAAGCGCAGGCAGATGGCGTATGTACACGGGGTCGAGGAGGGGCTTGACAGGCCCTTCATCATGCGCTACGCTCGACGAGCGTAGCGCATGATGAAGGGGACGCTAGAATGGCCCAGTGTCCCCAAAGCGCGGGAGGATAGAAACCATGACGTTCACACTTGATGAGTTCAGGAGGTCTTTCCAAGGCAGCCTGAATGACAAGGTAATCATTGCCCTCACCTTTGTGCTGTGGGTGGTAGTATGCACGCACATCGTATATGTGCTGCGAACCTCATTCTACCCAGCAAATGAATCACTCCATTGGATCGAGCTGACTCTTGGTGTGATTGTTTCCGTTGCTGCATTTTCAGTAAGATTCAAGCGAACCTGATCCATGTCGGGTATTTGGGCAATTCTGACGCACACGTCAGTTCCCATAGCCGTTGGCGCGTGTTTTGTTCGCTAGCTGCGTCAAACGGGAGTACAATTAAAATGAACACATTGGACAGCACAAGCATCTCGCTCAAGACTCTTTTGGAGGAAATACGCGAGGGAAAAATACAACTACCAGTTTTCCAACGCGGTTGGATATGGAATGATAGCCATATTCGATCGCTGTTGGTTAGTATTGCCCGAGAATTTCCTGTCGGTGCAATAATGTTGTTGGATGCGGGGGGAGAAGTTTCTTTCAAATCAAGGTTAATTGCGAACGTAGAACTTTCCAACGAAGCAAAACCTAAAGCTGAAAAACTTATTCTAGATGGACAGCAGAGATTAACTTCGTTAACGCATGCTCTTATGCTTGATGGACCCGTGCGAACACGTAATTCACAAGGTAGAAAAATTAAGTGCCACTACTATATTGACATCGATGCCGCTCTACGAGATGATCGCCTAGAAGATGCCTTTATTCGAGTCCAAGAAGATCGAAAATATATGGACAAATTTGATCGGAAAGTTTTGATGGATCTCTCGCAAATTGAGTTCGCGGTTGAACATTTCCACTTCCCCTGTTCACAAATATTCAACTCAAGTGAATGGGATATGGCAATCCATAAAATTGGTGATAAGCGTCACGACAAGTACATTGAGTTTAGAAGTAAGGTTTTGTCTAAATTCAATGATTATCGGGTGCCCGTTATTCGGCTTGACAAAGCTACAAGCAAAGAAGCTGTATGCGCTGTATTTGAAAAAGTGAACACCGGTGGTGTACCACTGAGTGTATTTGACCTTGTTACGGCGTCATTTGCCGCTGATGGTGATGATGAAAGTGATGGCTTCAATCTGCGCGCTGATTTGCTTGGTTCTAACGAAGATGACGAAGATGATACAGGCAAAGAGGGTCGCCTTAAAGAGCTTTCTAGTGAGTCCGTTCTTAATGGAATTAAGCCAGAGGATTTTTTACAAGTCGTCTCTATACTTCACACGTATGAGCGCAAAATGGAAAAACAAGAAGCGGCCATTAGTTGTAAACGTGCAGCAATACTGGAGCTGCCCGTCGAATCATACAAGAAATTGGCAGATGTTGCAGTTAATGGATTTCGTCAAGCTGCGATGTTTTTGAGAAATCAGGGCGTTCTCGAAGAAAAGGAGGTTTCGTATCGCACTCAAATTATTTCGTTAGCTGCGATACTTGCGCATATCGGGGAACGCTGGCGAACAAGAGATGATATTCGCAATTGCCTATCACAATGGTTTTGGTGTGGAATTTTTGGTGAGCTGTATGGCGGGGCTGTAGAAACGCGTATTGCAAATGACTTTGAAAATTTTGTTGATTGGATGTCCTATGTTGAACAACCGAGTGATGATACACGTAACCAACCACCAGATTTTTACAGCATTAGGAATGCCGTGTTTCAAGAAAGTCGCCTAGACACACTTCAAACAAAACAAAGCGCGGCCTACAAGGGGCTGTGCGCTCTTGTTGTTAGAGAAGGAGCAAAGGACTTCTATTACAAGGATACGATTAGGTCTTTGGAGAGAGACGAAAAACCAATTGACATTCATCATATATTCCCTCGAATCTGGTGCGAAAATAATGGAATTTCGCGAAACATGTACAATTCCATCGTCAATAAAACAATGATTTCATCTAAAGCAAATCGTAAAATTGGAGGAAACGCGCCATCAAAGTATATTGAGGCTTTGCAGAATTCACCGGAAGGCAGCAATAGCGATATGGATGATATATTAAGAAGTCACAATATATCCCCCGCCGAGATTCGAAAGAATGCATTCAATGACTTCTACTCAAATCGAAAGAATCAGTTAATTGAGTTGATAGAGAATGCGATGGGCAAGCCAGTTCAACGAGGTCAATAAGGTAGCTAGCTATGACTAAGGTAAATTGGTCAAAGGAGGCCATCGTCAAGCGGCGCGAGAAATACTACGCCGCCAGCCAGCGAGCGTTTGTTCCGTTCGCTGACCCCATCGTATTCCGCAAGGGCAAGGGCCAGTACCTCTGGGATGAGGAGGGCAATCGGTATCTGGACATGCTGGGCATGAACCTCTGCGTGTCCGTCGGCCATGCCCACTCCGCCGTCGTCGAGGCAGCCTCGACGCAGGCTGCCGAGCTGTCGCACTGCACTACGATGTTCCACCATCCAGTCCCAGCCCATTACGCCGAAGAGCTTGCGGCAACCATGCCCGACGGCGAAGACTGGGTAGTGCACTTCACCAACAGCGGGTCCGAAGCCGCAGACCTTGCCCTGCTCATGGCGCGTTCCTACACCGGCAACGTTGATCTTCTCGCTCTGCGGTCTGGCTATCACGGAGCCACTCTGGGGGCGCAGGCCATGTCCGGCGTCGCATCTTTCCGCCACCCGGTTCCCCAGATCACCGGCATCACGTTTCTACCGGAGCCCAATCCGTATCGCGGCTCCTTTGGCGAGTCGCTCCAGCCCTACTTGGACGAGATCGACCGTGTCCTGGCTACTGCCACCAGCGGGCGGCTGGCCGGCATCATCCTTGAGCCTGTGCAGGGTTACGGAGGGGTCGTTCCGCTGATCCACGGCTATCTGTCAGGGGCGTTCGAGCGGGTCCGGGCAGCTGGAGGCGTATGCATTGTCGACGAGGTGCAGGCCGGAGTAGGGCGCACGGGCAAAGGCTTCTGGTCTTTCGAGGCCCATGGCGTAGTCCCGGACATCATCATCGCGGCCAAGGGGCTTGGCAACGGCTTCCCCGTAGCGGCGCTGATCGCCCGCCGCGAAGTGGCGGAGGCCATGGCGGACAAGTTCCTGTTCCACTCGTACGGCGCCAACCCAGTGACATGCGCGGCAGGCCGCGCTGTGCTTCGGGTCATAGAGGAGGAGGGCCTGCAGGACAACGCACGCAAGGTAGGCGGGCTTCTGAAGAGCCGACTCGAGGAGCTGCGCAACAAGTACGAGGCAGTCGGTGACGTCCGGGGCGAGGGGCTGATGCTTGCCGTGGAGCTGGTCCGAGACCGCTCCACCCGCGAGCCAGACCCAGACACCACGGCTCGGGTGTTCGAGGAGTGCCGTCGCAACGGTATCATCGCCAGCAAGTCAGGCCCCTATCGCAGCGTCTTGCGAATGTGCCCACCGCTGTGCTGCAACGCGGAGGATGCTGAGTTCGCGGCAGACGCGCTTGACCGTAGCCTCCAGCAAGGGCTACAGTCGTCAGGCGAGTAGTAGGGCAGTCATAACGTATCCTCTGGGCGGCTGCTTGGCCCCTCCCTGCTGTTGCACTTCACCGCGGCATGGCGGGAAACAACTTGAGCAGCGGTTGCCTCGAATACACAACGGAAAGGTCTCGGGTGGACTTGGGGGAATCCGCTGAGAAACTCGAAGGGTTTCAGATTATGAAGACGATATCGGACATCAACAGCTTAGAAATGCGCCGACTCGAGTTGCAGCATCGACTGGACAGCAACAAGTCATTTGCTGAGCGCAATCGCTTAGGCCAATTCGCTACACCGACTTCTCTGGCGAGAGAAATTGTTACTTGTGGGGTTTCGCTCTTGCCGAATGGCGCGAAGATACGGTTCCTCGATCCGGCAATTGGCAGCGGCTCGTTTTTCTCCGCCTTGGCATCCATCATGCCCAAAGAGAAACTTGAAAGCTGCGTTGGGTACGAGATCGACGGCCACTATGGGCGGCCATCAAAGAAGCTTTGGAAGGGCACGCCGCTGAAACTGAACCTACAAGATTTCACTCAGGTGAAGCCCAGAGAGTCGAGCGTAAATCTCCTCATTTGCAATCCGCCCTATGTTCGGCACCATCACCTAACGATCGAACAGAAGCAAACCCTGCGACGAGACGTGGAAGCAGCAAGCGGCATGAAACTCAGTGGACTCGCTGGACTCTACTGCTACTTCATGGGCCTATCGCATACCTGGATGGCAGAGGGAGGCATTGCTGGCTGGCTGGTTCCAAGTGAGTTTATGGGCGTCAAGTATGGCGAGGCTGTCCGTCGGTACCTGTTGGAACGAGTGACCCTGTTGCGGGTACACCGGTTTGACCCGCGGAACACACAGTTCAAAGACGCTCTCGTATCGTCTGCGGTTGTGTTGTTCAGAAACAGCCCTCCCCCTGCCAACCATAAAGCCGTGTTTTCCTATGGCGGATCGCTGCTTGAGCCCGCGCATCAGCGGAGCATTCCGGTGTCGTCGCTGTCCAGCAAGTCGAAGTGGACACGGTACCCGCAAGTCAGCCAGCCCGCACCTACCGAACAGGCCACGTTGGGTGATCTATTTGAGATCAAGCGGGGACTGGTGACCGGCTCCAACAGTTTCTTCATCTTGGACAGAACCAAGATCCAGTCGCTGGGCCTGCCAATGGAGTTCTTCACGCCAATCCTTCCAGGCCCGCGATACCTGCCAGATGACGAGGTCTTGGCGGGCGAATCTGGGCTTCCCAAGCTCGACAGGCAGCTCTTTCTGCTTCAGACACAGACTCCAAGAGCCGCCTTAGCCCGCCGCCATCCGGCACTGAACGCCTATCTTGAGGATGGAGAATCCGGCAGCAGCCCCGTGTCCGAACGCTACGTGTGCCGGCACCGGTCACCCTGGTATGCGCAAGAGTACCGCCCGCCCGCACCGATCCTCTGCACCTACATGGGCAGGAGGACGAGTGGAAGCGGTCCTTTCCGATTCATCCTGAACTGGTCGCAGGCAACTGCCGGCAATGTCTATCTGCTGCTGTACCCCAAGCCTTTCATGGCCCAGTCCATGGAGGGCAACCCTGACCTCACCCGGCGCATCTGGGCACAGCTGAACGGGATCGATGCCGAGGAGCTGATTGACCATGGCCGCGTCTACGGGGGCGGCCTGCACAAGCTTGAGCCGAAGGAACTTCGGGGCTTTCCAGCGGGAAAGATGTTGCACCGCTTAGGCTTAGCCCTCCCATGACCAGGTCAAAGAGCCGTGGTCCAGTGGAAGAGGCGATTCATGCCTGGGCATTGTGCCCGGCAGCAGATTGCTCCCTGCACTTGCACAACCGGCCCTGAGGGTATAGATTGGTGACTGTGCGGCGTACGCCGCTCAGGGCCCGTAGCTCAGGGGTAGAGCAACCGACTTTCATATGGGAGCCCCGCGGGGAAACCCGCGGCGGAAACTGGCGTCAAATTCGGGGAACCCCCTCGCGGGCGATCCCGAGCCAAGCCCCTTCGGGGGAAGGTGTAGAGACTAGACGGCGCCCGCCTACGTTCCGGCCTCGGAATACGGCGAAGGGATAGTCCAGACCACGAACTCCGCTCTGCGGGGGCGGCGCAAGCCGAAGTGGTACGTAATCGGCAGGTCGGAGGTTCGATTCCTCCCGGGCCTACCACTGCCAATGCTACTGCAATCTCGAGCGTTGACTCGTCTCGAGAGATGGAGTACATCCGCCATCATGGATCAGGTCGAGGTTACTGCGGTGACTTGGATGCTCAGCGGACACTTCCAGATTGAGTACCATCCATGCAGCCCATTGCGAGACCTCGACCGCTGAACCATATTCTTCCAGCTCGTCTTGGATCTATCTCCGAGTCGACTCGTCATTTGCTGTGTGACCTTTTCCAGTCACATCGTACAAACAAAGGAAAACATCATGTCACTTTATGAATACACCAACAACAAACTAGAAAAACTTCAGAGAATTTCTTTTGCAGATAAAGAAATACTGGAGCGTGACTTGCAGAAGTGGCTGCAAGATGATTTTTCCGTGATATAAGATGACGTGTTGATAATAGATAGAGAATATGGTTACTGGGATGGATCACGTCGCAAAATTGACCTTCTTGGTGTTGACAGAGAAGGTAATATTTGTGTTATTGAATTGAAGCGCACAGAAGATGGCGGAGAAATGGATCTTCAGGCGTTGCGCTATGCCGCCTTGGTTTCAACACTAACATTCAAGGGGGCCGTAGATGCATTCTCTAGATTCTTGCACAAACAGAAGTCGAACGACGATCAAGAAAATGGTGATGTAAATGATATAACCGAATTTTCCAACAAAGTTGATGAAGACAAAGAAGATGAAATTGCAAAAACGATGCTGCTTGGTCACCTTAACTGGGACGTGCCCGATGAGAGTCAGTTTGCACAATCCGTACGGATATTTCTCATATCCGCAGATTTTTCACAAGAACTTACTACATCTGTGCTATGGTTAAATGAGCAAGGGCTTGATATTCAGTGTCACCGCGTTCAGCCATACGTGCTAAATGAGGGAAAACCAAATGAGCAAAGGCTTATGTCAATTCAGCAGGTAATTCCATTACCTGAAACAAGCGAGTACCAGATTAGGGTAAGCGAACAAAGCCGGAAGCGTCGCGAGTTCCAGTCGGGCAAGCGTGACAATACCCGCTATGACTTACGCATTTGTGGAAATGATGTTATTGAGAACGAATCAAAGAGTCGCGTTATATCTAAAGTGATTAACTATCTCGCACAGAAAGGATATGATATTAATGAAATTGCTAACTGTTGCAATACTGGGCCCAAAAGTTTTTCAATAAGTGTTGAAGGAATGATCAAGGATGTTAATGAATTTAAAAGTCAAGCTTTGGAACAACATGAAATTCAAGAAAAATTTTCTAAAGACAATTGGTACCTTAATCGTTTTTATACCAGTGATGAAGATTTGATATTCAGTGGTGGGCGGACATACGCGTTTACTAATCAATGGCGCAACCCCAAATTCTGGAAGGAAGCCATGAATGAGCTCCAAAGTACATATCGAGACGACAAAATCCAATATCGCCCACACGGTAATGCGCAATGGATCACCAATGATGATGAGGGACTTGATTCGAATCACAACGAGGAGCAAACTGAATGATTGTTGATAATTGTATCCTGTGCACTAAATGATATTTCAACCGCTCGACATGGGAAAATCCCTATGCCGTGACGGTGCCTGTGATATGCTACTGGTCTCATTCAGCTTCTGGACAAAGACCAAAGCTCATTCTTCACTACCTTGAAACAATCCAATTTGATGCATTCGCCAGAGATCAGACCTCAATTCTGACACGATCCATCATCCTTCTCCCCCGCTAACCACCGCTCCGGGATTAAAGATTCCCTCGGGATCCATCGCCCGCTTGATGGCCCGCATCGCATCGATTCGCTCCTGCGCCTCGGTCTCTTCCACCCGTTCGCGCAGAAACCGCCCGACGCCATGCTCGGCGCTGATTGTGCCGCCCATCTCCCGCACCGCCCGAAACACCCGCTCGGACACCTCGCCGCGTCTGTCCCGCCAGGCGTCACGCGATTCGCCCGCTGGAGGAAACACGTTGGCGTGCAGGTTGCCGTCGCCCAGATGGCCGAAAATGTTGGTGCGCAGCCGAGGCTCTACGGCGGCCGCTTCCCGCTGCACCGCCCGCACCAGCTCCGCCACCCGCGCCAGCGGCACCGCTACGTCGTGCGTGGCCACGGCGCCCACCCTGCGGTTGGTAAGGGGTATCACTTCCCGCAGAGTGTGCAGGTCCTGCCGCTGCGACTCGCTCTGGGCTACCACCGCGTCCGCCGCTTCCCCCGATTCGATCATCTCCATCACCGACGCCTCCATCCGCTCCTGCGCCTGGCTTCCCTTGCCTCCTTCGGCCTCTACCAGGACATACCACGGATAGGGAGGGTCGATGGGACACTTCACCTCCGGAAAATGCTCCGCCACAAAATCCACGCCCGTGCGGTCTATCAGCTCGAGGGTGCTCAGCACCTCCTGCACCCCCCGCCGTATCCGCGCCCCCATCCGCACGGCCGCCTCCACATCCCGCGCCGCTACCAGCGCCGTCGACACTTCGGCGCTCTTCGGCACGATGCGCAGGGTGGCGGCGGCGATGATTCCCAGCGTGCCCTCGGATCCTATGAGCAGGCCGCGCAGGTCGTAGCCGGTGTTGTTCTTGCGCAGCGGGCGCAGGTCGCTCCATATCCGGCCGTCCGCCATCACCGCCTCTACCCCCAGGCACAGCTCCCGGGCGTTTCCGTAGCGCAGCACCTGGGTGCCGCCGGCGTTGGTGGCAAGATTGCCTCCGATTCGGCATTCGCCCTCCGAGGCGATTCGCAGCGGAAACGTCCATCCCCGCTCCTCGGCGGCGGCACGCGCCTGGGCCAGGGGGCATCCCGCCTCCACCACCATGGCCGCTTCGTCGTCGAGGATCTCGCGCACCTGCCGCATGCGCTCCAGGCTGATCACCACCGGCTCCGGGTCAAGGTCCGCCACCTGCCCGCCCACCAGGCCGGTACCGCCGGACCAGGGGATGACGCCGATTCGGTGGCGGGCGCAGACCTCGACCATGCGCGCCAGGATTTCGGTGGAGTCCGGCCGCAGCACCAGGGCGGCGCGTCCTTTCACGCGGTCGCGGGGCTCGAGCAGATAGCGGCTGTCGGGACCGGGGTCTTCCCAGCCTCCCTCGCCCGCCAGCCCCCTCAGGTCGTCCAGGACGGCGGTACTTGGCTGGGTCAGGGGCAAAGGCAAAACCGGTCAGCGGCCCTTGAACTTGGGCGGACGCTTCTCGGCGAAGGCTGCCATGCCCTCCTTCTGGTCCTCGGTGGCGAACAGGGCGTGAAACAGGCGCCGCTCGAAGCGCACGCCCTCGGCGAGCGCCATCTCCTGGGCGGCGTTGACGGCCTCCTTCGCCGCGTACACCGACAGGCGGCCCTTGGCGGCGATCGCCGCCGCCACCGAGACGGCCTCCTCGATCAGCTGGTCCTGCTGCACGATGCGGCTGACCAGCCCTGCCCGTTCGGCCTCCTCGGCGTCCATGAAGCGTCCGGTGAGGCACATCTCCATGGCCTTGGACTTGCCGACGGCGCGGGTCAGCCGCTGGGTACCGCCCGCGCCCGGGATGACGCCGAGATTGATCTCGGGCTGGCCGAAGCGGGCAGAGTCCGACGCCAGGATGAAGTCGCACATCATGGCGAGCTCGCAGCCGCCTCCCAGCGCATAGCCGCTGACCGCGGCGATGACCGGCTTGCGCAGACGGGTGATGCCTTCCCAGTTGCGGGTGATGAAGCCGCCGCCATAGACCTCGGCGAAGGTCTTCGACTGCATCTCCTTGATGTCGGCACCGGCGGCGAACGCCTTGTCGCTGCCGGTCAGCACCATGGCGCCGATGGAGTCGTTGGCGTCGAACGCCGCCATGGCCTCGCCCAGCTCGTCCATCAGCGGACCCGACAGGGCGTTGAGCGCGTCGGGGCGGTGCAGGGTAGCCAGGCCGACGCCGCCGTCGCGGGTATCGACCAGGATGTGTTCGTAGGCCAAGTGACTCTCCTGATGCATTCAGCGCCAAGGGTGGCAGGATACCCGCTTGAGCGAGGAGGGCGCAGCTATCGCTGGCAGCGCGGGCACCAGTAGGTGGCCCGGCCGCCCATGGACTGCATGCGAATCTTGCCGCCGCAGCCGCGCCGGGGGCAGGACCTGCCGTCCCTGTCGTAGACCGCGAACTGATGCTGGAACAGCCCCAGGGTGCCGTCATGGGCGCGAAAGTCGCGCAGGCTGGAGCCGCCGGCGTCGATGGCCCTCTCCAGCACTTTCTGCACGGAGTCGCGCAGGCGGGCCAAGCGGACCGGCGACAGGCTGCCCGCCGGACGCCATGGCGCGATGCGGGCGCGGTGGAGCGCCTCGGAGGCGTAGATGTTGCCGACGCCGGCGGCGATTCGCTGGTCGAGCAGGAGGGTCTTCACCGCCGCCGATCGCCGCTGGAAGCGGTCCGCCAGCCAGCTGGCGGTGAAGTCGGCGCCAAGGGGATCCGGGCCGAGGTCGCGCAGCAGATCATGGGTGGCGAGGAAGGTACCGGGGACGAGCTCCAGCAGGCCGAATCGCCTGGGGTCGTTGAAGGACACGCGGGAAGGCCCGCGCCGCCCCTTGGCGGCGAGAAGAAGCTCCACATGGTCGTGCATCAGGGGCGGTGCGCCCAGGGCGCGGCCGGAACGCACCGAGAAGCCCCCCGACATGCCCAGGTGGATGACGAGGGCCCAGCGGTTGGAGAGGTGGGCCAGCATGTACTTGCCGCGCCGCTCGATGCTGGTCACGTGCTGGCCGGCCAGCCTGCGGGCGAAGTTGACCGGCAGGGTCCTGCGGAGGTCGTCGCGGCGCACCACGACGCGGTCGATGCGGCGGCCGCGGAGGACGGGCTCCAGGCCGCGGCGGACGGTTTCGACTTCGGGGAGTTCTGGCATGGCGGTTGTTCCCGTTTCAGCAGTCTAGCCGCTTGGCTCGCTCCAGGCGAAACCCGACGGTATTTCGCTCCGCGCTGGGACGCTCGCTACGCATCCTCAAGGCAAAATTTGACAATGTTTCGCTTCTCGCTGCTGTATTCCACGCTTACGAGGTGTATGGGTAGCCCCTTGCTGCGGTACTTGTCCGCACAGCCCCTGTTTCGCATCTGCTCCATGCCGTTTCCCGACTCCGATCTTTCTGCGATCTTGAATTCGAATATGTACACCCTGTTCTCCAGAATGGCGACAGGGTCAATTCTTCCAAGGCTGGTTGACTCTTCGGCGCGTACTTCCAGATTTGCTCCGTGAAGGTGCGAAAGAAAAACACTGGCGCAATGCGCCTCGTAATCTTTAACTTTGCTGGTATCATACCACTGGTGCGGTATGCTCGAAAACAGCGACTTGAAGTGCTCTTCCAGCATCTGGACATCGCAGTCCTCAAGATAGTCTTCAAGATTCTGCTTCTCTTCATCCTGCTTCGTCGCGTCCCAATCATGCAAATACGTGGATTCCAGAAGGCTGCTGAGGCTTCTTCGAACCTCGAGATTCGGATAGTCAAGCCTATAGCGCATATCGTAGGCTTTCTTTTTGGTTTCGGCGATGGTCAGATAGCCAGTTTGAAACAGCAGCGCTTCGGGCACCTGCTCGTCAAAGTCGAACCTTGAAAGCATGTTTTCACTGTAGAATTTCTTTCCGATTTTTGTGGAATACATCCGCTTCTTTCGCAGCAGGTCCGCCAGAAACGCCGGCGATCCCGATTCATTCCACCACGCCTTGAACTCTCGAGTGTCAAACAGCAAAAGCAGGTCATGCGGACAATACACCCTTTCTTCGCCAAGCCAGCTGTAGCCGTTATACCATTCTCTGACCGCCGCACGGTCCAAACCCTCCAGCTCTGGACCGAACACGGCATCAAGATCCTGGTCGGTGTATCCGCACACAGCGGAATACTGGGGCAGCAGCGTTATGTCAACCAGCTGGTTCAGGCCAGAAAACAGGCTAACTTTAGAAAACTTGCTCACGCCAGTGAAGAACCCGTACCGCACCAGCGCGTCGGCGGTTTTCAGCGTGCCAAAAATTGAACGCATTACATTGCGGTTGGAAAGCGCTACTTCCGTATTCTCAAGAGCATCAAGAATTGGCTTGTCGTACTCGTCCACCAGTACAACGACTGGCATACCCGTTGATTCGTACAGGCAGTCAATGAGCTCAAAGAAGCGGGTTGAAACATCCGTCTGGCTAGTTTTCACTCCAGCCATCCTTTCAATCCTGTCCAACTGAAAATTTGTAACCGTTGTTACAGTATCTGGATTCAAGAAATTTCCCCCGGCGTAGTCCAGCCGGATGACCGGATGGCGAATTGACCAGTCCCACCTGTCGTAAATCGCCAGTCCTTCAAACAGCTCCTTGTTCCCCTCAAACGCCTCCTTGATGGTGTCAACGAGCAGGCTCTTGCCGAACCGGCGGGGGCGCGAAAGAAAGCTGTACTTGCTATGGCGGGCAAGCTGGCAGACGTAGTCCGTCTTGTCCACGTAGTAATGCCCGTCCCTGCGAATCTCGCAGAGGTTTTGCACCCCAAGCGGCAGCTGCAGTTTTTCCATGCTCTCTACTCCGTACCGGGCTGCCAGCACCAGTCCTACCCGCACGGCATGCGATACTGCTGCTTTCCTCCACAATGTCAAGTGGCGCAGCAGTACAAGACTGCTGCACAGCAGTGTACCGCTTGGCGTCCATGGGCCTGTAACCCAGGTCCAGTACCGCGGATGTACCACCCTGCCAGATGCGTCACTGTAGATCAGTGACAGCACCATACCCCATCAGCCCCAGAATGTCCCCCCAGCACGCGCCCGCACTGCACGGGCAATACCCCCTTGGACCGTTCCACGAGGCAGCATGTCGGACACAGGTCGCGAGGCTGCGACGGTGCAGTGTCTGGCTACTACCAGCACGGATGGCGAAGCAGCCACCAATTTGGCGACCTCTTCGCCCGGGCGGTTCGCGGCGGCAAAGCCCCCAATGGCCTCAGCACCCAATGTTGGTCTCATCGCACCGAAGAGACCACGAAGGCAATGATCGCTTTCCTCGGGTGCCGCCTGAAGGCAAGCCGGGCATGGTGCGCGAGCTCTTCGAGGGCACCGCCGTCTGCTACGACCTCACAAACGACCTCATGTACTTGCCGCGCCGGTCGATGCCGGTTACCGACAAGCCCGCCAGCCTGCGGGCGAAGTTGACCGGCGGCGTCCTGCGGAGGCCGTCGCGATGCACCACGACGCAGTCGATGCGGCGGCCACTGAGGGCAAGCCTCAGGCCGCGGCGGACGGTCCCGACTTCGGGGAGTTCTGGCATAGCGGTGTTTCTGATTCGGCAGTCAAGCCGCTCGGCCCGCTTCTGGCGAAGCCCGTCGACGCTTTACTCTGCTTCAATCTGGAAAATTCAAACCCTCATTTCGAAGAAGGCCCAGGAAATTTATGTGTTCGACTTTTCTTTGTTTACACACAAACGGTATGTTTGGGTTCTTATCTGCATTACCATGCCTCGGATTTTCGGAAGAAACTACAAGCCAATGCTCTCCTCCCTCAATAGCATGAGCAATAACAAATGGATCTGCCTTTCCAATTCCTTTCTTTCTCTTTGGAACTTGATGCTCTGCCATCAATTCTTTTACCACCTCTTGAACGTATCTATCATCTTGGCGAAAGAGTTCTGGGTGATTTTTACACCAATGTGCAAGTTCAGCCGGATCCTTTTTGCTGCCTTCCACTTCCATTCGAACTTGCCTCGACGCTTGAAGGCGCCGTTCAGTAATTAGTCTTTCTAATGACAACCGTATACCGGGAAAGATATCCAGAGGATAGATTTCCCACCAGTCGATTAAAGCACTTGTATCAATGCTGTAATGCGGTTTGTCGTCAAATAGCAAATTCGCCATTCGCCAATATCTCCTCCACAGTGGGTACTGCATTTGCACGCACACGCAAATATTGCGATGCATCTGCAAGAGTGATGCGTTGTTCGTTCAGGCTGCTAAGCACTGCATTGACAAATGTAGAACCATAGTCGTACACAGCTCTTTCAGTTGCTGCCTGTCCGCCTTTAGCGTCCCGCTGTTCTCGCCGCTCCTTCTCTCTAGCTGCTCGCTTCGCTGCTCTAGCTTCGAACAGCGCACAATAATTTCGGTAACGCTCTCGCGTAATTAAATTAAATGTTAAAAGACGTCGAACTACAGCCTCTCCACTTGCAGCAAAATGGAGGGCAAGCTCCTTTACACTCTCTTCCTCCCATGTACAATCCGCGATTCTGCTTTGTATTTCTTGCACTTGCGATAAAAATCTGTTTTCTGGCATTATTGCAGCAGCTGCTGTGTGATTACAAAATACTTCATCGTGAAAACTTGATTGACTTTGCTCGGTTAAGTCATCTGAATCACAGACTCTACTCTGGCCAAGCAGCAAGTGCGTGATCTCGTGAAGCATAGTAAAAATCCTGCCATTAGGAGCAAGCTTCTTGTTAATTCCAACTATAGGAAACCGATCCTCGTAGATGGAGAAACCCCACGCCTCCTCAATTTCTACATTCTCGAACTGAAACACCAAGATGTTCTGCTGTTCAATCAATTTACGCCACATATTAAGAGCGGAATACTCACGCCTGCAGGATTTCTGTACTTCAAAGCATACACCTAGAAGTTCTCGTATTGTTTCTCCCACTGTTTCTGGTGAATTTCGCCTGTTTACACGATGATCAAAATTAGTTACATCGTTACCAAGCTCCTCAAGGAGATACAGCGCAAGATCACGGCGTTCTTGAGCAAACCTAAGCTGCTTGCGTAAGTTAGGAGAATAGGACACAGCTCGGCTTCCGGAAGAACGGCGAAAGTCGTGTGGAGTTGACGACTCCTTAGGAGGTGCAGGGAGGAAGAAGTCAGAAATTGGTCTCCCGAACATGTCCGCCATCTTGTTCAGCTGGCCCATGTGTGGGTGATCGGTGCCATTCTCCCATTTCTGGATGTCGGCGGACGTCTTTTTGAAACGACGGGCAACGTCCTCAATGGAATAGCCGGCAGTCTCTCGAGCCCAACGGATCAAGGACTCGTGGACTATTGCCTTTGCGTGCTTCGGCATCTCATGTACTCCCCAAGCGAAAGCACTGCAGAAGGAGCCTGTACCCAGGTACCGTACTGCGAGCGCGTCCCCCCACTAGATGCGCCACTGTAGGTCAGTGGCAGCAGTATACCCCATTCGCCCCAGCCTGTCATCCCCCGCCAGCATCCGCACGGCACGGGCAGGTACGCCTCCGCGTCTCGTCCTGAAAGGCAGCGAGTTGGATGCGGGTCGCGAGACCGCGGCAGCGAGGCGAGAGGCTGCCCCCTGCGCAGATGGCGAGACTGCCACCGATTCGGCCACCGCCCACCCTGGCGATTCGCTGCGGCAAGGTCCCCAGCGGTCTCAGCGCCCTATATTGGTCTTACCGCGCCGAAGAGACCGTGCAGTCTATGACCACTTTCACCGATGGACCGGAGACCGATTTCGGCTTCCGCCGGGTACCGCTCGAGGACAAGCCGGGCATGGTGCGCGACCTCTTCGAGGGCGTCGCCGACCGCTACGACCTCATGAACGACCTCATGTCCTTCCGCGCCCACCGGCTGTGGAAGGACGCCATGGTGGACTGGCTGGCACCGCGGGCGGGCATGCGCATCCTCGACCTTGCCGGCGGCACGGGCGACATCGCGGCGAGGATGCTGGAGCGCACCCGCGGCGGAGCCGACGTGACGGTCTGCGACCTCACCGAGGCTATGCTCCAGCGCGGTCGCCGGCGGCGCGGCCTGCGGCGCAGGCCGGTGGACTGGGTGTGCGGCGACGGCGGCCAGCTGCCGTTCGCGGACCGCAGCTTCGACGCCTGCGCCATCGCCTTCGGCCTCCGCAACACCGCCGAGCCCGGCCGTGTGCTGGGGGAGATCCTCCGTACGCTGCGCCCTGGCGGGCGCCTGATGTGCCTGGAGTTCAGCCGGCCGCATCCGCCGGCGGTGGCCGCCGTCTACGACCGCTGGTCCATGCGGGTCATTCCCTGGCTGGGGGCGGCGGTCGCCAGCGACCGCGACGCCTACCGCTATCTGGTGGAAAGCATCCGCAGGTTCCCGGACGCCCAGACGCTGGCCGAGATGATGGAGAGCGCGGGCTTCGAGCGCGTAGACTGGCGCCCCCTGTCCTTTGGCGTGGCCGCGCTGCACAGCGGGTGGAGACTGTAATGGACGCACTGCGCAGCCTTGCCCGGCTGATTCGGTTTGGCGGCACCCTTGCGCGCAACGACGCGCTGTTTCCGGTGCTCGAATCGCTGGGCTGGTCAAAGGCGACCGTACGTACCCTGGCGTTTCTGAGCTTCCTGGCCAAGCCCTTCGGGCGGGACGGCGACCCTCTGCTGCAGCCGGTGCCCCGGGCCCTGGCCGCGCTTGGACCGGCCTATGTGAAATTCGGCCAGTCTCTCGCCACCCGCCCTGACATCCTCGGAACCGGCCTGGCCGGCCAGCTGCGGCCGCTTCAGGACCGGCTGCCGGAGTTTTCCATGGAGGAGGCGAGGGAGGCCATCCAGAAGCAGCTGGGCAAGCCGGCGGAGGAGCTGTATTCGGAGTTCGGTCCGCCGGTCGCCGCCGCCTCGATCGCCCAGGTGCATCCAGCGGTGGACATCCGCAGCGGAGACAGGGTGGCGGTCAAGATCCTGCGTCCGGGCATCGAGGAGACGTTTCGCCGCGACATCGCCGCCTTCCGCCTGGTGGCCCAGGCGCTGGAGGCGTTTCGTCCGGGCATGGACCGGCTGCGCCCCACCGCCGTGGTGCGCAACTACGAGCGCGTGGTTACGGCGGAGATGGACCTGCTGCTGGAAGCGGCGGCGGCGGCGGAGTTTGCCGAGAACCTCAAGGACGACGAGGGGTTTCGCGTCGCCATGCCGGTCTGGCATCTGAGCTCGCGGCGGGTGCTGACCACCAGCTGGATCGAGGGCGCGCCCATCGACGACATGCAGGCCATGGCGACGGCCGGGCAGACGGCCGAGAGCGTGGCGGCGAGGCTGCTGCAGATGTTTCTGCGCTGCGCGCTGCGCGACGGGCTGTTTCACGCCGACATGCACCATGGCAACCTGCGCGTCTGCCCCGACGGGATGGTGGGGCTGATGGACTTCGGCATCATGGGACGGCTGGACGAGAACACCCGCCGGGCCTACGCCAACATCCTCTACGGGTTTCTGTCGAGGGACTACCGGCGTGCGGCGCAGGCCCACCGCGACGTGGGGTATCTGCCGTTTGACCAGGACATCGGGGCGTTTGCGCAGGCGCTGCGGACGCTGGTGGATCCGATTTTCGGGGAGGACGCCTCGAAGATCTCCATGGGGCGGATCCTGGCGCAGCTGTTTGCGGTGACCGAGCGTTTTGGCATGCGCACCCAGCCGCAGCTGCTCCAGCTGCAGAAGACCATGGTGGTTACGGAGGGGGTGGCGCGGGGCCTGGACTCCCATCTCGACATCTGGGAGGTGTCGGAGCCGGTGGTGCGGGAGTGGATCGAGGAGAACGTAGGCCCCCGGCGGGCGATGGCCGACCTGCGGGAGGCGGCGGGGGTGATCGCCCGCCTCAGCCCGCGGCTGCCGCAGCTGGCGGAACGGGCGCTGGCGCCCAGCGACCGGGAGGGCGACAGTCCGCCGCCGCTGTGGGGCAGG
>CAZPIN010000034.1:0-19306 GCA_964586735.1 uncultured Rhodobacterales bacterium | reverse complement strand
GCCCATTCTTGCAGACACACACCTCATCAGATCTTCTACTTTGTAACCATTCTATGCTTGTTTGTACAGGGTAGTACCTACTGGTAAACGCAGTGATTCGTGGTTGTCTGAAGTGTGTCAATGGGATATGGCCCCTGGTATAAGGTTTCGTCGCGTCATAAAAATGTGCGTCTTGTGCATCGTTACGCGGCGTGGCACCGCTTTGCTGGTGCTTTTCAAGTATCTTTCCCGTGAACACTCGTGCTTTGTATAGCCTAGGCAGGCGTGTGCGCTTCACACACGGGTTGCGGGTTTCGGTTCATTCTCCATTCTTGCGCTCTGGAGAGAGCGAAGCAGATGATTGGGACCGTTCAAGTATCGATGTGGCATTTCCACCCATTAATTGCACTGTCGAGCGGATTCCAGATATCTGATATCTCACTTGTGCGCTGCCCGCTGGCCAAGCGTTTGTGCCAATCAAGTAGCTGTTCCGGTGTAGCAAACTTGATCAGAGTCGCTTGATCTTCGGGAAGGTGTCCATACAATGCCGCTTCAATGATGAGAAATGCGTGAGCTAACCCCTCGGCTTGCCCCCTAGCTCTGGGAGTAGCCTTGGCCCTGACAAGGCCCAAATCATACCCTACTAAGTAGCATGAGTCTGCCAGCGTTTTCTTGGACTTCCCCCGTCTGTTTGGCCTGCAGCGGTGCCGACGAGTAGAGTTCAGAGCTTTAGGTGCCAACCTGCCGTCTCCGTAACAGTTATTGAATAGCGCGTCGAGTGATGGTACTACGCTGACCTTGTCTAGCAGGCGGTCCAAATCCGAGATGCTGGTTGCGTAGATTCGATTCTCCACGGTGCCGGGAACCGCCCCAAACCGGCTATCGAGCACTTTGAGCACCGACTCGGCCATGCCCCTAGCAATGCCTTCTAGGATAAGCTCCATTGTTAGCGACATCATGAGATACTCCTTCTGTTGCGCCTGCGCGAGTGCCGACAACGCAGGACACAGGGCCTCAGTCTGAACACGTCAGTCTCCGCCGGTACCATTGAACAGCGCGTCGACCGATGGAAGCGTGACAGCCTTGCCAAGCAGGCGGTCCAGCTCCGAGTTCTCGGCAGCGTAGACACGCTTCTCGATGGTCCCGGGAGTCGGTCCAAACCGGATATCGAGCACCTTGAGCACAGCTTTGACCATGCCCTCGGTCCTGCCTTCGGTCTTGCCAATGGCTATGCCCTCCTGGAGCCTTGCCTTTGCCATCGCGCCCATGATGTCCTCCGTCTGTTTCGCTGGCGGAAGAGCCGACATCGCAGTGCTTAGGGTCTCAGCCCCGACCTGTCAGTCTCCGCCATAGCCGTTGAACAGTGCGTCGACCGATGGAACTACCACAGCCTTGCCAAGCAGGCGGGCCAGTTCCGAGTCGTTGGCAGCGTAGATTTGCTTCTCTACGGTGTCGGGAACCTGCCCAAACCGGGTCTCGAGCACTTTGAGCACCGCCTCGGCCCGTCCCTCGGTCCTGCCAATGGCCAGCCCTCCTGGAGCCTTGCCTTTGCCATCGCGCCCATGATGTCCTCCGTCTGTTTCGCCGGCGGAAGTGCCGACACCGCAGTGCTTAGGGTCTAAGCCCCGACCTGTCAGTCTCCGCCATAGCCGTTGAACAGCGCGTCGACCGATGGAACTATACCAACCTTGCCTAACAGGCGGTCCAATTCCGAGTCTTCGGCAGCGTAGATTCGCTCCTCTATGGTGCCGGGAACCGGCCCAAACCGGGTCTCGAGCACTTTGAGCACTGACTCGGCCATGCCCTCGGTCCTGCCCTCGGCCCTGCCCTCGGCCCTGCCCTCTTGGAGAAGCCCCGTTGCTAGCGGTCCCATGGTATACTCCTTCTGTTGCGCCTGCGAGAGTGCTATCATAGCAGCTTGCCACCTGTCGGATGAGATGTCAAGCTCTCCGAGTGCGTACGCTTCAATCGCTTGGCCATCAGGCGAGTCAGTAGCTGCCTCTGCAAGATAGCGAATGCCAGCATCGCAGAGTGGTCGCTTGTGCGAGTGAAGCAAGGCAAACACTATGCCCCCATGGATTGCTGGACCGAAGTCTTCGATGGTGGCATTCCGCCCGTCGAAGAGTGTCACTCGCGGGGCGTAGAACGAGGACTGGGAGTCCTTGTCTGCGATGCCGCAAAGTGCCTGTATGGATGGGGGATGGCGGTCCGCCCCGCGGCCATGCAGTACAACTAGGGCGTGGGCCTCGGGAAGATTGTCTTTGAAAGCATCGTACCGGTTAAATAGCCCTTTCCAAGCGCGAAATGTGTTGTATACGACCTGAAACTGAGTACCGGCATTGTAGGTGCTTTTGTGCTCCAGCGTAATTTGCATGTATAGCCCCGAATCCAGGGTAAGCAGAACAGCCCCGTCCAGTACAACCTTGGGCTCTCCCCATTCATCGTACACTCGATCAAGATAGACGGGGTCAATATTGAAGTTGATCCTGTCAAAATCCTCTTTCGGAAGTGCCAATCTTAGCAGAATTTTTAGACACTCTAGGTTAAACAGGATGATTTTAAACAGCAAGTCGTGACACTCTCTCGGGAGCTTCCGCTCCTCCTCCCAGGCTGTAGTCAGCTGCAAGGCTTTCTCGCGAACAACGCGCTTAGGATTCTGCTTTAGCCGAAGATCCTCCAATTTCAGCAGTGTCTTCGCCCCCTTGCGGGATATCTTGCCGCCCGCAGCGGCCGGTTTGCGAGAAGTCCCAGCGGGACGGCACTGTCTGGTCATGGCGTACCACCTTCCGGCGGCAGCCGGATGTCGCCCGACCGGTCGGGCGCAGCATGCCTCATCGTTCGGTATCCCGCGCCGATACCGTGCGCAATGCAGCCCATAAGGTACTGGTTGAGGCTGGTTCCCTCTCGCTGTGCGGCGACAGCTGCCCTTCGGTGGAGACCGCGTGGCAGCGAAAGGTCCACCCTGCCGCCACACGAGTCAGTCTCCAGCGGCAGCGGCACTGGCAGGCCAGAGCGGATAGCCTCGTCTACCCAGCTCTCCGCCACCTTCAGCAGCTCGCGATACGCTTCGTCGGCGGTACTGCCGATGGCTACGCAGCCGGGAAACTCGACAATTTCGGCGAGATACCAGCCATCCTCCTGCGGGACTATGGCGTGCAGGTAGGGGAGCTCGAGATAGCGGGCGGCCGTCCACCCAGCGTTATTGAAGTGTGCCATTTCGGTCTCCTTCCCGCTCCAGCATTTCGCTCCAGGCCAGAACATCCTCCTCCAGTTGGTCAAGGATTCTATGACGTGCACCGCCGGGAAGATTTCGTTCGCCGCTGCTGGCAATGGCCAGCGGCGGAAGATGGCTGAACCTGCTGCTGGTCCAAATCGGCCGCGCTCCGGCGTCGTGCACCTTGCGCCCCAGTCTGCATGCCAGCATTTCCAGCCGCGCCGAGTTGGACGGCATCTGGCGCAATGCGCGAATCTCGGCCTGCAGCCTATGCAGCCTCGTCGCGTCGATAGAAAACATTGGCCTTACTCCCCGCTGACTCTCGCGGACTGTGGCAGGTGGAGTCTGCGGCGCGGACCGCTGGTTGCTTTGCCATCCCGGCAGGGCAGAATCTTTGCTGGGCTGCTGTATTGGGAACAAGTTCTGCCAGTCGGCAGAGGGCCTTGGCCAGAGCGTGGCGGCAGCCGGAACTCAGGAATTTGCGATGAGCAGCCGTTCTCGGTTGACCGAGGCACAGGGAGACCCGCTGCGGCTGGGTGGCGGGTCAGGCAATGCGGATAGGGAGCTTTGGCGGAGGGGGTGGGATTCGAACCCACGGTGTCCGTGAAGGCACAACGGTTTTCGAGACCGCCCCAATCGGCCGCTCTGGCACCCCTCCGAACGTACCAATCTAGTGCAAACTGGCATTGATGGCAATACATGGCGGATCACCCGCAGCCCGTGAACACGGCCACTCGACCGTGTACGGCGTCAATTTCCAGGCGCTGCGAGGTGCCGGGCCGACGGGGATGTTCCCTGAACATCTGCAGGCGTACCGTCCAGTCCGTGGCGCTGGTGTCTTCGGCGAATGCCTGGACGCCCAGTACGGGATACCCGTCGCCGTTGTCGGAGAACCGCACTGGCACCACGAATATCCGCGGGGCCAGGGTGCCGCATGGTGGCTTGGCGACGGTTTCACCTGAGGCAATCACGCTATGCAGCCGTGGCTGGAGGTCGTCGACGGGCACCGCGGAGCTGGTCAGCAGCGCCATCAGATGGCCCTCTGTCGGCTGGTGTCTGACGGGTACCCTGCCGCCGACAAAGTCAGCCACCGCCGCTGACCACAGGCCGCTCGCTCCCCAGATTTCAGCGGGGCGGTCGGCATGGATGTAGCCGGCCTGCACGCCAGAGCCTTGGGCTACCCGCGCGACTTCCTCCCATCTCATCTCCTCGCCGCCGATGGTCAGCGCCAGCCCGTCAACGTGCCGTGCGTCCACCGTGTTTGCAGCGACGACCAAGGCGTGCTGCTGTCCAAAGGTGTTGGAGTCCTGGAAGGAGTCGTGCAGCACGCCGGCGTTGACCAGCGCCGCCGCGTCGAAGGAGACGGGCCCGCCCGCCCGTATCACCTGCTGTACGAGATCCTCCCGTTCGCGGACGAGATAGTTCTGCGCGGCGTTGGCGAAGCTGGCGAACTGCGTGGACGTCGCGTGGTCGTGGCGCTCCCGCTCCAGCTGCAGAATCTTGGGCATGTACAGTGTGGCAGCCGATACCGTGATCAGGCTAGCCAGCAGCAGTCCGACAAGCGCCTGCATCGCCTATCTCCACGCGCTCTCGATCCACACCGTGGGCGCGGGTAGGACGCAGCCAGGTGTCCTCACCGTGGAGGTGTCGCCGCCCCGGCCCCCGCCACCCGCCGTGAATCCGGCCAGCGATCCGGAGGCCATCCGCAGCCGCGTTTCGCGATGCAGGGTGGCGGCGTGCCCAAGCCCGCTGGTCGGGTAGACCGACAGGGCCCTCGTCGCGTTGGCGCAGTGAGCGGAGCCGCGGTCCGGGTAGAAGCGCGAACGGGCGCGGGCGGCGACGATGGTGCCTCCCTGGCGCAGCGTTTCGACGATTTCGGCATGCGCCGCCACCATCGTTTCTGCCGCCAGGCGAGGCTGGCCGTCGTCCGTCCGCACCCGCCACGGCTCGGCCTGGAGCGTCTCCGCCATGATGAACATGTGGAGCACGCCAAGCATCGGAAGCACGAGTCCGATCATTGGGCGAGCAGCGCTACGGCGTTTTCGTCGTTGGCGCACAAGCCCGCCGCGTCGTCGAAGATGATCGGAAACTCGGTGACCGCTGCCAAGCGGGCAGCATTCAAAGTGGTGCCCACCGCCGCGCCGAGCACGCGCTCGTCGGGGCGCATCTGCGACAGTGTCTGGATGCAGACTTCCTGCGGGACATCGTCAAATATCACGCGGAAGCTGTTGTTGGCGATGCCCCATACTTGGATCACGCCGCCAAAGGAATTCTGCAGTTCGTCTACGCCAACTACCGTCGTCGCAGGCGGGATGCCAGCATCGATGAGGTTTTCGTAGTCCAGTTCCCCGGTGCCGTAGCGGTCCGGGTGACCGCGATGGGTTTTTCGCACGCCGGAAACGAGCGAAATCATTTCGCTGCTGACGCGTTCCACTTGGGCATCCGTTTCGGACGACGAGAAGAGGGTGAAGACCAGCAGGATGCCTGCAAGGCCGATCATGGAGTAGAGGCCGTAGCCGATGAGGTCGCGCATAGCGTTTTTCCTTTTTCTGAAGTTGGTTGGCGGGGCGGTAAAACCGCGCCCGTAGAGGGTGGTGAGGAGACTATCTGCGCAGGCGGATCGGGCCCGCTCGGATACGGTTGGCGTGACGGGACCGCAGCGGGCGGCCGCTTACGCCCGGTCACAGTCCCGCTCCCTGCGCCATGCGGAATGACGCGGAGATGTCGTTGGTGGCGACGAGAATCCAGAGGATCACCGCCGTGAGGATGCCGTTGGAGAGCAGGCTTCCCATGCCGGACAGTCGTTGGCAGCGCGCGGCTGCGCGCTGGAGCAGGCGGCGGCCGGCGCGGGCGTAGCCCTCGATGGGCTGGCTTTGCTCGGCCGCAAGCGCGGCGTCGATGCTGGCTTCCAGGTCCGGCCATTCGTCGGCAAGCTTGCCGATGCGGTGGCCGAAGGACGCGTCGATGCGCTCAAGGCGCCGTATTCGCTCCGCCATGTAGGCGGACGCGTGTCCCCGAAGCAGGTGCAGGGCTTCGCGCTCGTTGAGGCCAGCGCGAAACAGAATGGCCATCGCGAACAAAAATCCGCCGCCCTGCAGGTGCCGGTAGGTGCGAAACGGCTCCAGTCCGTCCAGCGCGTCGCGCACCGGTCCTTGCAGCCGCGGCAGCGCAATGTGTAGCGCGGCGGCCAGGCCGACGGTTCCCGTCGCCATCCACAGCCAGTACTCGCGAAACCAGAAACCCGCGCGCACCAGCGAAGCGGCGCTGCCCTGCATCTGCTCGGGCTTCAGGAATTCGGTGACGGCGGGCACGAAGTAGAAGCCAAGAAATCCGCCGGCGCCGGCGGCGATCGCGGCGATGATCGCAAGGCTGGCCACCGCGCCCATCAGCGCCTGGCGGACGCTTAGATTCAGGTCGATGAAGCGCGTGACTTCCTCGTAGAATTCGGGAGACGCCCCGGTCGCGGCGGCGGCCGCAACGAGCGGCCGTTCAACGCCGCCAGCCCAGTGAAGAATGATATCGGGCAGGGTGCGCCCCTCGTGCGACAGGCCGAGCATCGCTTCGCGGCAGAACAGGGAGACAGGCTGCAGCTGGCCGCGGGAGCCGTTGCGGGTGCGCACCCTCCAGATGAAATCCACCATTTCCGGTTCCCGCATGCCGCTGCGGGCGAGCTCGCCAAACTGCTCGTACAGCTGCCGACGCGCCTTCAGCGACATCAGGTGCCGCGCCACTGCAGTTGCCCAGCGGGGAATGGGAAGCGGCTCTCTCATGGCGACGGCCCCATATGGGCGGCGTCAAACGACAGCGATTCGAGAGTCGCGACGCTGCGCACGAACGCTTCCAGCGGCACCCTGCCTCTGCGCACTTGGGAGAAGGCGTCGGCGGTCATCGGCCATCCGCCTCGGCGCAGCCAGGCCCGCCGGAACGACTGCCGCGTGGCGCTGTCGGCGAGGCCGATTTCCAGGAGGTCGCTTGTGGGGGCGACGTACTCGCTGGTCAGATAGCGTCCGGCGTAGCCTGTGCCCGAGCAGGCTTCGCACCCCTTGCCGGTGAAGCACGCCTTGCCCAGCCGAAGGTCGAGCTGGCGGGCGGCGTCCAGCAGTGCGCAGTGGGCCGGTACCTTCGCCATTGCTGTGGGCACGGCGCAGCCGGGGCAGGCGGTTGGCACCAGCCGCTGCGCCAGCCAGAGGACGTTGAGGGGGTCGAAGGCATGGTGCCGCTCGAGACCGAGGTCCATCAGCCGAAAGGGGGTGTCCGTGGCGAAGGGGGCATGCAGGGTGGAAAACACCAGCGCGCCGGAGCCTGCCGCGCGGTAGGCGGTCTGGGCTGAAACCGTGTCCCTGAGCTCGCCGATCTTGATTCCGTCGGGGGCGAGGCGCAGGGCCGCCATCAGGGCGCTTTCAAACGCCGACTCCTCGCTCTCGATGGAGGTGTTGACGGAGAAGGCGTGGACATACGGCAGGTGGAGGGTTTCGGGCGGGTCCTCCACCGCCACTACGTTGGGAGGCTGGGCGAAGCAGCGGGCAAACTCCTCAATGGCGAGGTTGAGGGTGGTTGACTTGCCGTGCTCGGTCGGCCCGGCAACCAGAAACACGCCGGTGGACGCCTGTACCGCGGCGCGGATGACGGCGGCGCGCTCCTTGGAGTAGCCGGCCTCCTCGAGGGTGCGGCATTGAATCTCGCGGGCCGCGTACACCAGCCGTAGGATCAGCACAAAGCCCTGGGCGGTCGGCGCGTACTGGAGCCGCACGCCGCTCACTCCCTTGGGCAGCGAATCGGCGCTGGTGATGGAGGCTCGTACTGGCCGCGTCGGACTGGCCAGAGAATCGCCCGCCGAGCAGAAGTGGAATCCGGAGTTAGAGATGGCGGTCGCCCGCTCGGCGTCGAGGCTGCGGTCGTCGCGCATCTGGCCGTCCACGCGGTAGCGCACGGCCGCCTCGTCGCCGTTGCGCACGATCATCGCGTCGGAGGCCCGCTGGCGAGCGCCGCGCTCGACGATGGCGAGGAAGGACTGCCGCGCCTGCGTGGCGAACTCCGCAACGTCGACCACGCGGGCGTAGGCGGCGGCGATCTGGTCGAGCGAGGCGATTTCCGGTTCGCGCAGACGGATGCCCTGGTCCTGGGCGCGCTGGAGCAGGGTCTGATACTCGGGATCGTCGAAGGCCGCCGGCGCGGCCAGCATGCCGCCGCCATCGTGGATCACCAGAAAGCGGCGCAGGCGGGGGGACGCCTCCAGAGCGCCGCCTTGAGCGCTGAGGATCTGTCGCCGCCTGCGGCGCTCGCCGGTCAGCTGAAGCACCTCGGCCATGTCAGTTGCCCAGCAGGAGAACGTGCTGGCGGTCGCCCTCCACCAGCACCACCGCGCCGCTTTGGATGGAGGCCACGCGCAGGCTGCCTCCCAGGCTGCTGCCCTGGTTGACAACAATGCGCGGACGGTCGGGCGAGGACAGCACGGCCGTCATGCGGCTGTTGGAGCCGTAGATTTCCCGCACCTCGTAGGACTCCGCCGGCAAAGAGGCGGGATTCTGCGAGCTAGCCTGGGCAGGCGTGTCGTCTGCCGGAGATGGCGCACACTCTGGCGACGCAGGACGCAGGCTGCACAGACGCTGTACAAGCTCCGCCTCGCGCACCGAGAAGTTGAGCGCGTCCAGCCGCTGCTGCTGGCGGCGCAGGGTTTCCACGGGATCCTCCGCAGCGTCCTGGCCGACCGCCGCTGTCGCCAGCAGCGCCGCCGCGGCGGCCAGCGCGACGGGGAAAAGGAAGCGCCTAGCCATCGGTTGCATGGAGGCGTCCCTCCACCTCCCAGACCAGATGCTCCGGGTGCAGCGTGAGGCGCGTCACCTCCAGTCCCCGGGCGCTGCCGAGAACGGCGAGCCAGCGGTCCAGAGGCGCCTGGGTGCGGAAGCGGAATCCCTGCACGGTCCCCGACTCCCGCCAGGCGACATGGCTGGCGTCAAGCAGGCGAAGGCGCCCCTGCAGCCACCGACTGGCCTCTTTCTGGCGCCAAAGCTCGCCTGCCTTCTCGTCGCCAACCGCCAGGGGCACGGAGACCGTCGCCTCATGGCTACCCTCGCGCACGTAGGCTTGGGGATAGACGCTGCGCAGCGCTTCCTCCTGGCCTCCGGGTTCGCCGTGAAACGCCAGCGTCGCAAGGCCCGATGCGCAGGAAGCAGCGGAGAGAGACCAGCCACCGGCGGCGGCGTAGAGCCCGGCTGCGGCCGCCTTCTCGCAGGCGCCTGCGAACGGTTCCGGCGGCACGACGCGAAGCGGTTCTTCGATCGCCTCCTCCTCCGGCGGCGGCTTCGGGTTGATCTGGCCAAGCAGGGCGTGGGCGACGGTCGCCGATGCCAGGGTGGCCACCGTCATCGCGGCGGCGGCGGCGAAGCTGCGCCGGGAGGAGGGAACGCACGCCAGCCTACCGCGTGCCAGATCGAGGAACTCGTCGAGACCGCAGCTTTCAGCCGACGCTTCGGAAAAGCCATCGGGCATGCGCACGGTGCCGAAGCGGCGTCCCGGAGCCTGCAGCCGTCCGCAGGCTTCCCGCGCGGCCTCGGCGGAGTCGTAGACCGCGTCGGCCAGCACGACATCGTCCGACAGGGCGACCAGCCAGTAGCCCTCGGCGATGGAGGGCGAGCGAATTTCGAACACCCCCATGAAGTCGCCGCCGAAGCGGCTGCGTGCCGCCTCGACCGCCGCATACACGCGCCCCCTCTCCTCGGGCAGGGCGTAGAGGGCAATCTGGGTGGTGCCGCCGGCGTCGATCTGCAGCCAGTGGCTGGCATCGCTGTCGCGCAGGACTTTGGCCCGCTGGCGGCGGCCGGTCCGGCGGTAGGCGCTCCAGCGTCCGCCGAAGGCGTAGACGCGGCCATCCCAGCCGAGCGCCAGCGAACTGAGATCCGCTGGCGGCGAGGCGCAGGAGGGGGGCGGGGCATCCGGAGGTGACGGGTCCGGCGGCGGCATTGGGGGAGTCCCAGGCACGTGGACCGGCGCGGGGGTGGCGGGGATGGTGGCAGCTGCGGTTTCCATGGTGTCCTCCGTCATCGCAGGGTTCTGGCGGAGACCAGCAAAATCAGCCGCGTACGCGTTGATTCGCTTCGCCGGTCGCCGCCAAGAAGGAAGAAGTCGGCGTGGCCAGCGCCGTTTGCGGTTCGGCTGGCCATTTCCTGTTCGTAGCCAGCCAGCAGCACCAGCTCGTCGCGTTTGAGCACCAGGTCGTGCGTCAGGCGGCGCTCCTCGACCGTCGGCAGCTGGATGTGGCCGCCGTCGCTCGTTTCGTGGCGGTCAATCCCTACCAGGTTGCTCGCTACCAGAGACACGGTCAGGTGCACGCGACCGCGCTCGAGAATGCGCGGGAAGGCGGTTATCGAGAGGCCCGTCGTGATGGTTTCCGATTCGACAGAAGAGGTGCTGCTGCCGTCGTCGTCCTCGGTCACGGTGATCCCGCTGACGATGTCCTGCTTGCGCGAAAGGCTGATGGGTACCGGCGCACCATGCCGGGTTACGGCGTTGGCCGAGCGGTAGTCGACCACCCGGTTGGAGCGGGACAGCGCCTGCAGCACGGCCGTCGAGCCGACGTAGCGAGCGGCGCTGCCGGTGACGTCTTCGGGGACGGTGATTGAAGCGATGGTTGGAATCGTGCCAGCCGCGTCATTGCCGATCTGGACGCGGGCGTCGCCTCCCAGCACTTCGGAAAGGAAGCCCCCAGAAAGGCCGAACTCGTCGAGGTCGCCGATGTCAAGGAAGGCGGCGACGATCTCGATGGCGATTCGCGCCGTGAAAAGCTCGTTGGCCTCGCCCAGAAACGCCTCGATTCGCCGGTGGACCCTTGGCGGGGCCATCACCGTGGCAAGGCCGGCTGTCGGCGCCATCTGCACGGTGCCGGGGTCGACCATCCCCCTGAGCGTGTCGGCCATTTCCTGCCACACCGCCGACTCGACGTTGAGGGACGTGGAGAGGGAGCCGGTGTCGAGATCGGGGTCGCTAGTCTCGAGAGAAACCTGCGATGAGGCCGCCGACGCCTGCACCTGGTAAACGCGGGCAATCTCGTTCGAGATGCGAATGGCGCTGCCATCGTGGGTCCAGTCAGCATCCCAGTGGGAAGCGAGAATGTCGAGGAGCCCGGACAGAGGACCGCTGTAGCGCAGAGTCACTTCGACGGTTCGGCCAAGAGGCAGGAACTCCGGCCTCAGATCGATCAGAACGGGAACGCCCGTGGCATCGAACAGCCGCACTGCAACCTGCTCTGGCGCAATGGGGGAATCGACGGCGAGGGTGATCCCAGTACGGGTTTCGGTGCGCGGCGGCAGGGGCTCAGGGGACGTATCGGGCGGCTTGATGTCGCCCAGACGCGGGCGATCCGAGGTGCGCAGCTGCCGCTGGCCCAAGTCGGCTCGCTCCATCTTCTGCGCCACACGGTCGTCGATGCCGTCCATGGTCGGCAGACCAGGCGTAGGCGCGCAGGCGGTCAGCGTCGCCACGACGCACAGCCCCGGCAGGAGGGCGGTAAGGGCGCGGGGAGTCATTCTGCCTCCAGCCGCAGCAGGTTGTTGGGATGAAGGGTGATGATCGGGCGGGGCTCGGTGTGGGCGAAACCCGACACCAGCCAGGCCAGCATGTCGCGGAACTCGCCGCGATACTCCGCAGGCTCGGTGATCACCCAGTTGGGCAGTCCTTCGGCGGCACTCAGGGCATACCCGGTGTCCTTCCGCAGCCGGTCGATGGCTTCGACCAGGGGTTCGCCGCGGCGGAGGCTCCAGACTTTCGCTTTGATCTCTCCAAGAACCATGGGAAGCGGTTCAGGGCGTGGCGCAGGGCGCGGCAGGGGCGCGAACAAGTCAGATGCCGGAGTTTCGCGGGGCTGGAGAGCCTCGATGCGAGCAGGCGGGGCGAACGGCCCGGGCTCATCAAGAGGCAGCGGGTCGTCGATGCGGTCCAGCGGATGGAGCAGCATCTCCGAGACTTCTGCCGAGGGCTGCGGCGGTACTGGCTGCCCCCCGCCATACTTGTTGATGACGACCTCAGATCCCGCCTCGGCGGTGATGGCAATGCGGGAGGACCCGGAGGTGCTGCCCGCCAAGGGTCCGGGCATGTGCTGGCAGCCAGCCGAGGCACCCAGCACAACAAAACAGAGATGGCGACACAGTCGCTTCAATTGACTAGCCATGACGGTTCCCTCCCGCATTGCACTGACAGAAATGCTGCGAGAGGTTCGAGTCAAATGTCAAATGCTCCAAAAAATTTTGACGCTAACTCTTTTACCGGTAAGGATCTATCGCCCTCGCGTGTTGCTTTTAAGACCGTCTAAAAATTCAATTCAAACGACACCCCAAACCGATGTTGCCGATTCGTTCGCCTGTGCTCTCAGGGCAAATGTTGCCGATTCGTTCGCCTTTTCACGGAGATTAATGTTGCCGATTCGTTCGCCTTTCTGGCAACACTGGTACGGCGAATTCCGCACTCGACTCGGCGCTCGAATCTGCTTGGCCGAATCGCCTCGCAGAGTCTGCGCGGCAGGGAATTTTGGAAAACCAGTGCCGTCCGAAACACCGTGGGCATGGTACTGGGAGCAAGCTGCCGTGCTGTCTGATTCGTTCTTCGGTGGACTCGTCAGAGGACAGATATTGGGTGCCCATGTACGAGGAAGACGGAGGCCTGACGCCATCTGAAATTTCTCAGCTGAGGTGCAGGTCTGGACGCTTCGCTGGCCTGAAACATCCCTTGGCACTCTGGGGAGGTGGATAGCCCGGCGGTTCTGCAGGAGCTGAATTTGGAGGCCGACCGTCAGCGCATTGAGGGCAGACAGCACATGCTTCAGAGGAGCCTAAGCAGTTCAGAGTGTTCCAGCATCTCGGGGTACACCGGGTTTCTGAGGCTAGGGCAGGAAAGCCTCGCATGATCACTTCTGCTATCGTACTGCCTCACGTTGGGTGCCTGATCTCAAGCGTGGAAGCTACCGCATATTGCGTCGGTAAATCGGTTGACAACAGTATCTTGAGCGACTATCTTCTTCGTGCTACATGCAACGGAAGGTGCCCAAGACTGGGTACTGACAGGAGCGACTGATGCCTAGGAATGCGAGAAGTGGCAGGCGGGCTGGGGATGACCAGTTCGCTTCTGGCCGAGGTCGAACGTTTCCCGTATGCGCCCAAAGGCGACAGCGGCCCCAGCTTGCCGGTGGTGATGCTGCACACGATTGCTAGATGAGTAGTATGCTATGACCCAGCCTCAGCAAGCCCTTCCAAAGGCAGCATCTGCGATAGGGGATGCAATGCGTGCCGCCGACTTTCATGATCCTGCGTTCATGTCCAATCGCGACGTGCCTGTGCACAGGTGGGTTCCATGGATCGCGGGCTTCAGCCAGCACTTCATAGCGGATGCACTGAACCGCTATACAAATGACCACAAGGAGATCGTGCTAGACCCGTTCGCTGGGGTTGGAACTACTCTTGTCGAGTCTGACCTAGCGGGGCATGAGGCGGTTGGTTTCGAGATCAATCCCTATGCGGCGTTTGCGGCACAGCTGAAGCTGCGGGCCCATCGGGTCTCTGCAGAGGCTGTTCGGTCCGCCGCACAGCGGCTTCTGGAGCAGAAGAGGATCAAGCCTAGGCTGCTGCCACCGGATGGATTTCGCACTAGGGAGGCGTTTTACAGCCCAAAGGTAGAACGCAAGGTTTTGCGGGCACTGGAATTTGCGTCTCAACAAAGCGACAAAAGGATAAGGGACCTGATTCGCCTGGCATTTGCGGCGACCATGGTCGATTACAGCAATTACTCCTATGAGCCGAGTCTGGGACGTCGGGCAGCAGTGGGACGGCCAAACGTTTATGACTACCCAGTCGAACAGCACATTGCAGCGAAGTTGAGCGACATGGCATCGGATATAGAGTGGTACAAGGTACAGCGGAAGCAAAAGGTACGTCCGGACGGAAAGATCCATGTGAAGTCGTTCTTCGAGGGATATGGAACAATACCAAAAGAGAGCATCGACTTGCTGGTTACGTCACCACCCTATGCAAACAATTACCACTACAATCGGAATACTCGCCCGCATTTGTACTGGCTGGGTTACTACGACTCGCCAAAGGGGCTCAGGGAACTTGAGGAAAAGAACTTTGGAACGTATTGGCAGTTAGCTCGCGACAGGCAAAGTATCCCACTCCACGAGTCCATTGATGATCATGAGATAGTAAGAACTGTAAACAATATTCGAAAGAAAAACCGTGATCGCGGAATATACGGCGGAGATGGGTGGGCAAACTATGTGACTTCCTACCTGAATGACTGCGTTAGATTTGCAGATGGTATGCGCTGGTGCCTACGATCTGGTGCAACCGCGTTGATTGTCATTGGAAACAGCATTGTTCAGGGAGTGCCATTTCCAACAGACAGGTTTCTGGCCCGGATTGCTGACGCAAGAGGGTTGAAAGTTGTGGATATACATCACCCAAGACCCAAGAGAGTGGGTAGCAGCATTGTGAACTCTAGCGTACGTTGCGTTACCCCCAAGAACGCAAGGCTTTATGAAGCCGTAGTGGAGATTAGGCAGCCATGAAAGTACCATACGATCCGCTTACAATAACCAATCTAATGATGGGATTTGTAGTGGAGTTTGAAAGGCAGTCGCGAATATCTCTCGACGAAGATCAAGAGAGTCTTGGTCCCGGTGTATATTCGCTGTATTACACAGGGAACTTTAGTGCTTATACCGAAATTTCAAACACTAATCGGCCAATATATGTTGGAAAAGCAGTACAGAAAGGGACGCGAATAGCAAGCGATGTCGACTTGTCAAAGCCGTATGTAGCCAATCGAGTGCGAAAGCACAGGCAGTCAATTGCAGAAGCGGAAAACTTGTCCGTTCATGATTTTACGTATAGATACCTTACTGTGGTTCCAGTTTGGGTAACTCAGGCGGAGCAGTTTTTGATTGACTATTACAGACCTGTATGGAATCAGGCACTGGAAGGATTTGGCAATAACGACCCTGGCAAAGGTCGACGAGGGAGTGAGGCCAGTTGGTGGGATACCATGCACCCAGGTCGAAAGTGGGCAAAACAGCTAAGGCACGAGAAAAATCAAGAAGATGCAGTCAGAATGGTTAAAAAGTATTTCGAAGAAAGTATACCACATATATTTGAGCCTCTGCTTGCACGCTAAGCGGACGCGCAGCCTATGGATTGCCGCGGCGGACGGCCAGAAAGGCCCGCATATGAAACTCCGCGCGCTCTGGCGCGTGCGTATAGGTGGCGCCTACGGGGCAGGCCCGGCGGGCAAGACATCCCCGATTCAGGCATTCGGCGCCCTCGGTCGTGGAAAGATGCGCGGCGCATCGGTCGACGTCGTAGCTGCCCGACTGGAACGCGCCCACGGGACAGGCTTTGGTGCAGGGCTGGCCGTCGCAGGATTCGCATGGCGCAGTGGTGGTGCGAGGCGGGAGAATGTCGAAGTCGTCCGCAAAGGCGAGCGCGCCTCGGCAGGAGTACCAGAGGCCGTATTCCTCGTGCACGCTGAGTCCGATCGGGGACTGCCACAGGCCGCCTGCCAGTTTCGCCCAGGAGAGAAACGGCCAGTAGGGAGGGCCGCCGAAGGGGTAGAGAGCAACGCAGTCGAGGTCGTCCGCCACCGCGTCAAGGACTCGGCGGCTCCAGCGGTCGAGCGGCGAGGGGCTGCCATCGCCGAATTCGGGCGACGCCCGAAACTCCCGCCACATGCTCTCGCGGCAGGCTACCGCCAGCACCAGCGTGCGAATGCCAGGCGGAGCCTTTACTTCCTTGGTTGCCGCCAGCGCGCTGGTGTCCATGCCCAACGTGGCAAGATGCCTCTGTACGTCGGCGAGGCTGGTGGCGGGGCCGCTCATTTGCGGTCACGCAGAAACGGATACATGAGCGACCATCCAAGACGGGTGGGGCGGTCGTCCTGCGTCTGGCGCAGTCCAATGCCCATTTCCAGATGGCCGCCGGCGGGCTGGTCGATGTAGGTGCCGAACAGGCGGTCCCACCAGGGCAGGTTGAATCCGTAGTTGGCGTCGGTTTCCTTGGGGCGCACCGAGTGGTGAATCCGGTGCATGTCGGGTGTGACCAGTACCAGCCTGAGAAGGCGGTCGACAGAACGCGGAATGCGTATGTTGGCGTGGTTGAACATCGCGCAGCCATTGAGGAGGACTTCGAAGGCTACCACTCCGATGGCGGGCGCGCCGAGGGCATAGACCGCACCGATCTTGAGTAGCATCGACAGGGCGATTTCCACCGGATGGAAGCGGATGGCGGTGGTAACGTCGACGTCGCGGTCGGAATGGTGAACCCGGTGGATTCGCCACAGCACGGGAATCTTGTGGCTGGCGACGTGCTGCGCATAGATCAGCAGGTCGAACAGCACCACGGTGGCGAGCGCTTCCAGCCACAGCGGCGTATCGAGATGGTGAAACAGCCCCCAGCCGTTGGCGGCGGCGTCCCATGCGGCGCCGACCGCCGCCGCCGGAAACAGCAGCCGCACCACCAGCGTGTCGAGCGCCGTGATGGCCCAGTTGGTGGTCCAGCGCCGGGGTTTGGATGCGACCAGGCCGCGCCGCGGGCGGGCCATCTCCCACAGTGCCATCGCGGCGAAGACGCCCAGAAACGCGCCCAGCCGCAGCGCCGCTTCGTGTTCCATCAGCGAAAAGCCCATAGTGAGAGTCTCCGCGGCGCGGCTAACCGGCAGCGCCGGCTATGCATCGCGCTATGCCGCTGCGAAACAGAGGACTGCCGGCGATGGCGCGGATGCCGGCGCGGCGCAGCGGGGCGATGGGAGCCTTGGCCGGTTCCAGGGCGCGCGCAAAGCCCTCCGTTAACATGCCGCGCATAGCAATGTCGGGCATCCGTCGGCGGGCATACGCCGCAAGCATTCTGCCGCCGCCCAGGTCATCGCCGCGGTCAAGGGCGTCGCTTACGAGTTCTCCCAAGGCGCTGGCGTCGGCCAGCGAGAGATTGAGTCCCTGGGCGCCGGCTGGTGGAAGCACATGGGCCGCTTCACCCAGCAGTGCCAGCCGCCGCGATGTCAGCTGGCGCGCGCAGAGGCACCGAATCGGCCATGGACGCGGCCCTACCAGCACTTTGAGGCGCCCGACATGCGGCGCCGTCAGCCGGCTTGCGGCCTCGGCCACGGATTCGGGCGGCTTGTCCAGCATTGCCCGCGCCTCGTCCTGCGGCAGGGTCCAGACCGTCGCCATGCGCCCCTCCGTCGCCGGTACCAGCGTGAGCGTCTGCCCATTGGCGTGAATCTCGACGCAGGCGTGATGGGCATTGCGTTCGGCCTTTGCCAGAAAAGTCAGGGCGGTCTTGCCGTGGTTCCATCGCAGCGCCGGTATGCCCGCCATTTCCCGACTCGTGGATTCGGCGCCGTCGGCTGCCGCCACCAGCTGCGTCCGCACGCGGCTGCCGTCATCAAGCATGGCCAATGCGGCGTCTTCCCGGCGCAGCATCTGGACTACCCGCCGCGGGCGCAGCACGTCCAGATTCGGCTGCCGTCCGGCGGCGTCCGCCAGCGCGGCGTGGAGGTCGGAATTGGCGACGTTCCAGGCGATGTGCTCGCCGCCGATGTCTTTGCCGCCAAGCCTGACGCTAGCGGTACGTCCGTGCCTGCCGCCTTCGTCAACCACGCGGATGTCCCGCAGTGGCTGGGCGTCCGGCCAGGCTCCAAGGCTCTGGAGAAACCTGGCCGCCGGTGGATAGAGCGCCGCCGTGCGGGGGTCCTCGGCTGCGGATGGCGGTGCGGGCGCCAGATCGACGCACAGCGTACGCGCGCCGGCCCGGGCCGCCGCCAGGGCGAAAGCCAGACCGACGACACCGGCGCCAATGACCAGAACGTCCGCCGTTCGGGGCGGTTCGCTGGAGGCGGGCATGCCGCGCTACTCGCTGGCTTGATGGACCAGGGCCACGCCGTTGATGCAGTAGCGCAGGCCGGTGGGATGCGGACCGTCGGGAAACACATGCCCCAGATGCGCGTCGCAGCGGCTGCAGAGCACCTCGGTGCGCCGCATGAAGAGGGAACGGTCCTCGCGCTCGCGCAGCGCGTCGTCGCTGGCGGGCTGGGTGAAGCTGGGCCAGCCGGTGCCCGATTCGAATTTGTCCGCGGTGCGAAACAGCGTCGCGCCGCAGCACACGCAGTTCAGGGTGCCTGGGGTGTCGGGAAAGCCGGGGTGGCTGTGAGGACGCTCGGTGGCGCCGCGGCGGGCGACGCGATAGGCGTCATCCGAGAGGAGGCTGCGCCACTCATCGTCGCTTCGCTCGACTCGCTCGTCCATGTTGTTTCCTTCGCAGTGGAGTCCCGCACACTATGCGGAGACGGGAGGCGCTTTACAATCCCTCTGGCGGCGCCGAATTGCCATTGGCGGCCGGTTGCGCTATCATAGCCTTGGGCGCAGGGAGCCCGCTCTTACGGTAGCTGGAATGAACGTCGGCCAAATCCTGAAGGGCAAGGGGTCGCAGGCCATCGAGTCGATCCCCGAAGGCCACACCGTGGCGGCAGCCGCCGGGAAGCTGGCCCAGCTGCGCATTGGCGCGCTGGTGGTGACCGGCGAATCCACCGACCTGGCAGGCATCGTTTCCGAGCGCGACCTGGTGCGCGCGCTGGCGGCCCAGGGGGCGGGATGCATGGAGCGGCCGGTCAGCGACTACATGACCCGCGACGTCGTGTGCGCCGCGCCATCGGACTCCATCGACGAGGTGCTTCGGGTGATGACGACCAAGCGGTTCCGCCACATGCCGGTCAAGGACGGCGAGAAGTTGGTGGGCGTCATTTCCATTGGCGATGCCGTCAAGGCTCGCATCGAGGGACTGGAGCGGGAGAACGCTGCTCTCGCCGACTGGATCAAAAGCGGCTGAGCGGACAGAATCGTGGACAGTCCAGGCGCCGCCGCCGGCCCTTCGCGGGTGGGAATTTACGCGGGAACCTTCGACCCCGTAACAAAGGGCCATATCGACATCATACGCCGCGCGCTGCGGCTGGTGGACAGCCTGGTGATCGGGGTGGCCCTCAGCCATGAAAAGAAGCCTGTGTTCTCGGAGAAGGAACGGGTGGCGATGCTTGAGGAGGCGCTGGAGGACGGCGGGCTTGCGGCCGAAGTAAGGACCTTCGACG
>CAZPIN010000033.1:0-2964 GCA_964586735.1 uncultured Rhodobacterales bacterium | reverse complement strand
TCCTCCTGGTCGTGGGTGACCACCATGAAGGTGATGCCGAGGCTTTCCTGGATGTTGACCAGCTCGATCTGGGTCTCCTGGCGCAGCTTCTTGTCGAGGGCGCCGAGAGGCTCGTCGAGCAGCAGCACCCGCGGCTCCTTGACCACCGAACGGGCCAGCGCCGCCCGCTGCCGCTGGCCGCCGGACAGCTGGTGCGGCTTGCGCCTGCGGAATCCCTCCAGCTGCACCAGGGCCAGGGCGCGGTCGACGCGGCTGGCGACCTCCTCGCGCGGCAGGCCGTCCTGGCGAAGGCCGAAGGCGATGTTGCGCTCCACGGTCATGTGGGGAAACAGGGCGTAGGACTGGAACATCATGTTGACCGGCCGGCGGTGCGGCGGCAGCCCGGCCACGTCCTTGCCGTCGAGCAGAATCCGCCCTTCGGACGGCTCCTCGAAACCCGCCAGCATCCGCATCAGCGTGGTCTTGCCGCAGCCGGAGGGCCCCAGAAGGGCGAAGAACTCCCCCTCCCTCACCTCAAGGTCGACCGCGTCGACTGCCTTGACGTCGCCGTACCGCTTGGTGACCGCCTCGAACGCGACGATGACGCCGCGCTCTTCCATCGCCGAGCCCCCAGGCCCCGCTCTGCCGCCTACTGTCCGGTCTTGACCCGCGTCCAGGCGCGGTTGATCAGGCGCTGCGTTCTCTGGTCATACGGCTGGGTGGTATAGAGCCGGTCCATCGTCGCCGCGTCGGGATAGATCGCCGGGTCGCCCAGCACGTCGTCCTCCAGCAGAGGCTGCGAGTCCTTGTTGCCATTGGCGTACCAGACGTAGTTGGAGGCTTTGGCGATCACCTCGGGCCGCATGATGTAGTTGATGAAGGTGTGCGCCCCCTCGGGATTCGGCGCGTCGGCGGGAATCGCCATCTGGTCGAACCACATCAGGGCCCCCTCGCCGGGAATGACGTACTCCACGTCGTCTCCGGCCTCGGCCTCGGCGGCCGCGTCGCGGGCAATGAACACGTCGCCGGACCAGCCCATGGCCAGGCAGATGTCGCCGTTGCCCAGCGCGTCGAGGTACTCCGAGGAGTGGAACTTCTGGATGTACGGGCGAATCGCCGCCAGCGCCTCCTCGGCCTTCTTCAGGTCGTCGGGGTCGCGGCTGTCGGGGTCAAGGCCCAGATAGTTGAGGGCGGCGGGAAACGTCTCGTTGGGAGCGTCCAGCATATGCACGCCGCAGTCGGCGAAGCGCGACACCACCTCGGGATCGAACAGCATCCGCCAGGAGCCGACCGGCGCGTCGGGCATCCGCTCCTCGATGTCGCCGATGTTGTAGCCGAAGCCGGTGGTGCCCCACATGTAATTGACGGAGTGCTGGCCGCCCGGGTCGTAGCTTTCGGTGCGCTCCTTGATGGCGTCCCACAGATGCCGACTGTTGGGCAGCTTGCCGTAGTCCAGAGGGCGGAACACCCCCGCCTGGATCTGGCGGGCAATGAACGTCCCCGAAGGCACGACCACGTCGTAGCCGCTGCCCTCCGCCAGCAGCTTGGTCTCGAGGATTTCGTTGCTGTCGTAGACGTCGTAGACGACGTCGATGCCGGTTTCGGCCTTGAACTCGTCGAGGATGTCCTCGTCGATGTAGTCCGACCAGTTGTAGACGTTGACCACCTGGGCCAGGGACGGCGCGGCGACGAGCATGAAAGCAGCCGCCGCGGCAAGGATGCGAATCGGGTGCATGGTTCCTCCCCCGACAGATTTCGTTGCCTCCACTATACAGCCACTTGGAAGGTATGTCGCCTTCGCTAGACTTCGGGGGCCAGCGCCCGACGCGCCTTCCCCAGGCGCCCGCTGCGCCATCGAGGTACCGCCATGCAAGACGACACCGCCACCATCCAGCGGCTTGACGCCGCCCATCATCTCCACCCGTTCACCGACACCGCCAGCCTCAACGCCGAGGGGGCCCGCGTCATGGTGTCGGGCAAGGGCGTATACCTGACGGACTCGGACGGCCGCCGCTACCTCGACGCCATGGCCGGCCTGTGGTGCGTCAACATCGGCTATGGGCGCGACGAGATCGCCGACGCCGCCGCCGCGCAGATGCGCCAGCTGCCCTACTACAACACCTTCTTCGCAACCACCCATCCGCCCGCCGCGCGTCTTGCCGCGACGCTTGCCCGGCTCTCGCCGGACGGTTTCGAGCGGGTGTTCTTCACCTCCTCCGGCTCCGAGGCGGTGGACACCGCCTACCGCATCGCCCGCCACTACTGGAACATCGCCGGCCAGCCCGAGCGCAGGCTGCTGATCACCCGCGACCGCGCCTACCACGGCAGCACCATCGCCGGCGCCGCCCTCACCTACTACCCCGCCATGGCACCGCAGGGCGGCGACGTCATGGCCGACTCCGTCCGCCGCATAGCGGCGCCCTACACCTACCCGCAGGGCAGCCAGGCCGACCCGCAGCAGATTGGCCTCGACGCGGCCAGGACCCTTGAAGCGGCCATCGACGAGGAGGGAGCGGAGCGGGTCGCCGCCTTCATCGGCGAGCCGGTGATGGGAGCGGGCGGCGTCATCATCCCCCCCGACAGCTACTGGCCGGAGATCCAGCGGATCTGCGCCGAACGGGACATCCTGCTCATCGCCGACGAGGTGATCTGCGGTTTCGGCCGCACCGGCAAATGGTTCGGGTCGCAGACCCTGGACATCAAGCCCGACATGATGACCTTCGCCAAGGGCGTGAGCTCCGGCTACCTGCCCGTCGGCGGCGTGCTGGTCAACGATCGTATCGGCGACGCCATCGCCGGAGGCGGCGGCGACTTCATCCACGGACACACCTATTCGGGGCATCCCGCGTGCTGCGCGGCGGCGCTGGAAAACCTGCGTCTCATGGAGAAGGAGGGCGTCGTTGAGCGCTGCGAGGCCGAGACGATTCCCGTCTTCGCGAAGCGGTGGGCGCAGCTGGGCGAGCATCCGCTTGTCGGCGAGACCCG
>CAZPIN010000032.1:0-3427 GCA_964586735.1 uncultured Rhodobacterales bacterium | reverse complement strand
TGGGAAGGCAGGTACCATGAGCCGGGCGATACATAGCAACAGACCGGACTGGATCGCGGGTGCACTCCTTAGTGCGGTCGGCCTTCTAGCTGCAGCTGCGCCAACGTCGGCCACCGCGCAGTCCACCATCACTACGGTCCTGGTAGCAAGCCACTCCGCCGGCTCTCTTCAGCGCGTCACCTCCGCCCAAGCTGTGGCGCAGCCATTTACCACCGGTGCCAATACCAACGGCTACACGCTCTCCGCCGTCCGCCTGAAGTTTAGCTATATTACAAATCGGTTCGCGCAGGTAGGAGATGAAATACCCGGTGTCGAAAGAGTGGGGTCAGTTACACAACCGGGCCCGCCTGAGGTGCAAACCTCTGTATACGGCGAGGCTGGTGAGCCAGATTTTGTAGCCAGCACGCTTGACCTGTCTGGGCTGGTGGTGCGGCTGCTTCCGCAAAACGCAGCCGGAACCGGCCCAACTCAGAATGGAGCCGTAACGCTGGACAATCCGGACAGGCTGTATTCGGCGCTTGTAATCGATACCTGGAACCTGTTTACCGTACCAACCATGCCAGCCAATGCAGGTAACCTCGAACCAGACACTACCTATTATATCGAGGTTTCGCACACCTATAGCGACGTCAGTATCCCTACGAGCAGGACGTCGGATAAAAGCAGCGTAGTAGGGCATACTGGCTGGACAATGTCTCGTATGCTCGACCGGAACACAACAGCGCAGACCGCCGCTTGGACGGAAGGTGGTTTCGATGGCCTCCTTTTGGTTAATCTTGTCGGCACAATCAACAATGCACCCGCCGACACCAGCGCGGCGCCCTCTAGCAACCTGCGATTCAGAATTTCCACAGCGCCCGGGGCAGATTCTTCTCCTATTCAGGATAGTGATGTCATCAGGCCAGGCAATGAATTATGGTTATGGGCTAATGACGTTAGAGGTCTGGATTCGGATGGAGCAACCGGCTCTACACGCCAGGACATTTACGTTGTTCCTGGATCGATGGAAAGCTTTACCTCGATTGCGGAGGTGATTACAACCGGCCTGCAGGTTGAAGATGGCGGCGGGTATCACCGCGTTCGGGATCGAGACGTAGGCAGCAGGTTTGTTCCATGCGCTAGATGGGCTGATGGTGACGGCAATTTGAACCACATTTGCGGGCAGCCAACCCAAATCGTTAATGGCCCCGTTTCTGGCAAGCCCACAATTTCCGGTACAGCCCGTGTCGGAGAGACACTTACGGCCGAACGTGGAACGATCTCGGACGGGAATGGCGTGCCTCCGCTGACTGATTCCAGTTTTACCTTCCAGTGGCAACGAGGCGACCCCGGCAACACGCCGAATTGGGCGAACATTCCAAACGCCGACGAGCGGACCTACGATCTTGTGCAGGCGGACTTCAACAAGAGGATTCGGGTCACCGTTTCCTTTGAGGACGGTGCTACCCGCGAAACCCCTGACACTAGCGACGCCTATCCTGCGAACACTGTTCGGTCCCGGCTGCCATCCGGCAGGCCAACACTTTCTGGCACCTTCAGCGACGGGGAAACAATGAGCATTGATACCTCTGCAATCACAGACCCTGACGGATTGGCCGTGAATCCAAACTGGATGTACCAATACTGGCTGTTTCCCGAGGACACGGATTACGCCACCCTTGACCGTCCGATCAGCTTGGCCAACTATCCAATGGCCGTTGCAGCGGAGGTTCTCGCTGACACTTACACGGTGGACGGCAGCTTAAGCAATATTGAAACGTACAAGGTGCTTGGCAGCGCTATGTTCACAGACGGCGTGGGTGATATACACACGCTGCTCACCGACTTCTCCCGCCCTTACAACCAGCCCGCAGAAGGCACTCCAACGATTACCGGTTCGGTCAGAGTGGGAAGTTCGCTGATGGCGGACACCACAGACGTTATGGACGGCAATGATTTGGGTACGCTCACCTATCAGTGGAAAGTGGCGACCGACGATCAGGGCGCTGGCGAAGCGGACGTAGGAACGGACTCGGCAAGCTACACGCCAGCCGCGGGAGACTTGGGCAATCACCTGAAGGTGGTTGTGACGTTTACCGACGGCGACGGATGGCCGGAAAGCCGCGAAAGCGAGTGGACACCCGCTGTGGCGGCGGCGCTGCCCGCAATCACCGTTGCTCCCAAAACGGGAGGCGAGAGCGTCGTTGGCGGCAATCCCGCGGTGTTCACCCTCTCCCGGGTGGCGAGAGACACATCCGCCACGCTGGAGGTGACGATCAGCATCACTGGCGACTTCCCTGCTACGTACACACCTGTGACCACTGCAACTTTCGGAGCTGGCTCAGCAACGGTGGATGTGGAGGTGCCAACCAACACTCTGGCTGCGGGAGCTACCAATCAAATGGTGACGCTTGCAATCCAGGATAGCAGTGCGGACACATACCAAGTCGACTCCACCTCCGGCGGAAACACGGCATCGGTAACCGTCGGGGCAAGGGCCAATCGTCCAGCAACTGGCGAGCCGACGATTTCGGGAACGGCTGCTGTCGGGCAGATGCTAACGGCGGCAAGGCAGCCCATCGACGACCCGGACCTGCTGCCAGCAGCTGACAGCGACTTCACCTACCAGTGGCACCGAGTGGATGCCGACGGCACCTCGAATTCGGTCAATATCGGCACCAACTCGGATACCTATACGCTGGTTGACGCCGATGCGGGCAAGCGTATCCGAGTCACGGTTAGCTTTACCGACCAGCAAAACTTCCCCGAGATGCGGACCAGCGAAGCCTACCCGTCTTCCGGTACCGTACAGGCAGCGGCTCAGTCTGGTAATTCCCCTGCCTCCGGCAGGCCGACGATTTCCGGCACGTTGACGGTCGGAGAGGCAGTGAGTGCGGTGACGACGGCCATTGCTGATACCAACGGCCTCGGTACATTCAGTTACCAGTGGCGAAGGGCAGACGACGCCAGCGGCGCCAACGAAGTGGACATAGCAGGCGCGACTTCGGCTGCCTACACGCCAGTCACTGCCGACGCGGGCAAACGCCTGCAGGTGGTTGTGTCGTTCACCGACGGTGGCGGTACGGACGAAACCGTCGAGAGCGATTGGACTACTAATGCCGTAGCGGCCCCGCCCAGCTTCTCCATCAGCGGTCCCATTCCTGCTTCTGTTGAGGAGCCCGCCCCCGGCGGCACCCCCAACACCCTTGTCTTCACAGTAACGCTGTCTGAGACGGACGACGCGACTGTAATGTTCAGCTTTGCCGGCAGCACGGCAACCCAGGGCGATGACGCTGACTTCACGGTGGTGCCAAGCGATGGGGAACTGGCGTTCACAGCTGGCGGCCCAACAACGCAGTCTATCACCGTTTCGGTACTCGGTGACATCGTCTCCGAGCCCAATGAGACGGTTGTCGTTACGCTTGCGGAAGCGTCCGCTGGCAGCGTC
>CAZPIN010000031.1:0-4334 GCA_964586735.1 uncultured Rhodobacterales bacterium | reverse complement strand
CAGCCCGCCCCACGGACGGCACAGCGGCAGAAGATGGCCGCGCTCCTCCCAGAACGCCTCCGACGGAACCCGTCCCGTCCCGCGGTGCGTCCTCTCGTTGGCCACGTCGCGCAGCCAGACCGAAACCTCGGCGTTGGCCCGCGCCGCGTCCAGAGCCTCCCCGGAGGCCCTCAGACGGGCTTCCAGCGGGACGTAGAAGCTTTCCTTCAGATACCGGAGGAAGCGCTCCACCTTGCCCTTCGTCTGCGCCCGGTACGGACGGTAGACTCTCGGCCGAAAGCCATGGTGCTTCGCGAAGTCGCGGAAGCCGGGGTTGAGGCGGTGCTCGCCGGGGCCGTAGGCGTCGCGGTGGACGACCACCGTCTTCATGTTGTCGTACAGCAGCGTGCACGGAACGCCCCCCGCCGCCTCGAAGAAACGCTCGTGGGCCTCCAAAAGCGTCTCAAGCCGCTCGTCGGGCACAAACCGCACGAAAGCGTAGCGGCTGTGGCCCAGAACGCACACCAGCGCCGAGAGGCGGCCAGAGCCAGCCCGAAACTGCCCCCAGTCCACCCGCGCCTGATAGCCCGGAGGCGTCTCGAAGCGAACCACCGGCTCTTCGGGCTCCTTCGGACGCTCGCCGGCAAGCCAGAGCCGCAGCGTGGTGCCCCCCCGCTGCAGCCCTGACGGCGGACCTCCCGCAGGTGCACCGTCGCCGGTATCCAGCGAGGCGACGCCTCGGCGGTCCGCCCTGCAATCTGCCAGTACGTGACACCTGCCAAGTAACAGTTCGCAGCTCGGAAAGCGGCTGTCTCGGAACCGACGAGAGAGTCGCCAAACTCCGAATCCGTGCGGCGACGAATGACCGCACCACCCAGCGGGGTACCCCAGCCCTCTAGGCGATGACCAGCAGCTCCGGCGCTGCACTCGCAAGGCCGCGATTCGGGTCAAGCGTTGGTGCACTAGGTCACGCCATCTCTCTATTCAGTTCAGGTGTTCTGAACCGAATTCCGATCACGCTCTCCACACCAGACAGCCGACCTTCCAGGCGGGAAACGTGGTCCGAAAGCGATGCAATCTGAGTCTCAATGCCAGACAGCCGACCTTCCAGACGGGAAACGCGATCCGACAGCGTTCTCATGTCGCGATAGATGCCCCATTGGAACACCAACATCGCGAAGATTCCCCCTAGGGTGATCCAGTCAATCGTGACGCTCATGCTCCTGCTCCCCATTCCTATGGCGTGTCACGGCCAATATAGCACGATAGCATGCTCAGTCAACCCGTTGCCTGCCGCCAGTGTACCAACCGCAACATGACACCCTCCCGTCCGCCATGCCGCACACCAAGTCAACCCTCAGCCATCGCCGCCGTAAGCACCCCGTCGCCCGCAATCGCCCCGTCCCACGCGCCAAAGCCCAGATTCGACGTCAGCGCCGCCGGGCCGCGCTCGTAACGCGCCGCAACCACCTGGAAAAACAGGTGCGCCTGGTCACGGGCAAGAGGAAGGAAGCCGATCTCGTCGATCACCAGAAGGCGGTAATTCGCAAGCGTCCGAAGATACCTGTCGAGACGCTCCTGGCGCTGCGCCGTCTCCAGCTTCAGCACAAGGTCCGCCGCCGTCGTGAACAGCGCCCGAAGCCCGGACTGCGCCGCGCGAAGCCCCAGCGCGATCGCAAGGCGCGTCTTGCCCACCCCGGAAGGTCCCAGCAGAAGCACGTTCTCCACCCGCGAGACAAACGCCAGCGAAGCAAGCTCCTCGATCTGACGCTTCGGAGCCGACGACGCGAAGGCGAAGTCGTACTCCTCCAGCGTCTCGCCGCCGGAAACCCCGCCTGCTGCACCAGCGCCAGCGAGGAGCGAGCCCGACGGACATCCCGCTCCGAGCGCAGAACGCCCTCCAGAAACTCCGCAAAACCGTGCCCCCGCTCGCTCGCCCCGGCCGCAAGCGACGCGTAGCCGTCCAGCACGCCGGGAAGATTCAGCGACTCGCAAAGGTGCGCAAGCCGCTCATGGTACAGGTCGCTCATGCCGCCCTCCCGAACTCGTTGTACACCGACAGGCTGTGCTGCCGCACCGAAGCGCGCGTAAGCGCCGGCGGGGGCGGCGCCTTCAACCCGGACCACGGGCGGCGCAGCGGCTGCAGATGCCCGCGCTCCTCCCAGAACGCCTCCGATACCACCCGCTTCGTCTCGCCGCGTGTCCGAACGCTGGCCACGTCGCGCACCAGGAAGAGACCTCGGCGTTGCCCTTGTAGCGTCCAGAGCCTCTCCGGAGGCCCTCAGACGGGCTTCCAGCGGGATGTAGAAGCTTTCCTTCAGATACCGGATGAAGCGCTCCGCCTTGCCCTTCGTCTGCGCCCGGCGCGGGCGGCACAGTCTCGGCAGGAACCCGTGGCGCCTTGCAAACTCCCGGAAGCCGGCGTTGAGGCGGCGCTCGCCGGGGCCGTAGGCGTCGCGGCGGGCGATCACCGTCTTCATGCTGTCGTACAGCAGCATGTAGGGAACGCCCCCAAGCGCCTCGAAGAAACGCCCGTGGGCCTCCACAAGCGTCTCAAGCCGCTCGCTGTCCGCAAGCACGAACTCGTAGCGGCTGTGGCCCAGAACGCACACGAACGCCGAGAGGCGGCCAGCGCCAGCCCGAAACTGCCCCCAGTCCACCCGCGCCTGATGGCCGGGAGGCGTCTCGAAGCGAATCAACGGTGACTCGGGCTCCTTCGGACGTTCCCCGGCCTGCCAAAGCCGCAGGATGGTGATCCCGCCGCTGTAGCCCTGGCGGCGGATCTCCCGCAGGTGCACCGTCGCCGGTATCCAGCGAGGCGACGCCTCGGCGATCCGTCCTGCAATCTGCCGGTACGGGACACCTACACGCAAGCGCTGCTCTCGGCGATACCGCTGCTCGACCCGGACCACAGGGGCGGCGGCCAGAGACTGGAGGTAGAGATACCCTTGCCGGCCAATCCGCCGCTGGGCTGCGCCTTCCAGACACGGTGCAGTTATGCTACCGACCTGTGCCGCGCAACGTCCCCCGACATGGAGCGGACCGAGCTGCACCGGGTAGCCTGACATCGCTGGCAGGAGCTGGCGTCGGAACCGGCACCGTCGATGGCTGAGGGCTGACGGGGAAGCCTTGCTTGGGCAGAGCACAGGGCAGCGGTGAAGGAAGTCCTGTTGCAGTTGGCACTCTGGCGGCTGTCATCGGACTTGACAGGATTTGCTGTCATGCTACATATAGACCACGAAACGCCGTAGGAACGGGGAGCAGGAACATGGACATCACGATTGAATGGATCAGTCTTGGAGGGACTGTCGCGATCTTGGTTTTCCTCTGGGGAATCCACCGCGATATGGGAGCACTGTCGGACCGTGTTTCCCGTCTGGAAGGTCGCATGGCTGGCGTTGAGAGTCAGATCAGCATGCTGGTCAGCATGTTTGTACAGAAAAAAGAGACGACAACGACATGACTTGGTGCGCCAGTGCCTGAGCCGAGTCGCAGCCTTGCGGTCGCAGCACCGGAGAGGCTGGTAATCGCCTAGGAGCCTGTCCCAGTATTCCCCCGCAGGGGGTTGACACCGGTCCAAGACTGTGACCTGCTCGCCATCATGAGCATTGCAAAGAAGTTCCGCCCATGGAACCCCCAACAGGACTGGCTGGTGCCACCTTCTGTTTCCGAGCTGGTGCCCGAAACGCACCACATGCACATCATACTCTGCCTTGTGCAGGACTGCTTCGACCTGAGGCCGATCTTCCAGTCCTACAGGGCGGGCGCCGGCCAGCCGCCTTACCATCCGGGAATGATGGCCGGGTCAAGTCCCAATCTTGCTGGATAATTTGGCATGGGGGGCGGCCCGCCGCGAAGCGGCGGGGAGGCCCGTAGACTTCCCGTACTCCTCCGAGAGCTCCACGCGGATCCGCTCAAGCTGACGAGCCTCGAACTCGAGGACCCTGATGGGCTTCCAGCGGACCGCCGCACGCCACATCGCCGCGAACATCAGCTTCAGTACCGCCCGCTCGCCGAAGGCGTTCGGTATCACCTTCAGCCTGCGGCGCTCCTCGGCGAAGAGACGCTCAAGCAGGTTCGTCGTGCGGATCGCGCGGTGGTGGTTGATCGGCATACGCTGGTGCGCGATGCACGCCTCGAAGTCGTTCAGGAAGCAGGACACCGCCGTAGGGTGCCCGCGCTCGAAGTCCGCCACGACCCCCTTGGCGAGATCGCGGGCTATGGCCCTGCCGGGCGCATTGTACACCGCGTTCACCCGCGCCTTGAATTCCGGCCACACGCTCTCCGGCACCTTCGCCGCAAGATTGCGCATCCGGTGGGCCAGGCAGCGCTGCCGCGCCGAGCGGGGGAAGCAG